>NZ_JBWKER010000003.1:261229-285207 GCF_056435345.1 Kitasatospora sp. NPDC043950
CCCCCCCCCCCCCTGCTCCCCCCTCCCCCCCCCCCCTTCCCCCCCCCCCCCCCCCCCCCACCCCCCCCCCCCCCCCCCCCCCCCCCCCCCCGGGCCGGGGAGTGAGAACGATCACTCGGCGTCGAGCTGCGCACCGACCTCGTCGGAGATGTCGAAGTTGGCGAAGACGTTCTGCACGTCGTCGCTGTCCTCCAGCACGTCGATCAGCTTGAGGATCTTGCGGGCGCCGTCGACGTCCAGCTCGACCTGCATGCTCGGGAGGAAGTTGGCCTCGGCCGAGTCGTAGTCGACGCCGGCGTCCACCAGCGCGGTGCGCACGGCGACCATCTTGGCGGCCTCGGAGACGATCTCGAACGAGTCGCCGAGGTCGTTGATCTCCTCGGGCTCCTGGTCGAGGACGACCTCGAAGAGCTTGTCCTCGTCCACGCCGTCAGCCTTGGGGACGATCACGACGCCCTTGCGGGTGAACAGGTACGACACCGAGCCCGGGTCGGCCATCGAGCCGCCGTTGCGGGTCATCGCGACGCGCACGTCGGAGGCGGCGCGGTTGCGGTTGTCGGTGAGGCACTCGATCAGGACGGCGACGCCGTTCGGGCCGTAGCCCTCGTACATGATGGTCTGGTAGTCGGCGCCGCCGGCCTCCAGACCGCCACCGCGCTTGACGGCGCGGTTGATGTTGTCGATCGGGACCGAGCTCTTCTTCGCCTTCTGGATGGCGTCGTAGAGGGTCGGGTTGCCGGCCGGGTCGGGACCGCCGGTGCGCGCCGCCACCTCGATGTTCTTGATCATCTTGGCGAAGAGCTTGCCGCGCTTGGCGTCGATCACGGCCTTCTTGTGCTTGGTGGTAGCCCACTTAGAGTGGCCGGACATTCGCCAGCTCCTTTACGTCGCCAAAGGGAAATGAAACAGATGAGATCTTACCGGTGTCGTCACCGGAAAGGCGCACACGGTCAGCGCCGCCCCAGGTGCTCCTCGACCATCGCGACGAAGTAGGCGTGCACGCGGTGGTCGCCGGTGAGCTCCGGGTGGAAGGAGGTCGCCAGCAGGTTGCCCTGGCGCACGGCCACGATCCGGCTCTCCGGACCGTCCGCGGCGGGCAGCTCGGCCAGCACCTCGACACCCGCGCCGACGCCCTCGACCCAGGGGGCCCGGATGAAGACGCCGTGCACCGGCGCGTCGCCCAGGCCCTCGAAGGCGACACCGGACTCGAAGGACTCGTTCTGGCGGCCGAAGGCGTTGCGGCGCACGGTCATGTCGATGCCGCCGACGGTCTCCTGGTCGTCCCGGCCGTCCAGGATCTTGTCGGCCAGCATGATCATTCCCGCGCAGGTGCCGTACACCGGCATCCCGGCGGCGACCCGCTCGCGCAGCGGGTCCATCACGCCGAACAGCAGCGCCAGCTTGGACATGGTGGTGGACTCCCCGCCGGGGATCACCAGCGCGTCGACCTCGGCCAGCTCCTCGGCACGGCGCACCGGGCGGGCGAGCGCGTCGACCTCGGCCAGCGCGACCAGGTGCTCGCGGACGTCACCCTGGAGGGCGAGGACGCCGATGACTGGAGTGCTCACGGTCTTCAACCTCGTTAGATCGTTCTACGGATGTACGTGACGCGGCCCGCCGCGCGCCGAGGCGCTGCGACGGGCCGGCACAAGGGGCGACTACCAGCCGCGGTTGGCGTAGCGCTCGGTCTCCGGCAGGGTGTCGCAGTTGATGCCGACCATGGCCTCGCCGAGGTTGCGGGAGGCGTCCGCGATGATCTTCGGGTCGTCGAAGAAGGTGGTGGCCTTCACGATGGCGGCGGCGCGCTTGGCCGGGTCGCCCGACTTGAAGATGCCCGAACCGACGAAGACGCCCTCGGCGCCGAGCTGGCGCATCAGCGCGGCGTCGGCCGGGGTGGCCACGCCACCGGCGGAGAACAGCACGACCGGCAGCTTGCCGAGCTCGGCGACCTCCTTGACGAGCTCGTACGGGGCGCGCAGCTCCTTGGCGGCGGCGTACAGCTCGTTGTTGTCGAAGCCGCGCAGCTTGGCGATCTCGTTCTTGATCTGGCGCAGGTGGCGGACGGCCTCGACGACGTTGCCGGTGCCGGCCTCGCCCTTCGAGCGGATCATGGCCGCGCCCTCGGCGATGCGGCGCAGGGCCTCGCCCAGGTTGGTGGCGCCACAGACGAAGGGGGTGGTGAAGGCCCACTTGTCGGAGTGGTTGACCTCGTCGGCCGGGGTCAGCACCTCGGACTCGTCGATGTAGTCGACGCCGAGCGACTGGAGGACCTGGGCCTCGACGAAGTGACCGATCCGCGACTTGGCCATCACCGGGATGGAGACCGCCTCGATGATCTCCTCGATCATGTTCGGGTCGGACATCCGGGCCACGCCGCCGTCCTTGCGGATGTCGGCCGGAACCCGCTCCAGCGCCATGACGGCCACCGCGCCGGCGTCCTCGGCGATCTTGGCCTGCTCGGCGTTGACCACGTCCATGATCACACCGCCCTTGAGCTGCTCGGCCATGCCGCGCTTCACCCGGGCGGTACCGATCTGCGGCTGGTCTGCGGTGGTGGGGGTGGTGGACACGTGAGACCTCACTCGAAGATGAACCAGTGCTATCGCCCTATGGTAGGCGGAACGGGTGACGCAACCATGCGCCACCAAGTCCAGCCCGGACGACGGGATGCGACAAACGGGCCGTATCCGAGCACAGCCTAGGCGGGTGCCCCTTCGGGCGTGAGCGCGGGCGGCGGGGCATCGTCCATCTCGAACGCCAGCGGGAACGGGGCCTTCCCCGCCAACCGGAAGTACCGCACCAGACGGTGTTCGCGCACCGCCCGCGCCGCCCGCACCGCGTCGTTGTGGAACCGGCGCGCCATCGGCGCCCGGCGCACCGCCGCCGTCAGGTCGCGCACCGCGTCCTCCCCGCCCGGCTCCGCCACCAGCGCCGCCACCTGCTCCGGCTCGGCGAAGACCGCCCGCAGCGCCAGGCTCAGCTGGCTCTCCGCCACCTCACGCTGGTCGTCCTCGGCCTGCCGGGCCGCGTGCGCCGCGTCCAGCAGCAGCAGCGAGGCCGCCGGGTCCAGCAGCGAGGACGTGGCCAGCTCCATCGCCACCGAGGCCCGACGGACCAGCTGCGCGTCCAACGCGGCCCGCGCCGCGTCGATCCTGGCGTGCAGCCGGTCCAACCGACCGGCCGTCCAACTCAGGTACATGCCGAAGAGCACCACGGCCACGCCGGCCCAGATCCAGGTAGTCACGGGGCGCAACGCTACCGGGTGTCACCGGCTCAGCCCTCCGCGCTCGCGCTCCGGTAGGACCCGCGGTCGATGTCGGAGACGTTCACCGCGGTGTGCAGCCGGGTGCCCGGCGCCGGCGCGACGTGCTCCGCCAGCAGCGCCAGCACGCCCTCGCTGAGCGCCGCCTTCGCCTCCGGCGTACGGCCCGGGAAGATCTGGAACTCGACGTACACCTGCGCGGCGGCCCCCTCGCCCTCCCCCACCACGAAGTCGTCGTTCTGCCGGAACAGCGTCTTGCACGCCTCCGGCTTCGCGTCGATCGTCCCCACCGCGAGCCGGTTGATCGCCACGCCCAGCGCCCGGCGGTCGAAGGAGCCGGCCAGGCTCGGCGAGTAGTCGACGGAGATCTGCGGCATCGGTGCCCCCATGCGTCGTGCCCGAATACGGTCGACCGACCCTAACGCCGCCGACACCCCGGAAAAGTCCCGGGCCCGCCGGCCTCAGTCCCGGGCCAGCCCGAACCGGCCGCGCCGGCCGCCGCGCACGTCCTCCTCGACCACCGCCGCGGCCCCCGCCGCCACCGTCTCGTACACCGCCAGGATGTCCGCGCCGACCGTCGACCAGTCGAACCGCCGCACGTACCGCGAGGCGGCCTTGCTCAGCTCCCCCAGCCGCCCCGGATCGCCCAGCAGCCGCAGCGCCGCAGCGGCCAGCGCGTCCGCGTCCTCCACCGGGAACAGCTCGCCCGCGTCCCCGCCGTCCAGCACCTGCTTGAACGCGTCCAGGTCGCTGGCCAGCACCGGGGCGCCCGCCGACATCGCCTCGACCAGGATGATCCCGAAGCTCTCGCCACCGGTGTTCGGCGCCACGTACAGGTCCACGCTGCGCAGCAGCCGGGCCTTGTCGCGGTCGCTCACCATGCCGAGGAACTCCACCTGACGGCGGACCTCCGGCGCCAGGCCGGCGACGGCCTCCTCCTCGTCCCCCTTGCCCGCCACCAGCAGCCGCACGCCCGGCCGCTCGGCCAGGATCTTCGGCAGCGCCGCCAGCAGCGTCGGCAGGCCCTTGCGCGGCTCGTTGATGCGGCCGACGAAGCCGATCGTGCCCGGCTCCCCGGCCGCCGCACCGCCGCACCAGCGCTCATCCGGCTCGGCGTCCGCGAAGAAGCCGACGTCCACGCCGTTCGGGATCACCACCGCGTCGCCGCCCAGGTGCTCCACCAGCGTCCGCCGGGCGTACTCCGACACCGCGATCCGGGCCCGCATCTTCTCCAGGCCGGGCTGCAGGATCGGCGAGGCCGCGATCATCGCCCGCGAGCGCGGGTTGGAGGTGTGGAACGTCCCCACCATCGGCCCGGACGCCGACCAGGCGGCCAGCATCGACACGCTCGGCGCGGCCGGCTCGTGCACGTGCAGGATGTCGAACCGGCCCTCGTGCAACCACCGCCGCGTCCGCGCCGCCGACAGGACGCCGAAGCTCAGCCGCGCCACCGACCCGTTGTACGGCACCGCCACCGCCCGCCCGGCGCCGACCACGTACGGCGGCAGCGCCTCCTCGTCCTCGGCCGGCGACAGCACCGAGACCTCGTGGCCCAGACCGATCAGGTGCTCGGCCAGGTCCCGGATGTGGAACTGCACCCCACCGGGGACGTCCCAGTCGTACGGGCAGACGATGCCGATCTTCACGGGTTCCTCATGCTCCTTCGGGTACTCCTGCTGGCCGGGATCAGGACCCGGAGGCCTCGGCCGCCGGCTCGCCGGCCGGCTCCGGCGCGGCCGCCCGGGCCGCCTCGGAGTGCGGCGCGGCCGCCTCCTCCACCGTCTCACGGACCGGGAGGTCGGCCAGCCAGAACCGCTGCAGCATGTGCCAGTCCTCGGGGTGCTCGCGGATCGCCTCCTCCCACACCTGCGCCAGCGCCTGCGTCATCACCTGCGTCCGCTCCTTGCGGTCGCCCTCCTGCGGCACCGGCACCTCGGGGTGGATCCGCGCCCGCATCACCGGGCCGTCGTACCAGAGCGTCACCGGCAGCAGCGCCGCCCCGGTGCGCTGGCACAGCGCCGCCGGACCGGCCGGCATCCGGGTCGCCTCCCCGAAGAACGACACCTCCACGCCCGCCTCCGAGAGGTCCCGGTCCCCCACCAGGCAGACCAGCCGGCCCTCGCGCAGCCGTCGCGCCAGCGTGCCGATCACGTTCATCCCGCCCCCGGTCAACGCCAGGACCTCCATGCCCTGGCCCTCCCGGAACTCCACGAACCGGTCGAACAGCCGCTCCGGCTTCAACCGCTCCGCGACCGTGGTGAACGGGAAGCCCAGCTGCGCCACCCAGGTGCCCGCCAGGTCCCAGTTGCCCATGTGCGGCAGCGCGATCACCGCGCCCCGACCGGCCTCGATCGGCGCGCGCAGGTTCTCCAGGCCTTCCGACCGGACATCCCGGGCCACCCGCTCCCTGCTCCAGACCGGCAGCCGGAACGACTCCATCCAGTACCGCAGGTACGAACGCATCCCGGCCCTGGACAGCGCCCGCAGGCCCGCCTCGTCCAGTCCCGGACGGACCCGGCGCAGGTTCGCCTCCAACTGGAGCACCCGCTTGCCCCGCCGGCGCCAGGCGTGGTCCGCCAGCCGGTCGAACAGGCCCCGCGCCACCCGCTCCGGCAGGTGCTTCAGCACCGCCCAGCCCAGCGCGTACGCCCAGTACACCAGTCGGTCCGTCACCGCAGGACGCCCCCCATCAGCTCCCGGCCGCCGCTCGGTCGGCCTCGAACGCCTCCCGGCGCACGGTCAGCATGCGCTGGAACACCGTCACCAGACTGCCCACCGCCACCAGCCACAGCGCCACCGGCAGCAGCCACTCCACGTACGGCACCCCGAACTTGTGCAGACCCGCGACCCCGGCCGCCACCAGGCTGGCCACCAGCCGCTCGGCCCGCTCCACCAGCCCCGACACGTCGCACGGCAGCCCCTGGCTCTGCGCCCGCGCCTTGGTGTACGACACCACCAGCCCGCTCGCCAGGCAGCAGATCGCCACCGCGCACAGCAGGTTGTCGTCACCCTTGCCCGCGTACCACATCGCCAGACCACCGAAGATCGCCGCATCCGCGACCCGGTCCAGCGTGGAGTCCAGGAACGCCCCCCACCTGGTGCTCCGGCCCAGCTGGCGGGCCATGTTCCCGTCCACCAGGTCCGAGAAGATGAACAGCGTGATCGTGATGGTGCCCCAGAAGAACTCCCCGCGGGGGAAGAACACCAGCGCACCGGCCACCGAACCGGCCGTGCCGATCAGCGTCACGGCGTCCGGGCTCACGCCCAGCCGGATCAGGAACGCGGCGAACGGGGTCAGAACACGTGTGAAGAAGGCACGCGCGTATTTGTTGAGCATGGCCTTCCCGACCGCTCCGATCTCCCTGGTACCCGCCTGGCGCAACACGCGCGGCAGACGGCCGGACGGATCAGCCCGTCCGGCCCACCCATCGTAGCCAGGCCGGAGGCACGCTCCGTCGCACGCACCGCCCGACGACACCCCGGCCACGTCCCACACACGGACGGTCACCGCCCACCCGTACGACACGCGCCGCCGCAGCACCCGCACCTACACTTTCGAAGGACAGCCCCGGCGCGACGGGAGGAGACCCCGATGCCCGACCGCAGCACGGCACGAGCCGCCCAGGCACCCGCCGTCACCGCCCCCCGGGACCTGCGCAACGTCGTCCTCATCGGCTCCAGCGGTGTGGGCAAGACCACGCTCGCCGAATCCCTCGCCCTCGCCGCCGGCGCCACCGGCCGGGCCGGTCGCGTCACCGACGGCACCACCGTCTCCGACCACGAGGACATCGAGCACCACCAGCAGCGCTCCGTCCAGCTCTCGCTGCTCCCGCTCGAATGGAAGGGCGTCAAGATCAACCTGATCGACCCGCCCGGCCACCCCGACTTCACCGCCGACCTGCGCGCCGCCCTGCACGCCGCCGACGCCGCCGTCTTCGTCGTCTCCGCCACCGACCCCGTCACCGCCCCCACCCGCGCACTCTGGCGCGAGTGCGCCGCCGAAGGCATCCCGCGCGCCATCGCCGTCGCCAAACTCGACCTCGCCCGCACCGGCTTCGACGACATCCTCACCGCCTGCCACGACGCCTTCGACCTGGGCCCCGACACCCTCCGCCCGCTCTTCCTGCCCGTCCTCCACGACGGCCGCCCCGACGGCAGCGTCGACCTGCTCACCGGCGACACCTACGGCCGGGCCGCCCCGCTGCCCGACACCGGGCCGGCCCACGACAGCCTCGTCGAGGCCATCTCCGGCCAGGACGACACGCTCATGGAGCGCTACCTCTCCGGCGACACCCTCGACACCGACGCCCTCGAAGCCGGCCTGCGCCGCGAAGTCCTCAGCTGCGCCCTCCACCCCGCCGTCCCCACCAGCGAGAACGGCCTCGGCGCCACCGAACTCCTCGACCTGATCGTCCACACCTTCCCCGACCCCGGCGAACGCACCCGCCCCGCCCCCGACTGCGACCCCGACGCCCCGCTCGCCGCCCAGGTCGTCCGCGTCACCGGCGACACCTACGTCGGCCGGATCAGCCTGCTGCGCCTGTACGCCGGCACCCTGCGTCCCGACACCCGCATCCACCTCGCCGGCCCCACCCACAGCGCCGACCAGAACGGCGACGAACGCGTCACCGCCCTCAGCAGCCCCTTCGGCAAGCTCCAGCGGCCCGTCCCGCACGCCGTCGCCGGCGACCTCGTCTGCATCGCCAAGCTCACCACCGCCCGCGCCGGCGACACCGTCCACGACCCCGGCCACCCCGTCGACCTCGCCGGCTGGGCCCTCCCCGAGCCCCTGCTCCCGATCGCCGTCGAAGCCCACAGCAAGGCCGACGACGACAAGCTCTCCCAGGCCCTCACCCGCCTCACCGCCGAGGACCCGGCCCTACGCCTCGAACAGAACCCCGACACCCACCAGCTCGTCCTCTGGTGCACCGGCGAGGCCCACGCCGAGGTCGTCCTCGACCGTCTGCGCACCCGGCACGGCGTCCACGTCGACACCGTCGAACCCCAGGTCGCCCTCCGCGAGACCTTCGGCACCGCCGCCGCCGGCCACGGCCGGCTCGTCAAGCAGTCCGGCGGCCACGGCCAGTACGCCATCTGCGACCTGGAGGTCGAACCCCTCCCGGCCGGCTCCGGCTTCGAGTTCCAGGAGCACGTCGTCGGCGGCGCCGTCCCCAAGCACTTCATCCCCTCCGTCGAGAAGGGCCTGCGCGCCCAGCTCGCCAAGGGCGTCGCCACCGGCCACCCGCTCGTCGACGTCCGGGTCACCCTCACCGACGGCAAGGCCCACTCCGTGGACTCCTCCGACGCGTCCTTCCAGGCCGCCGCCGCCCTCGCCCTGCGCGACGCCGCCGAACACGCCGTCATCCGGCTGCTCGAACCCGTCGCCGCCGTCGCCGTCCTGCTGCCCGACGACTACCTCGGCGCCGTACTCGGCGACCTCTCCGCCCGCCGCGGCCGCGTCCTCGGCACCGAGACCGGCGGCCCCGGCCTGACCCTGCTGCGCGCCGAGGTCCCCGAACTCGAACTCGTCCGCTACCCGGTCGACCTGCGCTCACTCACCCACGGCACCGCCGAGTTCTCCCGCGCCTACCTGCGCCACGAACCCATGCCGACCGCCCTGGCCACCCGCTACACCGGCTGAGCGCCCTACCGCCGCGGCAGCGCGCACGCCGCCGTACCCCCCGGCATCCGGTGCCGGTTGCGCGCCACCCAGCGGTACGCCAGGCCCGCCACCGGCCGCACCGGCGCCGACGCCAGCACCGCCCCCAGGTACGCCCACGCGCCGCCCGAACGCATCAGCAGCCGCGCCACCGCCTGCGCACCCCCGTACACCCGGCCCGCCGGCGTCACCCACAGCACCTCGCGCTCCGCCCGCTCCGCGGTCACCTCGCCCAGCCCGCCCGCGCGCGCGTCCAGCGCCGCCAGGTCCTCGAACTGGAACGGCACCGCGTCCCAGCCCCCCGAGGCCAGCGTCTGCCGCAGATAGCGCTCCGCCCACCGCACGCAGGACGAACAGAACGAACAGTCCCCGTCGAACACCAACACCGGATCCATCGCCCGGGCTCCCTTCCTGGCCGTCACGGCCATCCTGCACCACCCCGACGACCGCCGCCGACCGGGTATCGACCAGCCCGAAGCTGGGCATCATGCCTCTCAAGCCCAGGCGCGGCCCGATCGTGACGGCACTTCAGACGATCATGCGCGCGGCGACACCGCGGCACGATAACCTGCCGCTGACAAGGGGAGGAGGGGACGCCACCGTGACCACACTCGACATGACTCCGGGTGCGCAGATACCCCGCACCGACGCCGGGCCGCAAACCGGAGTCACCCCGGCGCTCTCCTCGGTCGCGTACCGCGACGGCAAGATCGAGGACTTCGTCGGCAAGGTCACCGCCGCGACCCACAAGAAGCCCCGGTTCAAGCTCTTCGAGGCGAACCTCGGCGAGGCGTTCAGCGCCGCCGTCATCTCCCGCACCGTCGGTGCCGGGCGCAAGCCGATCGTGCCCTCGTTCGGCACCGACACCCGCCAGATCGTCGAACACTGCCTGGCCGCACAGGAGTTGCGGGCCGCGCGGGACCGCAAGCTCACCGTGGTCACCGTGCTCTTCGGCCTGCTCGCCCTGCCCGGCACCCTGATCTGGATCGGTGCGTTCTACCTGCGCATCTACCTCATGAAGGGCAAGGCCCTCCAGGACGAGCTCTACGGCGCCCTCGCGCTCCTGGCCGCAGCCGTGGTCTCCGTCCTGTTCCTCGTCAAGCCCCCCGCCCACGGCCCGCTCGGCGTCTACCTGCGCGTCGCCATGATCCCGCCCATCATCGGCGGGATCCTCGCCCGACGCATCGTGCTGCGCTCCACCAAGGAGCTCCGCGAGCGCTGGCTCGCCCTCGCCGAGGGCAGCTCCGTCGCCGCCACCGTCTCCAAGGCCGTCCCCCGCGACGACCTCGACAAGAAGGCCGTCGACCTGCGCGACAAGCTCGCCCGCATGGAGGCCGAGCAGGAGACCAACGTCCAGCACTACGCCGGTCCCAAGGGCATCCTCGGCGTCGGCAAGCGCTGGGGCGAATGGCGCCTGGTCGACGTGATGCGCCCCGCCGCGGGCCACTCCGACTTCCGCGCCTTCCACCCCTGGGACCTCGTCCGGAAGATCTCCTCGCACCTCAAGGGGCTCGCCGTCAGCGAGGTCGCCAACAGCGGGATGACCAACATCACGGTCAAGCAGTGGGCGGTCCTCGAAATCGGCGAGAACGCCGACGAGATCTCCCGCCCCGGCAACGCCGACATGGACGGCGACCGGATGCGCGACTTCGCCCTCCAGACCATCGCCGACAAGCAGACCTTCGCCGGCGGCGGCCCCCGGCACTACCTCGCCACCCAGTTCATCACCTTCGACGGCAAGCTGATCATCACCTTCACCGTCACCGTCACCCTGCTCGCCAACACCCTCACCGTCACCGTCGCCGGCTACGCGCTCGGCCCGGTCAACGGCGTCTTCTCCGACAAGCCCTCGGCCAAGGAGAAGACCGTCCAGAAGACCGGCAAGTTCTGGGAGGAGCGCACCGTCAAGCTCCCCCTGATCGACAACGACGAGGTGGTCCGCCAGGCCCTGCGCGCGCCGCTCACCCGCGCCCCCGGGCTGCTCTCCTGGCTCGGCGGCGGCCTGGGCCTGCCCGAGCCGTTCGGCTTCCGGCACGCCTGGGCGAGCCCGCCGTGGGGCAGCCGGTTCATGACCGACAACGCGCTCAACGCCTCCGTCCCGGTCCTCGGCGCCGTGCACGCCGCCACCCTGGAGTTCCTGGAGGAGCACGACCTGGACACCGACCGCTTCAAGAACCGCGCCTCGATCATCAAGTCCGAGGCCCAGGGCACCCGCCCGTACAAGGTCGACCAGTTCGAGTGACCACGGCCCGCGCACGCCGGAGGGGCCCGCCACCGACTCAGCGGTGACGGGCCCCTCCGGCGTTCCCGATCAGTCCTGCGGCCAGGCCTCGGCCAGCATCTTCCGGGTGTCCGCCAGCAGTTGCGGCAGCACCTTGGTGTGGCCGACCACCGGCATGAAGTTGGTGTCCCCGCCCCAGCGCGGCACCACGTGCTGGTGCAGGTGCGCCGCGATCCCGGCACCGGCCGCCGCGCCCTGGTTCATCCCGATGTTGAACCCGTGCGCCCCCGAGGCCGCCCGCAGCGCGGTCATCGCCCGCTTGGTGAAGTCGGCCAGCTCGGCCGTCTCCGCCTCGTCCAGGTCGGTGTAGTCCGCGACGTGCCGGTACGGGACCACCATCAAGTGGCCGCCGTTGTACGGGTACAGGTTCAGCACCGCGAACACGGCGGCGCCCCGGGCGATGACCAGCCCGTCCTCGTCGCTCAGCGCGGGGATCGAGCAGAACGGACAACCGTCGTCCGGAGCCGGACCGGTGGGCTTGTTCTCACCCTGGATGTAGGCCATCCGATGGGGGGTCCACAGGCGGCGGAAGCCGTCCGGCTCCCCGACGCCCCGCTGCAGTTCCGGCTCAGTCGTCATGCTGATCAGCATATTCGCCCAACGCTGCTTGCAAAGCCGCGCGGGGCGGACTCATCGAGAGCCCGCCCCGCGCGTGGTGGTCCGAAGGCGTCACACCTGGACGCGGTTCCTCACCGCGTCCACGATCTCGGCGACGGCGTCCGCCACCGGCACGCCGTTCTTCTGCTCGCCGTTGCGGTACCGGAAGGACACCGCGCCCGCCTCGACGTCGTCGTTGCCGGCGATCAGCATGTACGGAACCTTGCTCTTCTGAGCGTTCCTGATCTTCTTCTGCATGCGGTCGTCCGAGGTGTCCACCTCGACCCGGATCCCGTGCTTCTTCAGCCCGGCCGCGACCTCCAGCAGGTACGGCACGTGCTCGTCGGTGATCGGGATGCCCGTCACGGTGACCGGGGCCAGCCACGGCGGCATGGCGCCGGCGTAGTGCTCCAGCAGCACCGCGAAGAACCGCTCGATGCTGCCGAACAGCGCGCGGTGGATCATGACCGGCCGCTGGCGCGAGCCGTCCGCCGCCGTGTACTCGAGATCGAAACGCTCGGGGAGGTTGAAGTCGAGCTGAATCGTCGACATCTGCCAGGTCCGGCCGATCGCGTCGCGCGCCTGGACCGAGATCTTCGGGCCGTAGAAGGCCGCGCCGCCCGGGTCCGGCACCAGCGGCAGCCCCTGCTTCTCGGCCACGCTGGCGAGGACGGCGGTGGCCTCCTCCCAGGTCTCGTCCGAGCCGACGTACTTGACCGGGTCCTTGGTCGACAGCTCCAGGTAGAAGTCGGTCAGACCGTAGTCGCGCAGCAGGTTGAGCACGAAGGTCAGCGTCGAGTCGAGCTCCTCCGCCATCTGCTCGCGGGTGCAGTAGATGTGCGCGTCGTCCTGCGTGAAGCCGCGGGCGCGGGTCAGGCCGTGCACCACGCCGGACTTCTCGTAGCGGTACACCGTCCCGAACTCGAAGAGGCGCAGCGGCAGTTCACGGTACGAGCGGCCGCGCGCGTCGAAGATCAGGTTGTGCATCGGGCAGTTCATCGGCTTGAGGTAGTAGTCCACGCCCTCGTCGAGCTGCATGGGCGGGTACATACCGTCCGCGTACCAGTCGAGGTGGCCGCTCTTCTCGAAGAGCTTCCCCTTGGTGGCGTGCGGGGTGTAGACGAACTCGTAGCCCTCCTCCTCGTGCCGCTTGCGCGAGTAGTCCTCCATCGCCCGGCGGATGATGCCGCCCTTGGGGTGGAAGACGGCGAGGCCGGAGCCGATCTCCTCGGGGATGGAGAAGAGGTCGAGCTCGTTGCCGAGCTTGCGGTGGTCGCGCTTCTCGGCCTCGACCAGGAAGTCGAGGTGGGCCTTGAGCTCGTCCTTGGTGGGCCAGGCGGTCCCGTAGATGCGCTGCAGCATCGGGTTCTTCTCGCTGCCGCGCCAGTAGGCGGCCGCGTTGCGCATCAGCTTGAACGCCGGGATGTACCGGGTGCTGGGCAGGTGCGGGCCGCGGCAGAGGTCGCCCCAGCACTGCTCGCCGGTCTTGGCGTCCAGGTTGTCGTAGATGGTGAGCTCGCCGGCGCCGACCTCGACGTCGGCGCCCTCGCCGGCGGTGGCGGCGGAGCCCTTGAGGCCGATCAGCTCCAGCTTGTACGGCTCGGCGGCCAGCTCCTCGCGGGCGGACTCGTCGGTGACCACGCGGCGGGAGAACTTCTGCCCGCGCTTGATGATCTCCTGCATCCGCTTCTCGATGGCCTTGAGGTCATCGGGGTGGAAGGGCTTCTCGACGTCGAAGTCGTAGTAGAAGCCGTCCTTGACCGGCGGGCCGATGCCGAGCTTGGCCTCGGGGTGGAGCTGCTGCACGGCCTGCGCCATGACGTGCGCGGTGGAGTGGCGCAGGATGTCCAGGCCGTCCTTGCTGCCGATCGCGACCGGCTCGACCTCGTCGCCGTCCTGGACGGCGTACGCGAGGTCCTTGAGCTGGCCGCCGACGCGGGCGGCGATGATCGAGCGGTCGTCGGCGAAGAGCTCGGCGGCCGTAGTGCCCGTGGTCACCACGCGCTCTTCCCGATCGGGTTCGCGGTTGATGATTACCCGGACGTCCGTCACCGGTCTCTCCTGACGTGCTGGATTCAGAGGACGCAACACTGCGCTGCGCGTGACGATGGTACCGAGCGCGTCGACCCGGCCGCGCACCTACGCCCCCTCTCCCCCTTCCCCGAGGCCTCCGTCGAGCTCTTCGCCGAGCTCTTCCCCGAGTCCCTCGCCGAGGGACTTCAGCAGCCGCTCGCGGTCGGCGTCCTCCCAGCCGCACAGTTCCAGGCCCTGCGGCCGGGTGAGCCGACGGAAGCCGCCGCGGCTCTCCAGCCGGCCGGCGACCCGGACCGGCAGGCCCGCGAGGTGGGCCTCGGCGGCGAGCCGGTAGTCGGGGTCGGGCAGGCGGAGCTTGAGTTCGCGGACTTCGGCGCCGCCGAGGACGCGCAGCCGCACCGCGCCCGGTCCGGCCGGGTCGGCGCGCTTGAGCCGGACGACCACGCCGACGACGGTGACGGCGACGGCGGGCTCGATCCGTTCGAGCAGTTCGGCGGCCTCGGTCAGGGCGGGCAGGTCGCCGGGCGAGAAGTCGAGGACGACCCGGCGGTCCCCGAAGCCGCCCGGGGTCCCCGCGGCGGCGGACCAGGCGACGGTCAACCGGGCCGCCGTCGCGCCGCGGACCAGGTCCTCCACGGACTGGACGAGTTCCCGGCTGACTCCGGCCTGGACGGCGTTCTCGAAGGCCTCGGGCCCCCCGCTGACCCGGCGGTAGTCGACGGCGTCGCGCAGTGCCTCCAGGGCGCGGACCAGGGTGGTGACGGCGGCCCGGCCCTCGGGCGCGGGGGTGTAGGCGGTGAGGGCGGCGCCCTGCTCGACGACCAGGACGCGGTCCAGGAAGTCCCCGGCGTGCGCGTCCAGCCGGGCGCCGAAGTAGGCGGCCGTGGCCCGGCCGGCCTTGGCCCCGGCGGCGAGCATCGCGCGGGCCGCCCGCTGGAGCCGCTCGGCGTCGTCCCAGGTGGCGGCCTCGGCGGGGCCGGCCGGCTCCCGGTGCCAACGCAGTTCGTCGCCGGGGACGGCCAGTGCGAGCAGGATGGCGCGGGCGGACGGGGTGGAGGAGCGGGACAGCGCGGTGACGGCGTCGGCGAGGAGGTCGACGGCGTCGTCGAAGCCGTCCCCGGCGGGGACGAGGACGCTGGTGCCGGACTCGTCGTCGGGCGGCGTCCAGCGGCCGTAGCGGGCGGCGGGGCCGCCTCGCCGGACCCAGCCGTGCCGGGCGAGCAGGGTGGCGAGCACCGCCGGGTCGACGGCGGCGGGGTCGGGCAGGGCCTGGACCGGCTCGCCGGGTGCGTGCGGCGGTGTCATGGGTGCTGCTCCTCGCTGCCGGGGGCCGGGACCGGGGCGGGCGGTCACGGGCTGCCACCCGCGCCGACCCGGGCCATGATGTCGCAGAGCGCGCGGTCGTCGAAGACCTTGCCGGTGGGGACCCGCACGTTGGTGCGCCGCTGTCCGGTGACCGGGTGGCCGGCCAGGTTGACCCAGTAACAGCAGTGCCGCAGTTCCAGCGCGTCCGGGCGGGCGTGCAGCCAGCGGTCGACCCGCCGCGGCAGCAGCATCACGACCAGGATGCGCGGCACGGCGACCCTCGCCCGGGCGAGCTTGCGCAGGTGGTCGTTGTCGAGGGTGAAGCTGAAGAACGGCCCGGTCGGATCGGCCACGATCTGCTGGGTGGCCTTCAGCTGGATCTTGATGGTGACCTCGTCGTCCACCTCGTGCGCCCGGGAGCCGTGGCTGACCTGCCAGTCGATCCCGTTGTCCGGGAACGGCTGGGAGAGCGAGCAGCCGGCCGCGGCGGCGACCGCGTGCAGGTAGCCGACCTGCAGCGTCTCCATGCAGGCGGTGACCGCCAGGTTTCCCCGTAGAACGGCCGCCGCCTCCTCGGGCTGCGGCTGCGTCAGTGCCATCGCCCCGTGGCCTCCCCCTGCTCCGGGCCCGTCCGGATCGGAACGGCGGGCCCACGGGCAGGATCCCCGGTCGGGCTTGCGCCAAACGGTTGAACGGGTGTCAGAACCGGGTATCAACCGGGCGCGCGGAACGCTCGCCTGAGGGGCAGTCATGCAGCAGCACTGGTACACCGGCCCACTCGCCTCCTTCGACACCGAGACCACCGGCGTGGACGTCGAGTCCGATCGGATCGTCTCGGCCGCCCTGGTCGTCCAACTCGCCCCGGGTCGGCCGGTGCAGACCACCACCTGGCTCGCCGATCCGGGCGTCCCGATCCCGGACGGCGCCCGGGCGGTGCACGGCATCACCGACGAGCACGCCCGGACGCACGGCCGCCCGGTCGGCGCGGTGGTGGCGGAGGTCACCCGCGCGCTGGCGGACCAGGCGCGGGCCGGGCGCCCGGTGGTGGTGATGAACGCGCCGTACGACCTGACGCTGCTGGACCGGGAGCTGCGCCGCCATCACGGGCTGACGCTGACCGGCGGGGTGGGCACGGCCGGGCTGGTGGTGCTGGATCCGCGGGTGCTGGACAAGCACGTGGACCGCTACCGCAAGGGCCGTCGAACGCTGACCGACCTGTGCGCGCACTACGGCGTGGAGCTGGCCGGGGCGCACGACGCGGCGGCGGACGCGACGGCGGCGCTGGCGCTGACCCGGCGGATAGGCGCCCGCTACCCGGCGGCGCTGGGCGAACTGACGGCGGCGGAGCTACACCTGCGGCAGGCGGTCTGGCACGCGGCGCAGGCGCGGGGGCTGCAGAACTGGTTCGACCGGTCGGGGACGCCGGAGCGGGTGGACCCCTCCTGGCCGCTGCGGCCGGCCCGGTGCGGCTGCGGCCGCCGGCTGGAGCCCGAGCACGGCTGCGAGGCGGCGGCGTAGCGGCGGCCGGCAGGCGCCGGTCCCGAACGCGCCGCAGGCCCTGACCGGCTTCCTGGTCAGGGCCTGCGTGCTGTCCGGTGGGCGATACTGGGATCGAACCAGTGACCCCTTCGGTGTGAACGAAGTGCTCTCCCGCTGAGCTAATCGCCCGGGCAACGAGAAGAACTGTAGCACCATTTGGCGGTCGTCGTACAACTCGTCCCTTCCGGGTACTGCTGGCGCATCCGCAGAACTCGCGCTCCACGCGGAAGATGACTGAGCCTCAGTCGCATTCCGGATGGTTCTTCGGATGGATTCCGGAAATACACGTGAGGCCCAGCCGATAATCGGCTGGGCCTCACGTATCACAATGCATTCCGGTGGGCGATACTGGGATCGAACCAGTGACCCCTTCGGTGTGAACGAAGTGCTCTCCCGCTGAGCTAATCGCCCGGGTGCAGGGAAAACATTACCGCATCCCGGAGGGTGGTCCGAACACCCTGGTCACGGCAGCCCCCGGCCCCGGGCCGCTCAGCTCTCGCCCGCCGTCCAGGGGACGGCCAGGCCGTAGCGGGTGAAGTACCAGCCGCCGATCCCGACGACCGCGGCGAGGCCGATGGCGGTGACGGTGAGGTTGCGGCGGCGCACCCGCGGGTCCAGGGCGCGGTGGGCGGCCTCGGCGACCTTGCGGCGGCTCCACCGCAGCACCAGCCGGGCCCAGTCGAACTCGGTGGCCCAGACCCCCATGCCCAGGAAGATCACCACCCAGCCGGGGCCGGGCAGCGGCAGCATGATCACGCCGAGGACGACCACGGCGAGGCCGGCCAGGAAGATCGCCACCTGCCAGGTGAGGTGCAGCGGCCGCGAGCGGCGGACGAACGCCGGGGCGCGGGAGCCGGCCGCGTCATCCGCCGTGACCGGTTCACCCGATCCCGTGTTCTTGGCCGTCTTGTCGTTTCGCACAGTCATGCCAGGAAACTAACCAAGAAGCGGCCCGGTAATGCCCGACCGGGCCACTCCGGGATGATTCCGCAATGCGCCGTAAGGGGTACGACTCGCGCCCGAATCGGGACAGAGGGGTTTACATCGGGCTTGGGGGTGGGATGGTCCGTTCGCCGACGTGCGATTCCCCGAGCGCACACTGAGCGAAAGGCCATGGCGCTTATGAACACCACGGTCAGCTGCGAGCTGCACCTGCGCCTCATCGTGTCCAGCGAGTCCTCACTGCCCGTCCCCGCGGGCCTGCGCTACGACACCGCCGACCCCTACGCCGTGCACGCCACGTTCCACACGGGCGCCGACGAGACCGTGGAGTGGGTGTTCGCCCGAGATCTCCTCGCGGAGGGGCTGCACCGACCGACCGGTACCGGCGACGTCCGGGTCTGGCCGTCCCGCAGCCACGGGCAAGGGGTGGTCTGCATCGCGCTGAGCTCTCCGGAAGGAGAAGCCCTGCTCGAAGCCCCGGCCCGGGCGCTTGAGTCATTTCTCAAGCGGACGGACGCCGCGGTGCCCCCCGGCACCGAACACCGCCACTTCGACCTCGACCGGGAGCTGTCCCACATCCTCGCCGAAAGCTGATCCCGCCCGGAGGCGGTCACGCCCCGCCATCGGCGGGGTGGTACCTCCTGCCGTCACCGCTGCCGTCCTACTCGGGGGCACGGCAGCAACTCAGCCGCGCGCGACGCGGCCTCGGGGCCGGTGGACGGCCCGATCCCACCGGATCGGGTCCGCGACACCGCAGGCGCCCGGCAACGAGGCCGGCCATCCATACGGGTGGCCGGCCTCGCTGCCGGGCGCCCTCGGCATTTCGGGGGGTCCTTCGCGGGCCCGGCCGCCCGGACGCCGTCCGCTTCACGGCACTCTGACGGAATCCGTACACGCCTTCGAAAGAACCCGCCGCCCTTCCGCCGCACGGCCCGGTATGGTCTGGGGTAACCGTGGACGCGGGGTTCCGGAGTCCCCCTGCGCGAGGAGTCCCCAACGTGCTGATCACCCATGACACCGAGTGCGCGCTGAGCATCCTCGTCGAGCTGCTCAACACCGCGCCCGAGGTGTGCGGCACCGAGCGGCTGCCGGACGTGGCCGCGCTGGACGCCTTCGTGGTCGGCCAGGAGATCAGCGAGATCGACTCGCTCACCGAGAACGACCTGCGCAAGGTGCACGACCTGCGCACCCGGCTGCGGGAGGTGTTCGGGACGGAGTCCACCGCCGAGGCCGCCGAACTGGTCAACCGGATCGTCGCGGCCGCCGGTACGACGCCGCGGCTGACCAACCACGACCACCACGACTGGCACATCCACTACTTCGCGCCGCACGCCGCGCTCGGCGACCACCTCGCCGCCGAGCTGGGCATGGCGCTGGCCTTCATCCTGATGGCGGGCGAGCGGGAGCGGTTGCGCCGGTGCGAGGCGCCGGACTGTGCCCGGGTCTTCGTGGACCTCTCCCGCAACCGCTCCCGGCGCTACTGCGACAGCCGCACCTGCGGCAACCGGCTGCACGTCGCCGCCTACCGAGCACGGCAGCGCTCGGCGGAGGCCGTGCCCTCCGCCTGACGCCGACCCCCGCGGGGGTTCGGATGCCGCGTTCGGATGCCGCTCAGATGCCGCGCTTGCGGAGGATCTCCTCGATGTCGGAGAAGTCGCCGAGGCCGTCGTCCCGCTTGCCCGCCGCGGGTTTGCCCGTCGCCGGCTTCTTCGGCGGGGTGGCCGCCACCGCCGGGCGCTCGGGCGCGGCACCGGCGGCCGCCGGGCGGTCCGGGGCGGCGTCCACGGCGCCCCGGCGGCCCACCCAGCGCGTCGTCACCAGCAGGAGCGCGGAGAGGCCGAGCAGCACGATGCCGGTCCAGACCCGGGGGTCGAACACCAGCCTCGTCGCCCAGTCGGCGAACTCGCTGCCGATCGTCCGGGCCACCGGGAACAGGCCGGTCAGGTAGAGCCCGGCGGGCACCAGGGCCACCGCGAACCAGCGGGTCGCGGACAGGAACCGCCGCCGGTAGGCCCGCAGGCCGGCCACGGCCACCCCGCCCGCCGTGAGCGCGAAGCTGGTCGCCGCCGTCAGCACGGCAGTACTCCTTCGCTTCCGGTCGTCCTGGTCATCACTGCCTCCCTGTCGGCCTTCGCAGGGGCGCACCGTCGGCCGGAGCGGGCGCCCACTAGTGAAACACTGGGGGAATGATCGATGGTTCCCTCCCCCGGCTCGAGTTCTGGTGCGACCTCCAGTGTCCGGACTGCCGCACCGCGCTGGACGACGTACGGGCGCTGCGCGCGCGGTACGGCGACGCGCTGCCCGTCGAGGTCCGCCACTTCCCGTTGGAGAAGCACAAGCACGCCTACGCGGCCGCGGAGGCCGCCGAGGAGGCGTTCGCGCAGGGGCTGGGCTGGCCGTTCGTGGAGGCGCTGCTGGCCCGGGTCGAGGAGTTGGACGCCCGCGGGCAGCAGGTGCTGCTGGAGGTGGCCCGGGCGGTCGGGGTGGACGTCGAGGAGGTCGACACCGCGCTGATCGACGGCCGGCACATGCTCACCGTGGACGCCGACCAGGCCGAGGGCCGGGCGATCGGGGTCACCGGTACGCCGACGTACGTGATCGGCGGTCAGCGGCTGGACGGCGGGCAGAGCCAGGACGGCCTGCGGGACCGCATCGTGGCCGCCATCGAGGCGGCGGCGGCTTCCTGACGTCATGTCGGGTCACAGCGGCTTTCCGTAGATGCGGTTGGTGACCCGGTAACCGAGCGAGGCGTAGAGGCGGATCGCGACCTCGTTCCCGGCGAACACGTTGAGGCCGAGGTCGCGCACGCCGGCGGCCAGGCACTCGCGCTCGGCGAGCAGCATCAGCGTGCGGCCGTGGCCCCGGCCCCGGTGGGCCGGGGACACCTCGACGGTCATCACCCAGGCGAGCGGCCCGCCGTTCGGCAGGTCGCGCCGGTGGAAGTCCACCCAGAGCGAGCCGAGCGGCTCGGCTTCACCGTCCGCGCGCAGGCGGCGCAGAGCGACGCCCGGGCTGTCGGCGCCCTGCGGGAGCTGGCGCTGGTGGTCCAGGTGGGACCTGGCGCGGGCCTGCTCCTCGCTGAGTCCGGACTCCACGAGCGAGCGGAGGTAACCCCGGGCGGCCCGGTCGAGCCAGGCCTGGAACTCCGGGGGCTCGATCCGGTCGGCGGTGATGCCGGCGGGCAGGGCGGGGGCGGTGGTCAGCCGCTTGGCCAGGTTCCGCATCCGCTCGGTGTAGCCGAGGGTGGTGGCGAGCCCCCGGGCGATCCGCGCCGTCTCGGGGATGTTGGCGTCCACCCGGGTGCAGTCCCAGTTGCGCAGCACCTCCTCCGCGGCCAGCGCGCCGAACGTGCCGCGGCCCCGACCGCGGCCTTCTCTGACCTCCAACTCCGATATCTCGCCCCAGAGTTGGCTGCCGTGCGGGATGGCGGTGGTGCGCAGCGCGCCGACCTGGCGGCCGTTGGCGCAGATCTGCCAGCGCCTGGTGCGGCCGCCGGCGTCGGTGGGTGTCTCCGGGCCCTCGGGGCGCAGCGTCGTGGTCATGTGGTGGTCCCTTCCCCGCGCCCGGGCCCCTATGCCCTGGTTGCCGCTTCGGGGATCACGGGTCGAGGTCGTCGCCGCTGCGTTCGGCGAAGACGGCCATGGCCTTGGCGGTGACGGGGCCGATGCCGGGCAGCTCGCGGTCGTCCACCCGGGTCACGGCCTGGACGTCACGGGTGGTGGAGGTGAGGAAGACCTCGTCGGCGTCCCGGAGGGCGCTGAGCGGCAGGTCGGTCTCCTCGGCACCGCACCAGTCGACGACCAGCTGACGGGTGATGCCGGCCAGGCAGCCGGAGCCGAGGGTGGGGGTGAGCAGGCGACCGCCGAGGACGACGAAGACGTTGGAGCCGGTGCCCTCGCAGAGCAGGCCGGCGGTGTTGGCGAGCAGGGCCTCCGAGGCGCCGGCGCGGTGGGCGGCGGCCAGGGCGACGACGTTCTCGGCGTACGAGGTGGTCTTGAGGCCTGCGACAGCGCTGTGCTCGTTGCGGCGCCACGGGACGACGGCGGCGGCGGTCTCGTCGGGGCGGCGGTTGATCGCGCCGAGGGCGACGACGAGGGTGGGGCCTGCGGTGCCGCGCTCGGAGCCGAGCGGTGAGGTGCCGCCGGTGTAGGTGACGCGCAGGCGGCCGAGCGGGGCCGGGTTGGCGGCGAGGACCTGGACGCAGGCCTCGCGGACCAGGTCGTGGTCCGGGTCGGGCAGGCCGAGGCCGCGGGCGGAGCGGGTGAGCCGGTCGAGGTGCCGGGTGACCGCGAAGGCCCGGCCGTCGGTGGCCTTCATGGTCTCGAACACCCCGTCGCCGGTGGTGAGTCCGTGGTCGAGGACCGAGACGGCGGCGGCGGCGGAGTCGACGAGCGCCCCGTTGACCCAGCTCGTGGTCGGGTTCTGCATCGAGGGCTGCTCCTAGGACGAGGTGGGGGCGGGGCGGTTCATGCGCCCGTCGGGTCGATATCGCTGCCCGACGCTATCGCGACCAGGCGGGCGGCCTTCAGTTCGGTTTCCGCCCACTCGCGGTCGGGGTCGGAGCCCCAGGTGATGCCGGCGCCGGTGCCGAAGCGCAGCACGGGCGCCTCGGGGTCGGTCCGGTCGAGCCAGAAGGTGCGGATGCCGACGGCGAGTTCGCCCTCGCCTCGGTCGGCGTCGACCCAGCCGACGGCGCCGCAGTACGGGCCGCGCGGGGCGGTCTCCAGGGCGTCGATGATCCGCAGGGCGCTGGACTTGGGGGCGCCGGTGACGGAGCCGGGCGGGAAGGTGGCGGCGAGCAGCTCGGGCCAGCCGGCGCCCTCGCGCAGGGTGCCCTCGACGGTGGACACCAGGTGGACCAGGCCGGGGTGCTTCTCGACGGCGCACAGGTCGGGGACGGTGACGCTGCCGGTCGCGCAGACCTGCCCGAGGTCGTTGCGGACCAGGTCCACGATCATCACGTTCTCGGCGTGGTCCTTGTCGAGGAGGTCGTCCTCGGTGCGGCCGGTGCCCTTGATCGGGCCGGAGGAGACGGTGCGGCCGGCGCGGCGCAGGTACAGCTCGGGCGAGGCGGTGGCGATCTCGACACCGTGCGCGGGCAGGCGGATGGTGCCGGCGTAGGGGGCGGGGTTGCCGTGGGCGAGGAGGCCGGTGAGGGCGTCGACGTCGCTGCGGGCCGGGTCGGGCAGCGGTGCGGACAGCACGCGGCAGAGGTTCGCCTGGTAGACCTCGCCGGCGGCTATGTGTTCACGGATGCGGCGTACGCCCGCGGTGTAGGCGGAGCGGTCCAGGGAGCTGTGCCAGTCGCCGGCCCCCGGTCCGCGCCAGCCGGCGCCCGAGGGCGGCGCGGGGGCGGGGCGGACGTCGTCGAAGCGGGCGCAGGTCAGCCGGCCCTCGAAGTCGTAGGCGACGGCCCAGTAGCCGGTGGAGTCCAGGGCGGCCGGGTCCGAGGTGACGTCGCGCAGCCCGGTGGCCAGGCGGCCGCCGAAGCGGGCGAGCGGGGTGCTGGGTTCGGTGGGGCCGGACACGGTTCTCCTGCGCGGTGGTGCTGGGCGGCGGTGCCTGAAGTGTAGGTCCGGGGTGCGGGCCCGGCGCGGGGGTGTGACGCAGGGGCGTGAGCAGCGCCCGGCGTCGCGCGGGTGTGCGCCGGGTGGCCTGCGGATGATCGTCCGGAAGCGCCGCAGGTGGCGGCCGGTGGCCGGGCCGAGGGGTCGGCGGGCAGGCGCTCGGTGGGCATCCCATCGGCACGCTGCGGGAACGGATTTTTAGCTGGCCCGGGAATCCGCTAGAGTTCAACACGTCGCCAGGGAGCGCAGCCGAAGAAAAGCGGTGAAGGTCCCGGGAGACAGGCGGACGTGGCTCAGTTGGTAGAGCATCACCTTGCCAAGGTGAGGGTCGCGAGTTCGAATCTCGTCGTCCGCTCGATGGAGAACAGTGTAAGATCGTTCTTCGTGTGTTGCCTGGTGGAGTGGCCGAGAGGCGAGGCAACGGCCTGCAAAGCCGTGTACACGGGTTCAAATCCCGTCTCCACCTCCGAGAGGTTCGACCGGTTCCGACCGGAAGACCTCCCCGCGCGATTAGCTCAGCGGGAGAGCACTACCTTGACACGGTAGGGGTCACTGGTTCAATCCCAGTATCGCGCACGTCGGATCCTTCGGGGTCTGCTGCAGGACCGCCACACCAGGCGCGATTAGCTCAGCGGGAGAGCACTACCTTGACACGGTAGGGGTCACTGGTTCAATCCCAGTATCGCGCACGTCGGGCCCTTCGGGGTCTGCTGCAGGACCGCCACACCAGGCGCGATTAGCTCAGCGGGAGAGCACTACCTTGACACGGTAGGGGTCACTGGTTCAATCCCA
>NZ_JBWKER010000004.1:0-9762 GCF_056435345.1 Kitasatospora sp. NPDC043950
CCCCCTCCCCCCCACCCCCCCCCCCCCCCCCCCCCCCCCCCCCCCCCCCCCCCCCCCCCCCCTCCCCCCCCCCCTCTCTCCCCCCCCCCCCCCCCGGGCCGGACGGTTCAGCCGGTCACTCCGGGTCGATCTTGCGGTACTCGCGGGCCGGGTCCACCCGGGGGCGGGCGGCACCCTTCTCGGTGTCCACCGGGCGCGGGCCGGCCGCCGGGTCGAGCGGCACCTGGGTGGCCGCGGGGGCCGCCTGCGGGACGCTCGGGGCGGCGACCGCGCCGCCGTTGACGCCGGGGTTGCCGGTCAGCCCGCCGAAGGCGCCGCCGAGGCCCTTGAGGGCGTCGCCGACCTCGCTGGGGATGATCCACAGCTTGTTGGAGTCGCCCTTGGCCAGCTCGGGCAGGGTCTGCAGGTACTGGTAGGCGAGCAGCTTCTGGTCGGCGTCGCCGTCGTGGATGGCCTCGAAGACCGTCCGGATCGCGGCCGCCTCACCGTCGGCGCGCAGCACCGCGGCCTGCGCCTCACCTTCGGCCCGGAGCACGTCGGCCTGCTTCTCACCCTCGGCCTTGAGGATCTGGGCCTGCCGCTGGCCCTCGGCGGTGAGGATCGCGGCGCGCTTGTCACGGTCGGCGCGCATCTGCTTCTCCATCGAGTCCTGGATGGAGGTGGGCGGCTCGATCGCCTTCAGCTCGACGCGGTTGACCCGGATGCCCCACTTGCCGGTGGCCTCGTCCAGGACGCCGCGCAGACCGGCGTTGATGACCTCGCGCGAGGTCAGGGTGGATTCGAGGTCCATCGAGCCGATGATGTTGCGCAGCGTGGTGACGGTCAGCTGCTCGATGGCCTGGATGTAGCTGGCGACCTCGTAGGTGGCCGCGCGCGGGTCGGTGACCTGGTAGTAGATCACCGTGTCGATGTTGACCACCAGGTTGTCCTGGGTGATCACCGGCTGCGGCGGGAACGGCACGACCTGCTCGCGCAGGTCGATCCGGTTGCGGACCCGGTCGATGAACGGGACGACGATGTTCAGGCCTGCGTTGAGCGTCCGGGTGTAGCGGCCGAAGCGCTCCACGATCGCGGCGCTGGCCTGCGGGATGACCTGGATCGTCTTGATCAGCGCGATGAAGGCCACCACGACCAGGACGACCAAAACGATAAGGACGGGTTCCACGGACTCTCCCCTAGATGACCAGGGCGGTCGCGCCCTGGATTTCGACGACGTCGACCTGCTGCCCCGGTTGGTACACGCTGTCCGGGTGGAGCGCGCGGGCCGACCAGATCTCGCCGTTCAGCTTGATCCGTCCGCCCTCCCCGTCGACGGTTTCCGCGACGACCGCGGTGGCGCCCTGGAGCGCCTCGATGCCCATCTTGATGTGCGGGCCCTGCCGCAGTTGCCGGTAGGCGATCGGGCGGACGAAGACCAGCAGCGAGACCGAGACCGCGATGAAGACCAGGGTCTGCCAGACCGCGTCTCCGCCCAGCCCGGCCACGCCGGCGGCCGCCAGCGCACCGACCGCGAACATGGCGAACTCCGGCATCGCGGTCAGCACCAGCGGTATGCCGAGCCCGACGGCGGCCAGGAGCCACCAGATCCAGCTGTCCACGTGTCCATCCTAGGGAGCGAAGGGCCTTCGAGGCGGACAGTTCCCGCAGGTCGAGGGGCGGAAACCGGTCGCGCGTGCGACCGGTCCCCGGAAACCCGACGACATCGGAGCGTGCGAGGCGCGGGCGGGGCGCGGGCGGGGGCTCAGCCCAGCGGCAGGCCCTGCGCGGACCAGCGGTCCCCGTGGCGCTCCAGGGTGAGCGGCAGGCCGAAGCACTTGGAGAGGTTGCGGGCGGTCAGCTCGGTGTCGATCGGACCGGCGGTGAGCACCTTGCCCTGGCGGATCATCAGGACGTGGGTGAAGCCCGGCGCGATCTCCTCGACGTGGTGGGTGACCATCGCCATGGCCGGGGCGAACTCGTCCTGGGCGAGCGCGCCGAGCCGGCGGACGAGGTCCTCGCGGCCGCCGAGGTCCAGGCCGGCCGCGGGCTCGTCGAGCAGCAGCAGCTCGGGGTCGGTCATCAGGGCGCGGGCGATCAGGGTGCGCTTGCGCTCGCCCTCGGAGAGGGTGCCGAACTTGCGGCCGGTGAGGTTGGACATGCCCATCCGGTCGAGCAGCGCGAGCGCGCGGGACTCGTCGAACTGCTCGTAGGTCTCCTGCCAGCTGACCGTCATGCCGTAGGCGGCGGTCAGCACGGTCTGCAGCACCGTCTGCTCGGCCGGCAGCTTGTCGAACATGGCGGCGCCGGCCAGGCCGATCCGGGAGCGCAGCTCGAAGACGTCGACCTCGCCCAGCTTCTCGCCCAGCACCGACACCTTGCCCGCGGTCGGGAACAGGTAGGTGGCGGCGATCTGCAGCAGGGTGGTCTTCCCGGCGCCGTTGGGGCCCAGGATGACCCAGCGCTCCCCCTCGGAGATGGACCACGAGACCTGGTCGACCAGCGCGCGTCCCTCCCGGACCACGGATACGTCCACCAGCTCCAGCACGTCGCTCATGCCTACGCCTTCCCCAATACAAGAATTTCGGCCGTCGGTGCGGGCGGCGAGCCTACTCCGGCAGCCGGTGGGCACGGGGTGGGTGCGCCGCACACGCATGGGCAAACCTACGCCACGCGGATGACCGCCGATTCCGTAGGCTGGCCGGATGCTCGCGACTCCTCCCGACAATCCGTACGAAGAACCCCGTTCGGGGCGGCTGACCGCGTGGGGCAACGCCCTGCTGGCCGGTCTGGTGCCGCCGGACAACGCCGCGGCGGCCGTGCTGGGCGACGACGAGAGCCACCGGGTGACCGGGCTGCCCGGGGACGGGCCGGGCGAACGGCACGGCCTCACCTGGGCGCTGGGACGGCTCCGGGTGCTCGGGGTCAAGGGCCTGCGACTGGCGCTGCCGTCCGCCGGGCACCCGCTGGGGCTGACCGGTCCGGCACCGTTCAACGAAGCGGCGATGGGCGTCGGGGAGGCGGTGCTGGCGGTGGGCGTCCCGCTCGGACTGGTGCCGGAGGTGGAGGTGTTCGGCCCGGCCGGGGACCGTTCGGCGACGGTGCTGTGGCGCTGCCTTGAGACCAACGACACACCGCCGGCCGACGTCCCGTCGCTGCACGAGGCCGAACGGGAGCTGGCCGACGGGCTGCGCGAGGCGACGCTCCTGCTGACCCGCCTGGACGTGGCGGGCGCCGGACCGGAGGCGCTGCGGGCGCTGGAGGCGTACCGCCGGCGCGGGCACGCCGAACTGCTGGCGCCCGGGTACCCGCCGCGTGCGGTGCGGGTGCTGGAGTCGGCCCGGCAGGTGTCGGCGCTGCTGGCGATCGCCGCGGGCGGGCACGGCGCGGCGGTCAGCGCCTCCGAGATGGCGGCGCGGCAGGCGGTGCTGGCGCCGCTGCGGCGCACCGCCCGGCGGGCGCAGGTGGCGGCGTACAACGCGCTGGTCGACGAGCGCGAGGACCGCTGAGCACGGGGCCCGCTCAGCACGAGGAACGCTCAGCACGAGGAGCGCTGAGCACGGGGCCCGCTGAGCACGGGGCCCGCCGAACACGGGGCCGCTCAGGACGCGGCCCGCTAGGACGGGCCGCCGTCCCGCGCCTCGCCGTTGCGGACGGCCCACAGGGCCGCCTGGGTGCGGTCCGCCAGGTCCAGCTTCATCAGGATGTTGGAGACGTGGGTCTTCACCGTCTTCTCCGACAGGTGCAGGCTGCGGGCGATCTCCCGGTTGGAGCGGCCGTCGGCGATGTGGCCGAGGACCTCGCGCTCGCGTTCGGTGAGGGTGCCGCCGCGGCCCTGCGGGGCGCGGGGGCCGTCGTCGGCGAGCAGCGCCTCGGCCAGTTCGGGCTGGAGCAGGACGTGGCCGGCGTGCACCGAGCGGATCGCGCCGGCCAGCGCCTCCGGGTCGACGTCCTTGTAGACGTACCCGGCGGCGCCGGCCCGCAGCGCGGGGACCATCGTGCGGTGCTCGGTGAAGCTGGTGACGATCAGGATCCGGGCCCGGCTGCCCTCGCCCTTGAGCGTGCGCAGCGCCTCGATGCCGTCGACACCGGGCATCTTGAGGTCCATCAGGACGACGTCGGGGTCGAGTTCGCGGGCGCGCTCGACGCCCTCCGCCCCGTCGGCGGCCTCCCCGACCACCTCGATGTCGTCCTGGACCTCCAGGAACGTGCGCAGCCCGCGGCGGACCACCTGGTGGTCGTCGACCAGCAGGACGCGGATCGACGGCGTGCTGTCAGGCGGGTTGTCAGGCACCGGGGACCTCCATCTCGACGAGCGTCCCCCGGCCGGGGGCGGACTCCAGGGTGAGCGTGCCGCCGACGGCGGCCGCGCGGTCGCGCATCGAGGCCAGGCCGAGGTGGCGCCCGGCCCGGCGGACGGACTCGGGGTCGAAGCCGTGCCCGTCGTCGCGCACCCGCAGCACGGCGCCGCGCGCGGGCGTGCCGGCCAGGGTGACGGTGACGCGGCCGGCTCCGGAGTGGCGCAGCGCGTTGTGCAGCGCCTCCTGGGCGACCCGCAGCAGCGCGGCCTCCTGCGCGGGCGGCAGGGCGCGGACGCCGTCGGCGGCGAAGGCGACGTCCGCGGTGTGGGCCCGGTCGAGGACCTGCACCTGGGAGGCGAGGGTGGCGCTCAGCCCGTCCTCCTCCAGGGCGGCGGGGCGCAGTTCGACGACGACGGCGCGCAGTTCGTCGGCGGCCTCGGCGGCGAGCCGGGCGACCTCGGCGAGTTCGGCGCGGGCCCGGGCCGGGTCGCGGTCGACGAGCGTGGCGGCGGCCTTGGCGGTGAGCCGCAGCGAGAAGAGCTTCTGCGCGACGGCGTCGTGCAGGTCGTGGGCGATGCGGGCGCGTTCGCCGGCCAGGGTGAGCTCGCGGCTGCGCTCGTACAGGCGGGCGTTGGAGAGGGCGAGGGCGGCGTGCGCGGCGAGTATCCGCAGCAGTTCCTCGTCGTGGTCGGTGAACAGGCCGCCGCCGCGCTTGTTGGCGAGGAAGATGACGCCGGTGACCTGCGGTTCGTCCTCGGCGGCCTCGGCGTCCAGGATGGGCATGCCGAGGAAGGCGTCCATCTCGGGGTGGGCGGCCGGCCAGCCGCCGAAGGCCGGGGCCCTGCGGACGTCGGCGAGCCGGGTGGGGCCGGTCTCGTGCAGCATCTTGGCGAGGACGCCGTGCTGGCGGGGCAGCGGGCCGATCGCCCGCCACTGCTCGTCGGTGACGCCGTCGACGACGAACTGGGCGAAGCCGCCGTGGTCGTCGGGCACGCCCAGAGCCGCGTACTCGGCGCCGAGCAGGTCGCGGGCGGAGGCGGTGATGCGGCGCAGCACCTCGCGGACCTCCAGGTGCCGGCTCATCGCGAGCAGCGCCTGGCTGACCGCCTCGATGCCGGCCAGGCAGGGGTCGCAGCCGGGCATCGGGCGGGCCGGGCCGCGCAGGTCGAGGTGCGGACCGGCCGGGCTCCGGTGGTCGCTGGGCGTGCTGGGCATACCGCCAAACTACCGCCGCCGCGGGCGCCGCCGCGTCGGTCCGCGGCCGGGGTGGGCGCAGGTCCGGGGACCTAGGTCTCGGGGCCCGCGCAATGGAGGAGGGGCGGCTCTCCGGGTGATGGGAGAGCCGCCCCTCGTCGGGCGGGGCGAAGGGGGTCAGCCCTTCTGCATGACCTCGGGCTCGTGGCGGCGCTGGAGCCGGGTGACGATGACGCCGATGACGATCGAGATCGCGATCAGCGCGCCCGCGTCGATCGCCCACTGGGCGACGCTGGCGGTCCACAGCGGGTCGTACTGGGGGTTCTGGAAGTCCTTGTTCCAGGGGCCCATGAGCTTGGACAGGTCCAGTGTGGTGGCCACGATGCCGGTGCCCCAGCGGGCCGGCATCAGCCAGGCGGCCTGCTCCAGGCCGGGCTTGCCGAAGAGCTGGAACAGGCAGCCGGTGAAGACGACCTGGATGATGGCGAACATGACCAGCAGCGGCATGGTCTTCTCGGCGGTCTTGACCAGGGCCGAGATCATCAGGCCGAACATCATCGCGGTGAAGCTGAGCAGGATCATGCCGATGGTCATCTCGATGATCGGCAGGTCCTTGACGATCAGGCCGTGCTCGGGGAGCTTGCGCGGCAGGAAGCCGACCGCGGCGACGATGGCGCCCTGGATCACGCTGAAGAAGCCCAGCACGATGATCTTGGACATCATGTACGCCGAGCGGGAGAGCCCGGTGGCCCGTTCCCGTTCGTAGATGGCCCGTTCCTTGATCAGTTCGCGGACCGAGTTGGCCGCTCCGGAGAAGCAGGCTCCGATCGCCAGGATCATGATGATCGTCGCGGCCCCGCTGTTGAGGTGGAGCTGCGTGTTCGGATTGGGCGCGAGGCCCGCCCCGTTGGGGACCAGCACGCTGACCGCGCCGATGACGGCGGGCAGCAGCACCGACAGCGCCAGGAAGCCGCGGTCCGAGGCGAGGACCGACATGTAGCGGCGCATCAACGTCCACAGCTGGGAGCCCCAGCTCTGCGGCTTCGGCGGCCGGACGGCCTCCTGGGCGACCTGGGCGTGCTGCACCTCGCCCGACTCCACGTCGGGGGCGGAGTACTGCTGGTAGTGCACCGAGCCGCGGTAGCGGCCGGCCCAGTCGTGGTCCGGGTAGTTCTCGAAGGCCTGGAAGACGTCCGCCCAGGTCTCGTACCCGAAGAAGTGCAGCGCCTCGTCCGGCGGGCCGAAGTAGGCCACCGCGCCGCCCGGCGCCATCACCAGCAGCCGGTCGCAGAGCGCGAGTTCGGCCACCGAGTGGGTGACGACCAGGATGGTGCGGCCGTCGTCGGCGAGACCGCGCAGCATCTGCATGACCTCGCGGTCCATGCCCGGGTCGAGGCCCGAGGTGGGCTCGTCCAGGAAGATGAGCGACGGCTTGGTGAGCAGTTCCAGGGCGACCGAGACGCGCTTCTGCTGGCCGCCGGAGAGCGCGGTGATCTTGTTGTCGGCGCGCTTGTCCAGGCGCAGCTCGTACAGCACCTCGTCGATCCGGGCCGCGCGCTCGCGCGCCTCGGTGTCGCCGGGGAAGCGCAGCTGGGCCGCGTACTTGAGGCCGGTGCGGACGGTGAGTTCCTTGTGCAGGATCTCGGACTGCGGCACCAGGCCGATGCGCGAGCGCAGTTCGGCGAACTGCTTGTAGAGGTTGCGGCCGTCGTACAGGACCTCGCCGCGGTCGGCCGGGCGGTAGCCGGTGAGGGCGCGCAGCAGGGTCGACTTACCGGAGCCGGACGGGCCGATGACGGCGACCAGGGACTTCTCCGGGACGCCGAAGCTGACGTCGTCGAGCAGGATCTTCTTGGCGCCCTTGTGCTCGACCTCGACGGTCAGGTGGCGGGCGGAGAAGGAGACCGCGCCGGTGTCGACGAACTCCTGCAGCTGGTCGCCGACCAGGACGAAGCTGGAGTGGCCGACGGTCAGCCGGTCCTGCGGGCCCATCAGCTGGCGCTGCACCCGCTGGCCGTTGAGGAAGATCCCGTTGTGGCTGCCGAGGTCGACGATCTCGTAGCGGCCGTCCTGGAGCTGGCGCAGCTCGGCGTGGTGGCGGGAGACCTGGAGGTCGGAGACCACGACGTCGTTGTCGAGCGCGCGGCCGATCCGGACGGTGCGCATGGCGGCGGTCAGGTTGCGGATGATCGTCGGCTGCGGGCCGTCGCCGTCCTGCGGGGCGGGCGGGAAGGCCTGCTGCTGCGGGAAGCCGCCCTGCTGGGGCTGGGGCTGGGGCGGGTGCTGCTGGTGCGGGAACGGTGGCTGGGGCCGACCCGCCCAGGCCTGCTCGGGCTGCGGCGGGTAGGGGGCCTGCGGCGACCAGCCCTGCTGCGGGGCCGGCGGCTGGGGCGTCGGCGCGGCGCTGCGGCTGGTGGCGGCCTCGTGCCAGGCGGGAGCCTGGGGGGCGGCGGCGTGCGGGGCGGCGTGGGCGGGCGCGGAGAAGCCGAGCCGGGGTCCGTTCTCCGGGTTGCCGAGGTTGACGACGGCGCCGGGGAACAGCTGGGCCTGCGTCGTCCGGGCGCCGGCCGTGTAGGTGCCGTTGGTGCTGCCGTGGTCGTCCAGCTGCCAGCCGCTGCCGTTGAAGGTGATGGTCCCGTGGTTCCAGGAGACCCTGGCGTCGTCGAACGGGAAGTCCGACTGCGGGTTGCGCCCGATGGTGTAGGACCGCCCGGGCTCCAGAGTCCGCTGCTGTCCGTTGATATCGATGACGAGTTGCGGCACTGTGCGCCTGCCCCGCTCTCTCGGTTCCCCCGAATTGTGCCCCCGACCAGGGGTGCGATGTTTCCGAAACTGACGGGGGGAATCATTCCAGCCTGCTGACCGCCGATAGAAGTCGCCCCGGGTGACTGTGACCAGGCTGCTACCCGGCACCCGTCCGCGACGTGGGACGGGTGCTCTGGGCCCGCCGGCCGGCGGGTAGCGTGGGAGGCACCATGAACGCATCGCCCCTGGCCGCTGAGCCCCTCCCCGCCGCCCAGCCCCGGACCGCGGACGAGCGCACCCTGCTCGTCAAGGTGTTCGGCAAGGACCGCCCCGGCATCACCGCCGGCCTCTTCGCCACCCTGGCAGGCTTCGCCGTCGACGTGATCGACATCGAACAGGTCGTGACCCGTGGCCGCATCACGCTCTGCGCACTGGTCACCCCGCCCACCGCTCCCGGCGCCGAGGGCGGACTGCGGGCCACCGTGCACCGCTGGGCGGAGGAGCAGAAGCTCCAGGCCGAGATCCTCTCCGGCATCGGCGACAACCGGCCGCGCCGCGAGGGCCGTTCGCACGTCACCGTGCTCGGCAATCCGCTGACCTCCGCCGCCGTCTCCGCGCTCACCTCCCGGATCACCGCGGCGGGCGGCAACATCGACCGTGTGTTCCGGCTCGCCAAGTACCCGGTGACGGCGGTCGAGCTGGCCGTGTCCGGTGTGGCCACCGACGAGCTGCGGGCCGAGCTGGCCCAGGAGGCGGCCACCCAGCGGGTGGACGTCGCGGTGGTCGCGGCCGGGCTGGAGCGCCGGGCCAAGCGCCTGGTGGTGATGGACGTCGACTCCACGCTCATCCAGGACGAGGTGATCGAGCTGTTCGCGGCCCACGCGGGCTGCGAGGAGGAGGTCGCCGAGGTGACGGCGCAGGCGATGCGCGGCGAGCTGGACTTCGCCGAGTCGCTGCGGGCCCGGGTCTCGCTGCTGGCCGGGCTGGACGCCTCGGTGACCGAGAAGGTGCGCGCGGAGGTCCGTTTCACGCCGGGCGCGCGCACCCTGATCCGCACGCTCCAGCGGCTGGGCTTCCAGGTCGCGGTGGTGTCGGGCGGGTTCACCCAGGTCACCGACCACCTGGTCGAGGAGCTGGGGCTGGACTTCGCGGCGGCCAACACCCTGGAGGTGGTGGACGGCAAGTTCACCGGCCGGGTGGTCGGCGAGATCGTGGACCGCGCGGGCAAGGCCCGCTGGCTGGCCCGGTTCGCCGAGCAGGCGAAGGTGCCGCTGTCGCAGACGGTGGCGATCGGCGACGGCGCCAACGACCTGGACATGCTGAACGCGGCCGGGCTGGGCGTGGCGTTCAACGCCAAGCCGGTGGTGCGCGAGGCCGCCGACACCGCCGTCAACGTGCCGTTCCTGGACACCGTGCTGTACCTGCTGGGCATCACCCGGGAGGAGGTCGAGGCGGCCGACGCGGTGGACGGCAGCCTGACCGAGTAGAGCCCGAAGACGCACACGAGGGGCGCGGGGAAGCCGGTCGTGCGCCCCCCCCCTCTCTC
>NZ_JBWKER010000004.1:9772-31508 GCF_056435345.1 Kitasatospora sp. NPDC043950
GGGGGGCGGGGGGGGGGGGAGAGGAGAGGGAGAGCGCAGAGGAAAAACACAAACAAAACCAAGACACCCACACCCACCCCCACCCCCCCCCCCCCCCCCCCCCCCCCCCCCCCCTCGTCGTCATCGAAGCCCGGAACCCCGGAGCCCGTACGGAACTCGGAGCTCCGTACCGGGTCAGTCCTGCGGCGTGTAGTACGAGACCAGCGCGGCCGCGCCCGGCTCGACGCCCTTCCACGAGCCGCTGAAGCTGAGCACCGCGATCGCCGCCGTCGGGAAGCCGCCGAGCCGCAGCCGCTCCAGCGCGTCCCGGTCGCCCGCGTCCCCGGCCAGCACCTGGGTCAGGCCCAGCACGCCGGGGTTGTGCCCGACCAGCACCACGTCCGCGTACTCCTCCGGGGTCTCCTGGAGGACGGCGATGATCTCGCCGGGGCTGGCCTCGTAGATGCGGTCCTCGTACACGGTCTTGCGGGCCCGCTTCGGCAGCTCGTGCGCCGCCAGCTTCCACGTCTCGCGGGTGCGCAGCGCGGTGGAGCAGAGCACGTACTCGGGGTTGATGCCGGAGTCGACCAGCCAGCGGCCGGCGTCCGGGGCCTGGTGACGGCCCCGGTCGGCCAGCGGCCGCTCGTGGTCGTCCACGCCGTTGGGCCAGTCGGCCTTGGCATGGCGGAGAACGATGATCCTGCGGGACGTGTCGGCGCTCATACCCAGCAAGCTTGGCAGAAAAGCCGCTCCGGGGCGCGGTGCTCCCGGATGCCGCCACTCGCAGGGGTGGCGGGTGTCATCATCCGCCGTTCGTCCGGCCTTCCGATAAACGGGGGTGGCCGGTGAACGGCGGTGCTACGCGGGGGGGGATGGACCGGATCAGCCTATGGCGGCGGCGACGGAGGCGATGATCGCCACCAGCACCACGATGCCGGCGATCGCCAGGGCGATCTGGCCGAGCTGCTTGCGGCCGTCGGTCGGGTTGGGATCGAGAACGGGCATGTCCGGGATTCTTCCACCCCGAACACGCCCGTCGGTCACCGACCCCTCGGGGTTGGCCGTCCCTTGGTCAGGCCTTGACCTGCGCCACGGGGTGGACCGCTTCGTCCTCGATGTGCCGGGCCATCGCGGCCCGCAGGCCGAACAGCATCTGCGGCACCAGCAGCAGCGCCAGGAAGCCCAGCGGGCCGTACCACTCGCCGGTCATCTGGTAGATCCGGCCGATCAGGATCGGGCCGGGGATGGAGATCAGGTAGCCGACGCCCTGGGCGAAGGCGGAGAGCTGGGCGACCCCGCCGGCGGTGCGGGCGCGCAGCCCGATCATCGTCAGCACCAGCGGGAAGGCGCAGTTGGACAGGCCCACCAGGACCGCCCAGAGCCACGACGCGCCGGCCGGGGCCAGCGCCAGCCCGGCGTACCCGGCGATGCCGCAGGCGGCCAGCACGACGACGAACAGCCGCTGGTCGCCGCGGCGGGCGGCCAGGTTGGGCAGCACGAAGGAGACCGGCACGCCGATCACCATGGTCACCGCGAGCAGCACCCCGGAGGTGCCCTTGTCGACGCCGGCGTCCTGGAAGATCTTCGGCAGCCAGCCCATCACCACGTAGGCGCCGGTGGCCTGGAGGCCGAAGAAGCAGGCCATCGCCCAGGCCGTCCGGCTGCGGGTGATCGGCAGCCTGGCGGCGGCCGCCCCGCCCGCGCGCTCGCCGCGCTCGCGCTTGGTCAGCAGCACCGGGAGCCAGAGCAGCAGGGCCAGCGCGGCGAGACCGGCCCAGACGCCCAGGCCGTAGCGCCAGTCGCCGCCGAGCGCGCTGGTCATCGGCACGGTGACGGCGGCGGCCAGCGCGGTGCCGGCCGACAGCGCCATCGAGTACAGGCCGATCATCGGACCGACCTTGTCCGGGAAGTAGCGCTTGATCACCACCGGGATCAGCACGTTGGAGACCGCCACACCGGCCAGCGCGAGCGCCGTCAGCAGCAGGAACACCGCGGTGCCGCCGGCGAAGGAGCGGGAGAGCACGCCCAGGGTGATCGCGCCCATGCCGGCGGTGATCACGGCGATCGGGCCGATCCGCCGGGCCATCGAGGGCGCGGCGAAGCCGAACAGGCCGAAGCAGAGCGACGGGACGGCGGTGAGCAGCCCGGCGAGCGTCGGGTTCATCCCGAGGTCGGCGCGGACCTGGTCGAGCACCGGCCCGAGGCTGGTGACCACGGGGCGCAGGTTGAAGGCGGCGGCGGCGATCGCGATGGCGAACAGCCAGCCCAGGTACTTGCCGGAGGAGGGCGTGGAGGGCCGCTCGGTCTGCGGCCGGGCCTCGGTTCGTGGGGAGGCGGTGGTGTCTGCTGCGGGAGGCATGGGCACCATCATAGAATGATGGGATGAATTGGCGCACCTTCGAATTGGCATGATGTGCCGACCCGCTCCCCCACCGGACGCCGGCCCTCCCACCCGCCGGCCCCGTCCATCGAACCGTAGCCGCAAGGAGTACCCGTGGCGCTGTCCTCGCCGAGGCGCACCCCGCTGTCCGACCAGGTGATCGCGCAGCTGCGCGCCCAGATCACCTCCGGAGAGTGGCCCGTCGGCTCACGCATCCCCACCGAGGCCGCACTCGTCGAACAGCTCGGCGTCGCCCGCAACACCGTCCGCGAGGCCGTCCGCGCCCTCGCCCACAACGGGCTGCTCGACATCCGCCAGGGCTCCGGCACCTACGTGCTCGCCACCAGCGAGCTGGCCGGGGTCATGCACCGCCGCTTCGCCGACGCCGACCAGGCGCAGGTCGCCGAGCTGCGGGCCGCCCTGGAGACCTCTGCGGCCGGCCTCGCCGCGGCCCGCCGCACCGACCGCGACCTCGGCCTGCTGGACGCCGCGCTGGGCCGCCGCGAGAGCGCCTGGCACTCCGGCGACGCCGAGGACTTCATCCAGGCCGACGCCGCGTTCCACCAGGCCGTCGTCGCCGCCGCCCACAACGACGTGCTGGCCGCCGTCTACGCCGACCTCGGCGAGGTCACCCGCGCCCACCTGCGGCACGACGTCGGCCCCGAGCTGATCGCCGAGCGCTACATCGGCCACGCCACCATCCTCGACGCCATCCGGGCCGGCGACGCCCAGCGCGCCTCCGTCGAGGCCGGCCGCGCCATCGGCGCGTGCACCCCCGCCGACGCCTGAGGCGCCCCCGAACGCCCTGGAACGCCGCTGCCCGGCACCCCCCACGAGGGTGCCGGGCAGCGGTGTGCGGCGAAGCGGTCAGGCGCCGATGGCGTGCAGCCCGCCGTCGACGTGGATGATCTCGCCGGTGGTCTTCGGGAACCAGTCCGAGAGCAGCGCGACGATGCCGCGGCCGGCCGGCTCCGGGTCGGTCAGGTCCCACTTCAGCGGGGAACGGTGGTTCCAGGTGTCCGCGAGGTCGCCGAAGCCCGGGATGGACTTGGCGGCCATCGAGCCGAGCGGGCCGGCCGAGATCAGGTTGCAGCGGATGTCCCGCTCGCCCAGGTAGCGCGCCAGGTAGCGGTTGGTCGACTCCAGGGCGGCCTTGGCCGGGCCCATCCAGTCGTACTGCGGCCAGGCGAACTGCGCGTCGAAGGTGAGGCCGACGACCGAGCCGCCGTCCTGCATCAGCGGCAGCAGCGCCATGGTCAGCGACTTCAGCGAGAAGGCCGAGACGTTCATCGCGGTGGCCACGGACTCCCACGGGGTGTCCAGGAAGTTGCCGCCCAGGGCGTCCTGCGGGGCGAAGCCGATCGAGTGGACGATGCCGTCCAGGGTCGGCAGGTGCTCGCGGACCGTGTCGGCGATGCCCGCCAGCTCCTCCTCGCTGGAGACGTCCAGCGGCAGCACGGTGACCGGCTTCGGCAGCTTCTTGGCGATCCGCTCGGTCAGGCTCGGGCGCGGGAACGCGGTGAGGATGATCTCCGCACCCTGCTCCTGGGCCAGCTTGGCGGCGTGGAAGGCGATGGAGGACTCCATCAGCACACCCGTGATCAGGATGCGCTTGCCCTCAAGGATTCCAGTCATGCTCAGTGACCCATGCCCAATCCGCCGTCGACGGGAATGACGGCTCCGGTGATGTACGCGGCCTCGTCCGAACCGAGGAACCGCACGGTGGACGCGACCTCGGCGGGCGACGCGTAGCGGCCCAGCGGCACGCCCGAGACGATCTCCGCGCGGCGCTCGTCGCTGAGCACAGCGGTCATGTCGGTGTCGACGAAGCCGGGGGCGACCACGTTGACGGTGATGTTGCGCGGGCCCAGCTCACGCGCCAGCGACCGGGCGAAGCCGACCAGGCCCGCCTTGGACGCGGCGTAGTTCGACTGGCCCGGCGAACCGGACAGGCCCACCACGGACGAGATCAGCACGACGCGGCCCTTGCGGGCCCGCATCATCAGCTTCGAGGCGCGCTTGACCACCCGGAAGGCGCCGGTCAGGTTGGTGTCCAGGACGGAGGTGAAGTCCTCCTCGGACATGCGCAGCAGCAGGGTGTCGTTGGTGATGCCCGCGTTGGCGACCAGCACCTGGACCGCGCCGTGCTTCTCCTCGATCTCGGTGAAGGCGGCGTCGACCTGCGCGGCGTCCGTGATGTCGCAGCGCACCGCGAGGACGTCGTACTTCTCCAGGGCCTCGGGCACCTCGCCCGAGCGGCTGGTGATGGCGACCTTGTCACCCGCCTCGGCGAAGGCCTGGGCGATCGCGAGGCCGATGCCCCGGTTTCCTCCGGTGACGAGAACCGAGCGGCTCAACGATCCACCTCTCTCCGTGTGTGCGGACGTACGTCGGAACGCGTACGCAGTGTGACGCTATCGGGCGGTCGGCGGTGTCGGCGCATCGGGCTCCCACAGCGCCGCACCGGAGGAACTGTCGCAATCCGACAATCCGTACCCGCAGCGCCCCGCACCTGCTCAGCCGCCCTGACCGAACCACCGCCGGAGCCGAGCCGACGCCGCCGTACGGGAACAACACGGCCCCGCGCACCCGTTGCCCCCGTGGTGCGGGCCGACCCGGGACCGGCCGTACCGATCCCCGAAGGGTCCCGCGAGGAACGAAGGCAGGGCGCATGACCAAGGCACGGCCCAGGAGCACCCACCGAAACGGACGGCTGCTGGCCCTGACCGCCCTCGCGGCCGGCCTGGGAGCGGCCGCCTGGTCGCTGCGCGACCTGCCGGCGGCGTTCGGCCGACGGCCGGACGGCGAGCACGAGGAGCGGGTGCGCGACTCGCCGCAGTACCGCGACGGCGTCTTCCACAACGCCCCCTCCACCCTGGCCCGGGCCACCACCGCCCCGGACATCGACCGCGGCACCATCCGCCGGATGCTGTTCGACCGCGAGGGCCGCGTCCCCGCCCACCCCGTGCCGACCGTCCGCCCCGCCGGCGGCCCCGGCCCGGCCGCCGAGGGCGTGGCGATCACCTGGTACGGGCACGCCTCCGCGCTGGTGGAGATCGAGGGCTCCCGGGTGCTGCTCGACCCGATCTGGAGCGAGCGCTGCTCCCCCGCCGCGCACGTCGGCCCCAAGCGGCTGCACCCGGTGCCGGTGGAACTGGAGGAGCTGCCGCAGGTCGACGCCGTGCTGATCTCGCACGACCACTACGACCACCTGGACATGGCGACGGTCAAGCGCCTGGTGCGCAGCCAGTCCGCGCCGTTCGCGGTGCCGCTGGGCATCGGCGGCCACCTGCGCCGCTGGGGCGTCCCGGAGCACCGCATCATCGAACTGGACTGGGACGAGACCTGCACCCTCGGCGACCTGGTGCTCACCCTCACCTCGGCGCACCACTTCTCCGGCCGCGGCCTGACCCGCAACACCACCCTGTGGGGCTCCTGGGTGATCGCCGGCCCCGACCGCAAGGTCTTCTACACCGGTGACTCCGGCTACTTCGAGGGCTACGCCCGGATCGGCGACCGCCACGGCCCCTTCGACGCCGCGCTGGTGCAGATCGGCGCCTACGACGCCGCCTGGGCCGACATCCACATGACCCCCGAGGACGCCGTGCGCGCCCACCGCGACCTCCAGGCGGGCCTGCTGGTGCCGGTGCACTGGTGCACCTTCAACCTGGGCCTGCACCCGTGGGCCGAGCCGATCGAGCGACTGCTGGTCGAGGCCAAGGCGCAGGCCGTCCCGCTGGCCGTGCCGCGCCCCGGCGAGCGGGTCGACGTGGACAACCCGCCGGAGCTGGACGGCTGGTGGGAGATCGTCGGCTGACCGACCGGCCACCACGGCGGCGCACCGGCCGAAATGCGCTGGCCGAAACCCCCTGGACCGGCCATGATGCGGTGCGGGCGCCCCTGTGCGGCGCCGCACCGCCACCCTCCGCGACCAGGGAGCACGATTGCCTCCGATCCCTCCGGCCGACAGCGTCGGCGCCCCGCACGGGCGCGCCGTCGACCCGCTGTTCCTCGCCTTCCCGCTGCGCACCCTCGCCGACGCCGCCCTCACCCGGGCGCGCGAACTCGGCGCCGCCCACGCCGACTTCCGTCTGGAGCGGGTCCGCAGCGCCTCCTGGCGGCTGCGCGACGCCCGCCCGGCCGGCACCTCCGACAGCGTGCAACTCGGCTTCGCCGTCCGGGTGCTGCTGGACGGCGCCTGGGGCTTCGCCGCCGGGGTGGACCTCACCACCGACGCGGCGGCGCGGGTCGCCGAGCAGGCCGTCGCGGTGGCCCGCCTGTCCGGCGGGATCAGCCGGGCCGCCGGCTCCGCCGAGCGGGTCGAGCTGGCCGACGAGCCGGTGTACCGGGACGTCACCTGGGTCTCCTCGTACGAGGTGAACCCTTTCGAGGTGCCGGACGCGGAGAAGACCGCGCTGCTCGCCGAGTGGAGTTCGCGGCTGCTGGCCGCCGAGGGCGTCTCGCACGTCCAGGCGAGCCTGCTGACCGTCCAGGAGAACAAGTTCTACGCGGACACCGCGGGCACCGTCACCACCCAGCAGCGGATCCGGCTGCACCCCACGCTGGAGGCCACCTCGGTGGACGAGCGCACCGGGGCCTTCGACTCGATGCGCACGCTGGCCCCGCCGGTCGGGCGTGGCTTCGAGTACCTCACGGGGGTCCGGGGGCCGTCCCCCGACGGCCGGGGCCTGCCCGCAACGGGCTGGGACTGGGACGCCGAACTCGCCGAACTGCCCACCCTGCTGGCCGAGAAGATGAAGGCGCCGAGCGTCCGGGCCGGCCGCTACGACCTGGTCATCGACCCGTCCAACCTCTGGCTGACCATCCACGAGTCGATCGGCCACGCCACCGAGCTGGACCGCGCCCTCGGCTACGAGGCCGCCTACGCCGGCACCTCCTTCGCCACCTTCGACCAGCTCGGCTCGCTCAGGTACGGCTCCGAGCTGATGCACGTCACCGGCGACCGCACCGCCGAGCACGGCCTGTCCACGATCGGCTACGACGACGAGGGCGTCGCCACCCAGTCCTGGGACCTGGTCAAGGACGGCACCCTGGTCGGGTACCAACTCGACCGCGGCATGGCCGAGCTGAAGGGCTTCGAGCGTTCCAACGGCTGTGCCTTCGCGGACTCCCCGGCGCACGTGCCGGTGCAGCGGATGGCCAACGTCTCGCTCCAGCCCGCCGCCGACGGCCCGGACACCGAGGGCCTGTTCGCCGGGGTGGAGAACGGCCTGTACATCGTCGGCGACCGCTCCTGGTCGATCGACATGCAGCGCTACAACTTCCAGTTCACCGGCCAGCGCGCCTACGCCATCAGGAACGGCGAACTCGCCGGCCAGGTCAAGGACTTCGCCTACCAGGCGACCACCACCGACTTCTGGGGCTCGATGACGGCGGTCGGCGGCCCGCAGACCTACGTCCTCGGCGGCGCCTTCAACTGCGGCAAGGCGCAGCCCGGCCAGATCGCGGCGGTCAGCCACGGCTGCCCGTCGGCGCTGTTCCGCAACGTCAACGTGCTCAACACCCAGCAGGAGGCGGGTCACTGATGACCGCGATGCAGCCCCACGAACTGGTCGAGCTGGCACTCGGCCTCGCCCGCGCCGACGGCTGCGTGGTGATCGCCGACGAGGAGTCCACCGCCAACCTGCGCTGGGCCGGCAACTCGCTGACCACCAACGGCGTCACCCGCGGCCGCCGCCTCACCGTGATCGCCACCGTGGCCGGGGCCGACGGCACCGCCTCCGGCGTGGTCTCCCGCGAGGCCGTCACCCCGGACGAGGTGGAGGGCCTGGTCCGCGCCGCCGAGGAGGCCGCCCGCGCGGCCGGCCCGGCCGAGGACGCCCAGCCGCTGGTGGCCGACCGGCCGTCCTCCCCGGACTTCACCCGGCCGCCCGCCGAGACCTCGATCGCGGTGTTCGACGCCTTCGGCCCGGCCCTCGGCGAGGCCTTCGCCCGGGCCGCCGCGCAGGGCGAACTGCTGTACGGCTTCGCCCGGCACGAGGTGGTCAGCAGCTACCTGGGCACCTCCACCGGCCTGCGGCTGCGCCACGACCAGCCGACCGGCATGGTCGAGATCAACGCCAAGACCACCGACCTGTCCGGCTCCGCCTGGGCCGGCGCCGCCACCCGGGACTTCTCCGACGTGGACGTCACCGCCCTGCACACCGAGCTGACCAAGCGCCTCGGCTGGGGCGCCCGCAAGGTGGACCTGCCCGCCGGCCGGTACGAGACGCTGCTGCCGCCCTCGGCCGTCGCCGACCTGATGCTCTGCCTCGCCTGGTCCGCCGTCGGCCGCGACGCCCACGAGGGCCGCACCGTCTTCTCCAAGCCCGGCGGCGGCACCCGGATCGGCGACAAGCTCGCCGGGCTGCCGCTCACGCTGCGCACGGACCCGGCCGAACCCGGCCTGGAGTCGGCGCCGTTCGTCCTCGCGCACTCGACCGGCGGGGACATCTCGGTCTTCGACAACGGCCTGCCGATCGACGCCACCGAGTGGATCCGCGAGGGCGTGCTGACCGACCTGGTCACCAGCCGCCACTCCGCCGGCCTCACCGGCCTGCCGCTGCGCCCGTTCGGCGACAACCTGGTGCTGGAGACGGCCGACCAGGACAGCGCGCCGACCTTGGACGAGATGATCGCCCGCACCGAGCGCGGCCTGCTGCTCACCTGCCTCTGGTACATCCGCGAGGTGGACCCGGCGACGATGCTGCTCACCGGCCTGACCCGGGACGGCGTCTACCTGGTCGAGAACGGCGAAGTCGTCGGCGCGGTCAACAACTTCCGGTTCAACGAGTCCCCGGTGGACCTGCTGGACCGGATCACCGAGGCGGGCCGCACCGAGCGCTGCCTGCCCCGCGAGTGGAGCGACTACTTCACCCGCACCGCGATGCCACCCGTGCGTGTCGCGGACTTCAACATGAGTTCGGTCAGCCAGGCCTCATAGCCACTGACCAACGGGGGGATACGAGAGACATGATGGACGAGAAGCGGCTGGTCAAGACGAGCAAGATGCTGTCGCGCATCCTGCGGCACGAGCCGGAGCGGGTGGGCGTCACGCTGGACGAGTCCGGCTGGATCCGGATCGACGTGCTCCTCACCGCCCTCGCGGCCAAGGGCAACCGGCTGACCAGGGCCGATCTGGACCACGTGGTGGCGACCAACAACAAGCGCCGCTTCGGCTACTCCGCGGACGGTCTCTCGATCCGCGCCAACCAGGGCCACACGGTGGCGGTCGACCTCGGCCTGGCCGCCACCGTGCCGCCCCCGGTGCTCTACCACGGCACCGCCGACCGCCACCTGGCGTCGATCTTCCGGGAGGGCCTGCGCCCGATGGCCAGGCAGGACGTCCACCTGTCCGCGGACACCGAGACCGCGGTGCGGGTCGGCGCCCGGCACGGCCGCCCGGTGGTGCTCACCGTGAACGCGGCCGCGATGGCGGCGGCCGGCCACGAGTTCCGGATCAGCGACAACGGCGTCTGGCTCACCGACGCCGTCCCGCCGCAGTTCCTCTCCCGGCGGTCGTGAGGCCCCTCGCCCCGCCGTTCCGACTACCCGTTCCGATGACCCGCCCCGATCGGCCGTCCCGATCGGCCGTCCCGATCGGCCGGACAGTCCCCTCGCACACCCGACCGGGTGGGTCCGCCCCACCCGGTCTCGTCGTCCCCGCTGCCCAGGCGTACCGTGAGGAGGCCGCGCGGCGAGTCGCGCGGGAGCGTGGACGAGGGCGGTAGGACATGGGCAAGAGCGCCGACGGTGGACAGGTCCACCGGATCACGGGAGCGCGGAGCAGCCTCACCGAGGACGTCCGCGGGCGGCAGCGCCGCTACGTGGTCTCGATGCTGCTCCGGACGGTCTGCGTGCTGCTCGCCGTGGTGCTGTGGGACGTCCAGCGGTGGCTGGCGTTCGCGGCGCTGGCCGGCGCCGTACTGCTGCCGTACTTCGCCGTCCTGATCGCCAACGCGGGCCGGGAGCGGGCGCCGGGGCTGCCGAGCACCTTCGACATCCCGCTGGACACCCCGCTGATGCTCGGTCCCGGTGGGACGGGTGGGAGGGGTGGGGCGGACGGGGCCCCCGGTACAGGCGGGGCAAAGACCGCTGCCACCGATCCTTCACAGGGCCCGAACTGACCGTCCGTTTCGAGACGTTTCGAGAAAATCCGGCTCGAAGAAAGCTCAGAAGAAGCTCAGATTAATCATGCAAGACCTCCCCAACCGAGGCCCCTGGCGTGACATACTGCGTACGCGCTCCGCATCCCCCGTCGGAGCGACGGACCGACGCCGGGCGGCTCCCCCCGTGGCTGCCCGGCGTCGCCATGCCCGGATCCGGGCGGGCTCCCTCCGGGCCGCGCGGAGCGCGTGAAACACTGGCGGTGCAGACCACCCGCCTAGCGCTGAGGACGGCCCGATGGACACCCCGCAGACGCCGATCTGCTCCGCCAAGGGCTGCCGGGCGGACGCCCGTTGGGTGCTGGTGTGGAACAACCCCAAGCTGCACACCCCGGACCGCCGCAAGACCTGGCTCGCCTGCGACGAGCACCGCGAGCACCTGTCCCAGTTCCTCGGCGTGCGCGGCTTCCTCAAGGAGGTCGTCGCCTTCGCCGACTGGACCCCGGAGACGTCCTAGCCGTCCGGGTCGTCCGAGTCGGCCGAGTCGCCCTGACCTCGCGGGACCCGCTAGCCGCCGATCGCCGACATCGGCCGCTCGGGCTGGTGGAACTCCGGGTCGTCGATCCCGGCCCCGGCCTTCTTGCCCCACATCGCCGCCCGCCACAGCGCGCCCAGCTCGGCGTCGTCCGCGCCCGAGCGCAGGGCGGTGCGCAGGTCGGTCTCCCCGGTCGCGAACAGGCAGTTGCGCACCTGCCCGTCGGCGGTCAGCCGGGTCCGGTCGCAGGCCCGGCAGAACGGGCGGGTGACGGAGGCGATCACGCCGACCCGGGCCGGGCCGCCGTCCACCAGCCAGCGTTCGGCGGGCGCCGCGCCCCGGCGGGCGGACGGCTCCGGGGTGAGCGTGAACCGCGCACCGAGCAGGTCGAGGATCTCCTCGGCGGTGACCATCGCGGAGCGGTCCCAGCCGTGCTGGGCGTCCAGCGGCATCTGCTCGATGAAGCGCAGCTCGTAGCCGTGCTCCAGGCACCAGGCCAGCAGGTCGGGAGCCTCGTGGCCGTTGACCCCGCGCATCAGCACCGCGTTCAGCTTGACCGGCGTCAGCCCGGCGGCCTCGGCGGCGGCCAGCCCGGCCAGCACGTCCTGGTGGCGGTGGCGGCGGGTGAGGGTGTGGAACACCTCGGGGTCGAGGGTGTCCAGCGAGACGTTGACCCGGTCGAGCCCGGCATCGCGCAGCGCCCTCGCGGTACGGGCCAGCCCGATGCCGTTGGTGGTGAGGGACAGCTCGGGGCGCGGCTCCAGCCCCGAGCAGGCGGCGACGATGGCGACCAGGCCGGGGCGCAGCAGCGGCTCGCCGCCGGTGAAGCGGACCTCCCGGACGCCCAGCTCGCGCACCGCGAGGGTGACCAGCCGGACGATCTCCTCGTCGGTCAGCAGCTCGGGCTTGGCCAGCCAGCGCAGGCCCTCTTCCGGCATGCAGTAGGTGCAGCGGAGGTTGCACCGGTCGGTCAGAGATACCCGCAGGTCGACGGCCTGGCGTCCGAAGGTGTCGAGCAGCACGTGCGTCCCTTCCCGAGAATGCGGCTGGCCCGGCCACCGTCACGGCGGGCCGGGCCAGCATAGTCATCGCCGGTCGGTGAGTGGGCGCCCGGTCAGTGGGCGCCCAGCCCGGTCAGCGCCCGGACCTCCAGTTCAGCGTACTTCGCCGGGTCGGGTCGGTCCTTGGAGAGCAGGGTGGCGATCCACCCGGCCAGGAAGCCGATCGGGATGGAGACCAGGCCCGGGTTCTCCAGCGGGAACCAGTGGAAGTCGGTGTCCGGGAACAGCGAGGTCTTCGCGCCGGAGACCACCGGGGAGAAGACCACCAGCACGACCGAGCTGATCAGGCCGGCGTAGACCGAGCTGACCGCGCCGGAGGTGGTGAAGCGCTTCCAGAACAGCGAGTAGAGCAGGGTGGGCAGGTTCGCCGAGGCGGCCACCGCGAAGGCCAGGGCGACCAGGGCGGCGGTGTTGAGCTTGCCCGCGAAGAGGCTGAGCACGATGGCCACCGCGCCGATCGCGACGGCGGCCCACTTCGCCGAGAGCACCTCCTGCTTCTCGGTGGCCTTGCCGCGCCGGATCACGTTGGCGTACAGGTCGTGTGCGAAGGAGGCGGAGGACGCCAGGGTGAGTCCGGCGACCACGGCCAGGATGGTGGCGAAGGCGACGGCGGAGATCACCGCGAGCAGGATCGCGCCGCCGGTGGTGCCGGCGCCTCCGCCGAGCACCTCGGCCAGCTGCGGGGCCGCCGTGTTGCCGGAGGCGTTGGCCGCCTTGATCGCCTTGGGGCCGACCAGCGCCGCCGCGCCGAAGCCGAGCGCCAGGGTCATCAGGTAGAAGACGCCGATGATGCCGATCGCCCAGAGCACCGACTTCCGGGCCGCCTTGGCGGTGGGCACGGTGTAGAAGCGGACCAGGATGTGCGGCAGGCCGGCGGTGCCGAGCACCAGCGCGATCCCGAGGCTGATGAAGTCGAGTTTGCTGGTGTCGCTGGCCCCGTACTTCAGCCCCGGTTCGAGGAAGGCCGCGCCCTTGCCGCTCGCGCTGGCGGCGGCGCCGAGCAGTTCCGAGGGGTTGAAGTGGTACTTGGCGAGCACCAGGACGGTCATCAGCGCGGTGCCGGCGATCAGCAGCACGGCCTTGACGATCTGCACCCAGGTGGTGCCCTTCATGCCCCCTATCACCACGTAGACGACCATCAGCGCGCCGACCGCGACGATGGTCCAGCGCTTGGCGGCGTCCCCGTTGACCCCCAGCAGCAGGGCGACCAGCGTCCCGGCGCCGACCATCTGGGCGAGCAGGTAGAAGATCGACACCACGATGGTGGAGACGCCCGCCGCGGTGCGCACCGGGCGCTGGCGCATCCGGAACGCGAGGACGTCCGCCATGGTGAAGCGGCCGGAGTTGCGCAGCGGTTCGGCGATCAGCAGCAGCGCGACCAGCCAGGCGACCAGGAAGCCGATCGAGTAGAGGAAGCCGTCGTAGCCGGAGAGCGCGATGGCGCCGGCGATGCCGAGGAAGGACGCGGCGGACATGTAGTCGCCGGAGATGGCCAGGCCGTTCTGGAATCCGGTGAAGCCGCGGCCGCCGGCGTAGAAGTCGGCCGCGTCCTTGGTCTGCCGCCCGGCCCAGACGGTGATCGCGAGGGTGGCCAGCACGAACAGCCCGAAGAGGGTCATCGTGATGCCGCGGTGCTCCGTGGCGGAGCTGGCGAGCAGGCTCATTCGGCGGACTCCCGGGGAGCGTGGACGACGGCGCCGTGGGCCTCGCGGATCGCGGCGGCGGTCGGGTCGATCCGCCGGTCGGCGTAGCGGGCGTACCAGGCGGCGATGGCGAAGGTGGTGACGAACTGCAGCAGCCCCAGCACCAGGGCCACGTTGATGTGCCCGACGACCTTGGCACCCATCAGGCCGGGCGCGTAGCAGGAGAGCAGCACGTAGAGCAGGTACCAGAGCACGAAGCCGATGGTGACCGGGAAGGCGAAGCTCCGGAACGAGCGCCTCAGGGTACGGAACTCCTCGCTCTCATCGATGAGTTGGACTTCCGTAGGGGTAGTGGTGATCGGCGGCGAATCCACTCTGTCTCTCCTCACTCCTTCGGCGTAGCGGTCGCACACGGGGAACGATCGGACGTGAGGGGCGTCACAATCCGTGTGCGCGCCGCGCAATGCTAGGAGCGTCGCGCCCGCCCCGAAAGGGGTTGACCGCGATCAGCCAGTCGTTCACCCTCTCGCACTATCCAATTGGCCGAAAACCATCACTCACGCCACTTCACAACACCGCCGCCACATGCCGAAGGGGCGGCACCGTCCAGCAGTACCGCCCCTTCTGACGCATCGTCAGAAGGCGATCCGGACCTTCAGCGCCGAGCGGTCGTCCATTGCCCGGTAGCCGTCCGGGACACCGTCCAGGCCCACCGTGCGGTCGAACACCAGACCGGGCTCGATGGCCCCGGAGAGGACGTCCGGCAGCAGGTCGGGGATGTAGGCACGGGCCGGGGCGACGCCGCCATTGAGCGAAACGTTTCGGCCGAACATCTGACCGATGTCGACGCCCGCACTGCCGCCGTGCGGAACGCCGACGTAGCCCACCGCGCCGCCGTCCCGGGCGATCGAGACGGCCGTGCGCATCGACTCCTCGGTCCCGACGGCCTCCAGGACAGCGTGCGCGCCCTGGCCGCCGGTCAGCTCCTTGACCGCCTCGATCGCGGCCTCGCCGCGCTCGGCCACCACGTCGGTCGCGCCGAAGCGCCGGGCCAGGTCGGTGCGGGCGGTGTGCCGGCCCAGCGCGATGATGCGGTCCGCGCCCAGCCGGTGCGCCGCCAGCACGCCGCACAGGCCCACCGCGCCGTCGCCGACCACGGCGACCGTCACGCCCGGGCGCACCCGGGCCGACACGGCGGCGTGGTGCCCGGTGGCCATCACGTCGGACAGCGCCAGCAGCCCCGGCAGCAGCTTCTCGTCGCCCGCGGCCTCCTTCGGCAGCTTCACCAGCGTGCCGTCCGCGAACGGCACCCGCACCGCCTCGCCCTGGCCGCCGTCGGAGCCGACCTGGCCCCAGAACCCGCCGTGCGGGCAGGAGGTCTGCAGGCCCTCCCGGCAGAAGTCGCAGCTGCCGTCCGACCAGACGAACGGCGCCACCACCAGGTCGCCCGGCGCGAAGCCGCGCACCTCGGCGCCCGCCTCCTCGACCACGCCCAGGAACTCGTGCCCGATCCGCTGCCCGGCCACCCGCTGGGCCACCCCGCGGTACGCCCACAGGTCGCTGCCGCAGATGCAGGCGTTCACCACCCGCACCACGACGTCCGTCGGGTGCTGGATCACCGGGTCCGGGACCTCTTCGATCCGGATGTCATTGGGGCCGTGGATCACGGTGGCGCGCATGGGAGTTCGTCCTTACGGAGTCGGCCGTCGGGGGGTGTCGACAGCCGGTGGATGGCGTCGACCGGATAGGCGACGCCTATGCGGAATACTCTATTCCGGTCGCTCGGCCGGAACATTTCGACCGGACACGGGCCCGGCGGCGCTTATCCTGTTGGACCATGCAACCGATCCAGCCCGAGACGTACGGCGCGCCGCGGACCGTCCCGGTCCCCGCCCAGCGCACCGCCGCCCCCGCCGAGGGCTTCGCGGTGGTCGACGTCGAGACCACCGGCCTCGGCCGCTCGGACCGCGTCATCTCGGCGGGCGTCTACCAGCTGGACCCGGACGGCGAGGTCACCGACCACTGGTACACCCTGGTCAACCCCCAGCGGGACCCGGGCCCGGTCTGGATCCACGGCCTCACGGCGGAGCTGCTCTCGGGCGCCCCGACCTTCCCGCAGATCGCCGACGAGTTCGCCGACCGGCTGAACGGCCGGGTCCTGGTCGCCCACAACGCGCTCTTCGACTGGAACATGATCTCGCGCGAGTTCTCCCGGGCCGGCCTGCGCGCCCCGGTCGAGCAGCGGATCTGCACCATGGTGCTCTCCCGCGACCTACGGCTGCCGCTGCCCAACGGCAAGCTGTCCTCGCTCGCCGCCCACTTCGGCGTCCGCCAGCAGCACGCGCACAACGCCCTGGACGACGCCCGGGTGCTCGCCGAGGCGTTCCGCCCCAGCCTGCACCTGGCGCGCCAGGGCGGCGTCCCGCTGCCGGTGCAGGCCTGCGTGGCGGTCACCGACCTCGGCGAGGACGAGCCCGCCACGCCCGGCCGCGCCTCCTGGACCGGCGCCGCCTACCGCCAGGCCAAGAAGCGCCCGCCCTGCCCGTACCCCAACCCCGGACGCTGGGAGGACGGCAAGCCGCTGGTGCAGGGCATGCGGGTGGCCTTCACCGGCGACACCGCCACCGACCGGGAGCTGCTGGAGGACCGCGCCGCCGAGGCCGGCCTGCACATCGCCACCTCGGTGAGCCGGCTCACCAGCCTGCTGGTCACCAACGAGCCGAACAGCTGGAGCGGCAAGGCCCGCCGGGCCCGCGAGGTCGGCACGCCGGTGGTCGGCGAGGACGCCTTCCTCCAACTGCTCCGCGAAGTCGCGCCGCACCCCGGTGCGTGAGCCGGATGTGAGGTCGGCGTACCGTGCCCATGTGTACCGTTTTCTGCTGACCCGCCAGTGGCTGATCACCATGCTGATCGCGCTGCTGCTGATCCCCGCGACGATCGAGCTGGGCTTCTGGCAGCTGCACCGCCACGAGGCGCGGGTGGCCCGGAACGACCTGATCGGCAAGGCCCTCACCGTCGCCCCGGTGCCGTTCGACACGGTGTCGTCGACCCCCGGCTTCACGGTGCCCAAGGACCTCATCTGGCACCCGGTGACGGCCACCGGGCAGTACGACACGGCGCACGAGTTCGTCGTCCGCAAGCGGACCGACTCCAGCGGGGACACGATCGGCTACTTCGTCATCACCCCGCTCAAGCTCTCCGACGGCAGGGGCAGCATCCTGGTCAACCGCGGCTGGGTGGCCGGCGACGGCGGCGCCACCGCCTACCCGACGGTCCCGGCCGCCCCGACCGGCGAGGTCTCCCTCACCGGTCGGATGCGCGCCGACGAGACCACGGGCAGCAGCGGTATCAAGGACCGCGCCGGCCTGCCCGACCGGCAGTTCAACCTGATCAACACCGAGCAGCAGGCCAAGGAGACCGGCGTCACCACCGTGCTCGGCGGCTACCTGGAGCTCACCGCCACCACCCCGGCCCCCGCCGACCAGCCCGAGCTGATCCCCGAGCCCAACCACTCCGACATCGGCCCGCACATGGCGTACGCGATCCAGTGGTGGCTGTTCACCGCGATGATCCCGGTCGGGGTCGGGGTGCTGGCCCGCCGCGAGGCCAAGGACCGGGCCAAGCAGGCCGCCGAGGCCGAGGTGCCGGTCGAGGCCGTACCGGCGGCCTGAGGCCCCGGCCCGGAAGGACGGCCCCGCAAACGCCCCGGGGAACCGCCTACAGCACGTCCTCCAGCTCGCGCAGCAGCCGCGCCTTGGCCCGGGCTCCGACCACCGAGCGCACCGGCTCGCCGCCGCGGAACACCATCAGCGTCGGCATCGACAGCACCCCGTACGCGGCCTGGGTGCGCGGATTGCGGTCCACGTCCACGCTGACCACCCGCAGCCGGTGCGCCTCCTCGCGGGCGACGTCCGCCAGCACCGGCGCCATCATCCGGCACGGCGGGCACCAGTCCGCCGTGAAGTCCACCAGCACCGGACCTTCGGCCGCCAGCACCTCCGCGGCGAACGTGTCGTCCGTCACCGCGGGCACCCCTGGGATCTGCACCATCGTCTACTCCTTCGCCCATTCGTTCGCCAGTTCACAGCGCGGCGGCTGTCCGGAGGGCTCGGCCGCCAGCCCGTCCCGGGCCCGTACCGCCCGGTCGAACTGCCCGGCCACCCGGGCCCGGACGTCCTGGAGCCGGGCGATGCACTCGTCCAGTTCGGCGAGCTTGCGCCGGTACACCTCCAGCGAGGCCGGGCAGGAGTCGCCCTCGGGGTGGCCCGCCTGGAGGCACTCCACGAACGGACGGGTCTCCTCCAGGCCGAACCCGAAGTCCTGCAGCGTCCGGATCTGCCGCAGCAGCCGCAGGTCCTCCTCGTCGTACGCCCGGTAGCCGTTGCCCGCCCGGCGGGCCGGCAGCAGGCCGAGCTGCTCGTAGTACCGCAGCGCCCGGGTGGTCGTCCCCGCCCGCTCCGCCAGCTCCCCGATCCGCATCCCCGCACCCGCTCTCCCGGCCCGCCTCCGCACGCCGCCGGGACCGACGGTAGACCTTGACCCGGACGTCAACGCCAGCCCGCCCCCGGCCCCACCTCACCCCGGCCCCCTCCACCGCCCCCGGCGCCACGCCACCCCGCCACCCGCCCCCAGCCCTCCCCCTCGCGCCCGCCACCCGGCAGGATGGCCCCATGGATCTTGGACTGAAGGACAAGGTGTACGTGGCCACCGGCGCCACCCGGGGCCTCGGCTTCGCCGCCGCCCGGGAGCTGGCCGCCGACGGTGCCCGGGTGCTGGTCAGCGGGCGCGGCAAGGAGTCCGTGGCCGCCGCCGTCGCCGAGCTGGACGCCATCGGCGGCGCCGGGACGGCCCACGGCCTGGCCGCCGACAACGCCGACCCGGCGACCGCCGAACGGCTGATCGCCGAGGCGACCGGGCACTTCGGCCGGCTCGACGGCGTGCTGATCAGCGTCGGCGGCCCCCAGGCCGGCCCGGTGGCCACCGCCCCCGAGGAGGCCTGGCGCGACGCGTTCGAGTCGGTCTTCCTCGGCGCGCTGCGGCTCGCCCGCGCCGCCGCCGCAGCCCTCGGCGAGGGCGGCGTGATCGGCTTCGTGCTCTCCGGTTCGGTGCGCCAGCCGATCCCCGGCCTGGGCATCTCCAACGGCCTGCGCCCGGGGCTGGCGATGGCCGCCAAGTCCCTCGCCGACGAGCTCGGCCCGCGCGGCATCCGGGTGGTGGGCCTGCTCCCGGCCCGGATCGACACCGACCGGGTGCGCGAGCTGGACTCCCTGGGCGGCGACCCGGACGGCGCCCGCGCCCAGGCCGCCGCGACCATCCCGCTCGGCCGCTACGGCACCCCCGAGGAGTTCGGCAAGGTCGCGGCCTTCCTGCTCTCCCCCGCCGCCTCCTACCTGACCGGTGTGATGATCCCCGTCGACGGCGGCGCCCTGCGCCCCCTCTAGAACGCACACGGGGGCGGGCGTCCGACTCCGCCCGCCCCCGGTTCACTCCACCCGCGGGGGCCTGCGCCGCCCTCGGCGCCGTCGCGACTCGGGCCGGGCGGCCTGGAGGACCCGGATCCGCAGGTCGGCGGGGAGTTCCGGGAGGCCCAGGCTGGTCCGGGCGTCGGTTCGCGGGCCGGTGTCGAAGTGCTCCACCAGGGCCGCCGGATCGCCACCGGGGGTGAGCCGGACAGCGCCCCGCAACCGCGGGTGCCCAGGTGCGCGCACCAGGCGTACGCCCGCGCGCTCGACTTCGGGGAGCGTGGCCGTCCCGTTCTCCAGCGCCTCTTCCAGCGCCCGGGTGCGGACCCACAGCCGGAGTCCGGTGGCACCTGGCGTCGGCACGACGAGGCCGGCCGGGCCGCTGCGCCGCAACTGCGCCACCAGCCACCAGGCGGTGCCCGCGATCACCACGGCCAGCCCGCCGATGACGGTGGGCCACCACCAGGTCGAATCCGCCCAGCGGGTGCGCGAGCGGGCACTGAGCACCGGCTGGTCCGGGGAGGTGAGCGGCCACCAGCCCGGCGGGTCGGCGCCGAGCCGGCGGTACAGGTCGAGCCCGCCGGCCAGCACCAGCACGCCGACGGCCAGCAGCACCGCCCCGACCACCCCCAGCAGCAGCCGGTTGACACCCGTCCGCCTCATCCCGCCGCCCCCACCCCGGGCCCCGCCCGCACGTCGAGGCGCAGCGGCCGGGCCAGCGTCACCCGCGCCAGCTCGTCCCGCAGTTGGCACTGGACCGACACCGGGTCCGCCGCCCCGATGAGGGTGACCCGGACGCGCCGGCGGCTGATCCGGATCCGCAGCTCGTCGATGCCCTGGAGTCCGGCGGCGCGGTCGGCGAGCAGGTGCCCGATGCCGGCCCGGTCGATGGCGGCGCCGGTGTCGCCGTGCGGGCGCAGCGGGAGCCAGCGGCCGAGACCGGGGGCGAGGGCCAGCCAGAGCAGCACCCCGCCGAGGAGGACGGCGGTGCCGGCACCCACCAGCACCCACAGGTCGTCGAGGTGACGGGTGGCCAGTTCGTCGGCGATCCGGGCGCGCCACCGGCGGGTCGGGTACCCGGCGCGGACGGCGACCACGTCGTACAGCAGCGCGCCCGCGAGCACCAGCAGCACGGTGGCGACGAGCGCCGCGACGACGGCCCGCGGCGCCCGCGGCCGCCGCACCTTCTCCGGCGGGGGCCCGTCCCCGGCCGCCGTCGCCTCCTCGCCGGGCACCGGTTCGCCCCCCGCACTCATGACACTCCCCCGGTCACCAGCCGCTCCACGACGACGACCACCTCGGACACCCTGGTCCCGGTGAACCCGGCGACCTGCGCGGCGACGCGTTCGCGGACGGCCCGGGCGAGCGCCGCGAGGTCGGCGGGGAAGGGCAGTGCGACGGCGACCCGGACGGTCACGGTGCTGCCGGGCACGGCCACCGAGACGGCGGGCGGTGCGCCCTTGACGGTGCGGCCGGTCCAGGCGTCGGCGAGGGCCTCGCGGGCGGCGCGGGCGGCGATGCGGGCGTAGACGCGGTCGGCGATCCGGAGTCGGCCCCGGGCCGCGGGTTCGCGGCGGGCACTGGTGGTGGGAGCCGTCATCAACGGCGCCGGTCGCGGCCGCGGAGCAGGTCGCCGAGGTCGCCCAGCTCGATGTCTCCCTCCAGCAGGCGGCCGGCCACGAAGCCGACCAGCCCGAGCGCGGCGACCAGCAGGAACGCCGCGAAACCGCCGAAGTACCCGGCGAAGCCGAGGGCCATGCCCACCACCAGGCCGACGATGGCCAGGTTCATCCGCTACTCCTCGTCCTCGCTGCCGCCCGCCGCCGGGCGCTTCGTGGGCTCGCTACTTGAGTTTGGGCCGCTGCCCCGCGACGACCGTCTCCTCTTCCTCCTCCTCGACGTCCGGCTCGTCGGGGAGATGGACGTCGTTGACCGCGATGTTGACCTCGACGACTTCCAGGCCGGTCATCCGCTCGACCGCGTCGATGATGTTCTCCCGTACCTGCCGGGCGAGTTCGGGGATGACCACGCCGTACTCGACGACCAGGGCGATGTCGATGGCGGTCTGCTTCTCGCCGACCTCGGCCTTGATGCCGCGCCCGACGCCGGACTTGCCGCCCGGCACCCGGTCGCGCATCGCGCCGAAGGTGCGGGCGAGGCCAGAGCCGAGGGCGTGGATGCCGTTGACCTCGCGGGCGGCCATCCCGGCGATCTTCTCGACCACGCCGACGGCCAGCGCCGTGCGGCCGCGCTCGCCTGTCGGCTTGCCGGCGTCGGTCGCGGCGGAGGCCGAGGACGGCGCGTGGGCGGCGGAGCCGGCGGCCGCGGCGTGGCCGGGGTTCTTGTGCATGGTGGCGGGGGTCGGAGTGTCAGGCATGGGGGCGCATCTCCCGTCGTACGGCTCCAGCTATATCGCAAATCCCCATAACTCTGACATTTCGCCACGTTCCGCGCCCGCCGGGAGGGCCACCGGGATGCCTCCGGAACGCCGAGGGCCCGGGGGGGGGGGGGGGCGCACAACCCCACCAACCACCCCGGAGCACCCAAGGGGAACACGCCGAGAGGACGACC
>NZ_JBWKER010000004.1:31518-151717 GCF_056435345.1 Kitasatospora sp. NPDC043950
GGCCCGGGGAGCACTCCCCGGGCCGGGCCCGTTCACACGACGCAGCCTGGCTAGTCGCCGATCCCGGCGAGGTCCCGCAGGCGGCGGGCCTGCGCCGCCCGTTCGGCCGAGCGCTGCTCGTCGAAGGAGCGGCCGGCGGCGCCCTGGAGCAGGGCCTTGGTCTCGATGACGGCGTTGCGCGGCGCGCCCAGCAGGGCGGCGGCGAGGTCGCGGGCGGCGGCGTCCAGTTCCGCACCGGGGACGGCCAGGTTGGCCAGCCCGATGGCGGCGGCCTCCTCGGCGCCGACCCAGCGGCCGGTGACGCAGATCTCCAGCGCCCGCGCGTAGCCGACGAGTTCGGTGAGCGGCTTGGTGCCGGCCAGGTCGGGGACGAGGCCGAGCGAGGTCTCCTTCATGGCGAACTGGACGTCGTCGGCGACGACGCGCAGGTCACAGCCGAGGGCGAGCTGGAAGCCGGCGCCGACGGCATGGCCCTGGACGGCGGCGATGGAGACCAGGTCGGGGCGGCGCCACCAGGTGAAGGCCTGCTGGTAGGAGGCGATGGTGTCGTCGAGCTCCTGGTCGGGGGCGCCGGCGAGCTGGAGGAAGGTGGGCTCGCCGGGGATGCCCTCGGGGGTGAACATGGCCCGGTCCAGGCCCGCCGAGAAGGAGACGCCCTCCGCACGCAGCAGGACCACCCGGACGCCGCCGGGCAGGTCACGGCCCGCGGCGGCGAGGGCGCGCCACAGGGCGGGCGACTGGGCGTTGCGCCGCTTGGGCTGACACAGGGTGACGACGGCGAGCTCGCCGTCGATCTCCAGGCGGACGCCGTCCTGCTCCCAGCTCGGGGCCTGCGGGTCGGTGACGGGGGCGGTCATGCGGGGACCTCCGGTGGCGAGGGGCTTGGCTACCGGAGAGTAACAAACCTGGGCGCGCGCCGGCAGGGCGCCGGCCCGGAAAGATCGACGGAAGGAGCGCGCCCGGGGGCGGACGACACCCCGGACATGACGATCGGCGGCCGGTCCACTCGACCCGAGGGCGGACGATCGGTCCTCGTCTCCCCGGTCGGCGCCCTGCCGCCGCGCCATTCAGCCATGAGCTGACGGACCGTCAGGAACCGGCCCCGGCGGTCGCCTTGTTCTTGCCACGCGTGGCACCACCGCGGCCCCGGAGAATGACTCCGGACTCGCTCAGCATCCGGTGCACAAAGCCGTACGAACGACCGGTCTCCTCCGCGAGAGCGCGAATGCTCGCCCCGGAGTCGTACTTCTTCTTGAGATCGGCCGCGAGCTTCTCACGCGCGGCACCGGTCACCCGGCTGCCCTTTTTCAGAGTCTCGGCCACCCGTGCCTCCTCGTAGCGTTGCTCGGTCAGATTCCCATGATCACCCATCCACCGCGTCCTGGCCACCCATTCGGCAAGGTCGATGTCGGGAATGCGTGGTCCTGCGGTGGTGATCCGAGCGCATCAGGGCGCTCACGTAGAGTGCGCGCCCCCGGGCGGATTCCGCCATCCGCCGAGAAAGGGCTGATCAGCAGTGTCGGCCCGACCACGATCGAGTGGCGGGCCGACAGGAAGTCCTTAAACGGAATCCAGGCTTTCTTCATTCCCGGACACACCGTAAGTACTAGTTTTTCTGGTCCTAAAAGCGGAGATCGCGTCTACACCCGGTCAGGCCAGCGAGACCAGATCGGCGTACGCCGGGCTCCAGAGGTCCTCGACCCCGTCCGGCAGCAGGATGATCCGCTCCGGCTGGAGCGCCTCCACGGCGCCCTCGTCGTGGGTGACCAGCACGACCGCGCCGGAGAACTCCCGCAGCGCGCCGAGGATCTCCTCGCGGCTGGCCGGGTCGAGGTTGTTGGTGGGCTCGTCGAGCAGCAGCACGTTGGCGCTGGAGACCACCAGCGAGGCCAGCGCGAGCCGGGTCTTCTCACCGCCGGAGAGCACCCCGGCCGGCTTGTCGACGTCGTCGCCGGAGAACAGGAAGGAACCGAGGATCTTGCGGATCTGCACCAGGTCGGTGTCCGGCGCGGAGGAACGCATGTTCTCCAGCACCGTGCGGTCCGGGTCCAGGGTCTCGTGCTCCTGGGCGTAGTAGCCGATCTTCAGGCCGTGGCCCGGGATCACCTCGCCGGTGTCCGGCTGCTCCACCCCGGCGAGCATCCGCAGCAGGGTGGTCTTGCCCGCGCCGTTGAAGCCGAGGATGACGACCCGCGAACCGCGGTCGATGGCCAGGCCGACGTCGGTGAAGATCTCCAGCGAACCGTAGGACTTGGAGAGCCCGCTGGCCGTCAGCGGGGTCTTGCCGCAGGGCGCCGGGTCCGGGAAGCGCAGCTTGGCGACCTTGTCGTTCTGGCGCACCTGCTCCAGGCCGGAGAGCAGCTTCTCGGCACGGCGGGCCATGTTCTGCGCGGCCACCGTCTTGGTCGCCTTGGCCCGCATCTTGTCGGCCTGGGAGTTGAGGGTCGCGGCCTTCTTCTCGGCGTTGGCCCGCTCGCGCTTGCGGCGCTTCTCGTCGTCCTCACGCTGCTGCTGGTACTGCTTCCAGCCCATGTTGTAGACGTCGATGGCGGAGCGGTTGGCGTCCAGGTAGAAGACCTTGTTGACGACCGTCTCGACCAGCTCGACGTCGTGCGAGATGACGATGAAGCCACCCTTGTAGGTCTTCAGAAAGTCCCGCAGCCAGACGATCGAGTCGGCGTCGAGGTGGTTGGTGGGCTCGTCGAGCAGCAGCACGTCGGAGTCCGAGAACAGGATCCGGGCCAGCTCGACGCGGCGGCGCTGACCACCGGAGAGAGTGTGCAGCTCCTGGTTCAGGATGCGGTCCGGCAGGCCCAGGGCGGCCGCGATGGTGGCGGCCTCGGCCTCAGCGGCGTACCCGCCCTTGGTGAGGAACTCGGTCTCCAGGCGCGCGTACTTCTTCATCGCGTTGTCCCGGGTGGCGCCCTGGCCGTTGGCCATCCGGTCCTCGTTCTCGCGCATCTTCTTGAGCACGGTGTCGAGGCCGCGGGCGGAGAGGATGCGGTCCTTGGCGAGGACGTCCAGGTCGCCGGTGCGCGGGTCCTGCGGGAGGTAGCCGACCTCACCGGAGCGGGTCACCGTGCCCGAGGCCGGCATGCCCTCGCCGGCCAGCACCTTGGTCAGCGTGGTCTTGCCGGCGCCGTTGCGCCCGACCAGGCCGATCCGGTCGCCGGCGGCGACCTTGAAGTTCGCGGACTCGATCAGGATTCGGGCACCGGCGCGCAGCTCAAGGGCGTTGGCGGAAATCATGGCGGAAACTACTCCTGGGACGTGGGCGGGCGGCCGGACGGGGCCCGGGGCCGGGCAGCGGGAAGGGGCGTCGTCGGTGGTCGGCACAGCGCACGAGGCGGTGCCGCGCGCCCGCTATTGCCCGGAGAAGTCAGCCATGACGGCAAGTCTACCGGGCCGCGCGGAAACCCCCGGGGCTACCGCCCAGGGGTACCGGCGGGCGGCGTTACTGCTGGGACTGCTGAGGCTGCTGCGCCTGGAGCTGCATGGGCACCTGGTCGCCCACCGGGGCGTCCTGACCCACCGGGGCGTCCTGGGCCGGGCTCGCCGCCGGGTCGGTGCAGCCGCCCTGCGGACGGACCGCCGCGAACGGCGCGGACGGGCTGCCGCAGGCCGCCTCGGGGGCGGCCGCCTTGGTGTCGAACACCCGGGCCGGAACGATCGGGCCGTCGGTGATCAGCACCCGGCTGCCGTCCAGCGCCTTGACCGAGGCGCTCGGGCCGGTGTTCAGCTGCCAGCCGGTGCTGTCCAGCCGGTACCCGTTGATGCCGCCGGAGACGGCCTGCCCGGCGCTGTTGGTGCAGCTGCGCGGGACGAGCACGGCGTACTCGGTGCCGACCGTGCGCAGCGGGTCGTAGACGCAGCTGCCGGGCGGCTTGGAGTTGTAGCGCAGGTCACCGTCGGCGTCGCGCAGGCCCATGGTCAGGTTCGGGGTCACCACGGCCACCCAGGCAGAGCCGCCCTGCGGGACGGTGTGCAGGGCCGCCGCGGCCCGCTCCTGGGCCAGCTCCTTGCGCTGCGCGTCGGTGCGCTTGTCGGCGCCGGGCTCGCCGTCGCCGCGCAGCCAGTCCGCCAGGCCGGGCACCGCCCGGTGCCAGCGCACCTCGTGGTCGCCCGGGCGCACCGAGGTGACCAGGCCGTCGTCCCAGACCACGATGGCGTTGTCCCCCGCCATCGACAGGTACAGCGCGGTGGCGCCCTCGCGGCGGTAGGACCAGGCCTGCTCGCCGCTCTGCCGGTGGAAGGCCTCCAGTCCGGGGCCGACCTTCAGATCCAGGTCGGCCGTGCTCAGCGACTGCGTGCTGACCGGCGTGGCCTCCGCCTCGCCCGGCCCCGCCACCCGGTCGCCGAACGGCACCGGCTTGTTGGCGTGCGCCGCCGCACCGGCCGCAAGGACCAGCATCACCGCCAGGGCAGGCAGGATCGAGCGGGGGGTCAGTACACGCAGCGGCTTCCAGGACACGGCCGGAGCGTACCTTTCACCGGGCACGCGAGTCAGCCTGGAATCGCCCCCGCCCCACCCCTCGGACCGCGCGTCCGGCCGCGCGCGCCCTCCCCGCGCACCCGCCCGCCCACCTGCACCGTCGGTGCCGAGGCCGGGCCGCCGCCCGCTCCGGGGCCCGGCGCCGGGGCCCGGCCGGACCGTTACAGAGCTGATACACGCGGCGAGGCCCGGCCGGGCGTTGCGGCAGACGGCGTTCGAATACCGCCCACTTTAGGGTGACATTCGGCTTTTCCGACGCCCGCCGGGCCTACTGTCGGCGAGCGGAGCGCCACGGTCCGTCCAGCGCGCCCCCGCCCCGCGACGCCCGGAGGAGAGACCATGCGAATCGGCCGCCTGACGCTGGCCGCCGCCGCCCTGCTGCTGATGGCCACGGCCAGCGTCCCGGCCGGGTCGCCGCTCAGCCAGACCGAACGGCACACCCTCTCCTCGGACGCCTTCGAGCCGCGCGGCGCCGCCCCCCGCCCGCCCGTCCAGCGGCCCAAGCACGAGCCGCCGTTCGGCGCCTTCGTCGGTTCCTGGGACGACTACATCCCGCAGATCGGCCGGTACGCGCAGTGGCTGGGCGACGCCAACCTGCAAGTCGGCCACACCTACCTGGCGGGCAACAGCTGGGCCGACGTCGAGGGCGAGCTGATGGTGCTCGGCATGTGGTCGCAGTGGCGGCTGGCCGACCCGTCCCGGACGCTCGTCCTCGGCGTGCCGATGCTGGTGCCCAACGAGGCGAACGTGCCGGACGGCGAGGTCGCCAAGCTGCTCGCCCAGGGCGCGCGCGGGGACTTCGACCGGCACTTCCTGCGGCTCGCCCACCGGCTGGTGTCCCTCGGCGGCGCGGACACCGTGCTCACGCTCGGCTGGGAGATGAACGGCGTCACCTACACGCACCGCTGCAAGCCCGACCCGTCCGCGTGGAAGGCGTACTGGCGACGGATCGTCGGCGTGATGCGCTCGGTGCCGGGGCAGCGGTTCCGCTTCGACTTCACCCCGAACCGGGGCCTGGACGCCATCCCGTGGACCAAGTGCTACCCCGGCGACGACGTGGTCGACATCATCGGCATGGACAACTACGACCAGCCCGCCGGGGGCACCTTCGACGACTACGTGCGCGAGCCGTACGGGCTTCAGGACCAGGTGGAGTTCGCCGCCAAGCGCGGCAAGCCGGTCTCCTACCCGGAGTGGGGGCTGTTCCGCAACGGCGACAACCCGGAGTTCGTGCAGCGGATGGTCGAGTGGATGCGCACCCACGACACCGCCTACCAGACCGTCACCGACTACTGCCCGCACGGCTTCTTCGAGTGCGACCGCAACCCGCGCTCCGCCGCCCGGTTCAAGCAGCTGATGTCCGGGTCGAAGGGGGCGCCGGCGGTGGTGCCGACGGCGCCCCAGGCCCCCGTCCCGCCGATCGTCCCGCCGCGCCCGCCCACGCCCTCGGCCGTGCCCGGGGCCCCGAGCGTGGTGCCCGGCCCGTCCGCGAGCCCGTCGCCGGGCCCCTCGGCCACCACGTCGGCAAGCCCCTCGGCGAGCCCGTCCGCGAGCCCGTCGGCGGCCCGGACGCCCGCCCGGCGCTGAGCCCGGGCGGGGGCGGTCAGCCGCGGCGGCGGGCCAGCAGGGCCTCCTTGAGCCGCGGGAAGCGGGTCCGCAGCACGTGCGCCGCCTGCTGGCGGACGCGCACCGCGCCGGACCGGGCGACGGCCGCCGGCGCCGGCCCGGGCGGACCGAACAGCAGGCGCTGGTTGGACAGCTGGTCCGGCCGCCAGCGCTGCTTGTAGGGCTCCTGGCCGCGCAGCAGGCCGAGCAGCGGGACGCCCGCGCCGACCGTCTCGTCCAGGGCGGCGCTGAACAGCAGCCCGGCGATGTCCAGCCGCTCGCGCAGCACCGGGTGCGCGCCGTACATGTACAGGCCACCGAAGGAGGGGCAGAGCAGCAGCAGGTTCACCGCGACCAGTTCGCCGTTCAGCCGGAACTGGTGGACGGCCGCCCTGCCGGTGGCGACCAGGCCGACGGTGGACTCGGTCAGGTGGCGGGCGAAGCGCTCGGTGCGGTGCTCCGGGGTGACGCCGCGCTCCTGCCACTGCAGGAAGTGCAGCCGCAGCAGGCCCTCCAGCGCCGCCGGCACCTCGGCCGCCGGCGTCGAGCTGACCTGCACCCCGGCCTCGGCGATCTTGCGCAGCTTCACCCGGCTGCGCTGCGCGGTCTTGCCGGGCACCCGCTTCAGCAGCCGGTCCATCGGGACGGCCGGCAGGTACTGGCAGAGCGAGTCCTGGTAGCGGCGGCGTCGGCCGTGCCAGTGCTCGTACACCCGCTGCACCGCCGCCTCGGGGTGCACCTCGCGCAGCTCCAGGGAGTGCCACGGGCGGGTGAGCGGGAGGGCGGCGGCGAACTCGGCGGCGGCCCGGTCGGCGCAGTCGTCGTCGAGCAGCACGTCGGAGTAGTCGACCAGCCCGGCGCCCAGGGCGGTCAGCCCACCGAGCGGGCCGCCGCGGCGCCTGAAGGCACCCGCGCCGACCAGCAGGCCGTCCCGGCGGACGAGCACCACCAGCAGGCTGCCCGGGCTGCCGTAGTGGCGCCACCAGGAGCGCTGCCAGTCGGCGGCCTGGAAGAAGGTGGCGGTCCGGCAGCGGGCGGCCAGGTCGTCCCACTCCTCGGCGAGGGTGTCCAGAGCGTCGTCCTCACGGCGCAGCTCGGTGGTCCAGCCCGGCGCAGCCGGCTGGGCGGGGAGGCCGGCGTGCCGGGTCTCAGTGCTCATCGCCCGCTCCCGGCCGCGGCCTTCTCCTTGGCCGGGGGCTCCTCGGCGCTCTTCTTCGCGGCAGCGGCCTTCCCGGGCTTCTCTTCCGCCTTCTCGGCCTTCTCGGCCTGGCCGGTCTTGCCGGCCTGGTCGGCGGCGGGCGGCTCCTCGCCGCGCGGGCGGGGGGTGGCCGGCGTCGTCGGCTCCACCGGGGCCCCGGCGGGCTCGGCGGCCTCCGGCAGGGCGGCCTCGCCCCGGCGGCGGGTCATCATCACCAGGGCCCCCACCAGCAGCCCGGCCGCGCCACCGACCGCGACGTCCAGCGTGGCGGACGGGGTGGTCGGCTTGTCCGGCTCGGCGGCCGGGGCCAGCGTCACCAGCCGGACGCTGGTGTCCCTGCTGCTGGTGTTCGCGAAGGAGACCAGCGAGCGGGCCACCGCGTCGGCGGTCTGGGCCGCCTCCTGGGGGCGCGTCCCGGTGCCAGTGATCTCGATCATCGGGGCGTCCGGGGAGGTGGTCCCGTGCACCAGGGACTCCAGCTCGGCACGGGTGTGGCCGGTCTCGGCGGCCGCCACCGCGAGCACCTGCGGCTGGCCCGCCAACCGCCCGTACGCCTGGGCGAAGTTGGTCGCGGTGGCGGCTTCCCCCGGGTTCTGCGGCACCACGAGGACGTAGGCGCTGGCGGCGTACGAGGGGTGCGAGACGACGGCGTACCCGGCGCCGGCCGCGGCGCCCAGCGGCACCGCGAGCGCCACCGGCCACCAGCGGCGGACCAGGTGGCGGGCCCTTCGGCGCGGTGTGGTCATGGGTGTGACTCCTTGGGTATGTGACGGCGGTTCCGGCGGCGGCGGGCGGTCAAGCGCGGGCCAGCCGGTCGTAGAGGGCGCCCAGGTCTGCGGCGACCCGGGCGATGTCGTAGTGGCCGACCGCCGGGGGGTGCGGCAGCGGATCGGAGTTGTGGTCGTTCAGGTGCCGCAGGTCGCGCAGCGCGGCGGCGTACGCGGCGCCCTCGGACGGGATCCGGCGGGCCTGCGGGGCGGCGCTGGGCGGCAGTTCGTCGAGCGCCGGGCAGGCGCTGTGCCGCACCGGCAGGCCGGCCGCGAGGCCCTCCAGGATGCCGAGGCCGAAGGTCTCCGCGGTGGAGGGGGCGGCCAGCACGTCCAGGGCGGTCAGCAGGTCGGGCACGTCGTCGCGCTCGCCGGTGAGCACCAGCCTTTCCCGGACGCCGAGTTCGGCGGCCCGGTGCTCCAGCGCGGCGCGCTCCGGGCCCGCGCCGACCAGCACCAGCCGGGCGGCCGGGTCGAGAGCGGCGAGGGCCTCCAGCAGCACCTCGAAGCGCTTGCCGGGGACCAGCCGGCCGACTCCGCCGACCACCCAGCTCCCCTCCGGCAGGCCGAGTTCGGCCCGCAGCCGGCGGCGGGTGGCGGCCCGGTCTGCGGCCGGGCGGCGGTAGCGGGCGGAGTCGATGCCGTTGGGGATCAGCTCGACCCGGGCCGGTGGGACGCCCCAGGAGTGCAGCGTCTGGGCGACCTGCCGGGAGACCGCGACGGTGGTGCTGCCGAGTCGCTCGGCCGCCAGGTAGAGGCCCTTGACGCCGCGGGTGACCGGGCGGCCCTCGATCACCCCGGCGTGCAGCGAGTGCTCGGTGGAGACCACCGTGCGGACCCCGGCGAGCCGGGCCGCCAGCCGGCCGTACAGCTGCGCCCGGTACAGGTGGGTGTGCACCAGGTCGTAGCGGCCGGAGCGGACCAGCCGGACCAGCCGGGGCAGCGCGCCCAGGTCGCGGTTGCCGCGCATGCCGAGGTGGTGGACGGTCACCCCGTCGGCGCGCAGCGCGGCGGCGACCGTGCCGGGGTTGGTCAGTGCGACCACCTCGCACTGCTGGTGTGCGGGCAAGTGCCTCAGCAGCAGGTGGAGTTGGCGCTCGGCGCCGCCCGAGGCGAGGCCGGTGACGATGTGCAGGACCCTCACGGCCGGGCCCCCCGCCGGGCGGCCAGGGGGCTTCGGCGCAGCTCGGTGACGGCGTCGCGCAGCCGCTGCCGGCCACGTTTGGCGCGCAGCCGCCAGGCGCCGTCGCGGTCGCCGACGTAGCAGCGGGGCAGCGCGAAGCGGCCGGTGAGCGGGGAGTGCGCGATGGCGCAGGCGTAGTCGTAGCCGGCGTCGCGCACGGCCTCGGTGGCGGGCAGGTCGACGGCGCCGTACGGATAGCAGAAGCCGGTGACCGGGCCGCCGACCACCTCCTCCAGGAGGCGCCGGCTCTCCCGGGTCTGCACCGCCAGGACATCGGCCGGCAGGCCGGGCAGCGCCTGGTGGCCGAGGCCGTGCGAGCCGATCTCCCAACCGGCGGCGGCGAGTTCGGTGACCTCCTGGACGGTGAGCAGCTGCTTGCGCGGCCCCTTCGCGTCCCAGCCGTTGTCCTGGCCGAGCAGGTCGGCGACCACGTACGCGGTGGCGGTGAAGCCGTACGCCTGGAGGATCGGCACGGCGTGGCGCGCGAAGTCCGCGTAGCCGTCGTCGAAGCTCAGCCCGACCAGTCCGCCGTCCCGGCCGACGGCCCGGGCCCGCATCAGCTCGCGCACGGAGACGCCGCGCCGCCCGCGCCGGTGCAGCCAGGCGACCTGCTCGGCGAACCGCTCGGGGCTGACGGTCAGCTGGTACGGGTCCTCCTTCTCGACCGCCACCGAGTGGTACATCAGGATCCACGGCGAGGAGGAACCGGGGCCGGACGGTTCGCCGAGCGGGCGGCGGCTCCTGGGCAGCTGCGCCTTCGGCCCGGCGGGGTCGGTGTACGGGAGGTCACCACGTGGTGCGGCTGCGGCCGGTACGGCCTGGCGGCGGACGCCCGCCTGGGCCGAACGGACGGTTCCCCGTTCATTGTCCATGGGGAAGCTTCCCTTCATCGGCGACGGTTGGCGGGTTCAGGGCCCGGGCCACGGCGAGGACCGGACCGCGCACCTCACGCGCGCCGAGGCCGGTGCCGAGGACGGCGAAGGCCAGCGCCACGGTGAGGCCCCCGAGGAGGGTGGAGAGCAGGGGGCCGGCGGCCAGCCCGGCGACGGCGGCGCCGAGGGCGGTGGCGCCGCCGGCGGCGGCCACCAGCCGGGCGTGGCCGCCGAGCACCCGGCGCAGCCGCAGCGGGATGCCGCGCAGCACCAGGCCGTGCAGCAGCAGTGCGGCGGTGGCGGTGATGCCGGCCGCGTTCCCGGCGGCGAGCCCGAGAGCGCCGAAGCGGGGGGTGGCGAGCAGGCTGACCACGACGGTGACGCCGAGGCCGAGCAGCATCGCGGCGACCGGGAACCAGTCCAGCAGCCGACGGCCGCCGTCCTCGGTGCCCGGATCGTCGGCCCGGCGGACCACCGGGCGCAGCGAGAAGTACGGGCGGATCATCACGCCGATCAGCGCCTGGGCGGGCAGGCCGAAACTGTAGACCCGGATGACGGCGGCGGTGGCGGCGGTGTCCTGCGGGCCGAAGGCGCCGCGCTGGAAGAGCAGCGAGACCACCGAGGGGGCGCAGGCCATCAGGAAGGCGGTGCCGCCCAGGACGACCGCCGCGGCCTGGCCGAGGTCCTTCTCGACCCGGTCCCGGGCGGCGGCGAGGTCCCCGGCCGCCAGCGCCCGGGCGACCAGCGGGAAGGTGACGGTGCAGATCAGGATGCCGGCCGTCATGGCCAGTTGGGAGACCTTGGCGGCGTAGTTGAGGTGCGAGATGGTACCGGGCGGCAGCGCCGAGCCGAGGTAGCGCTCGACGAAGACCTGCGACTGGCGGGTCAGGGTGAACGCGGCCACCGGCAGCAGGGCGAACGGCATCAGCACCAGCGCCTTGCGGGAGCGGCCGGCGCGGCCCGCGCCGGGGTGCGATCCCGGGCCCGCACCCTGGCGCAGCCGGCGCAGGAACGGGGCGACCAGCAGGCCGGCCATCAGCAGGCTGCCGAGCGCGACGCCCAGGGCGGCGGAGCGCACGCCCAGGAAGGACTGGCAGCCGAGCAGCACGGCGAGGATGCCGACGTTGTAGGCGACGTAGATGCCGGCCGGCGCGGTGAAGCGGTGGTGGGCGCGCAGCGCGGCGGCGAGGTAGCCGGCCACGCCGAACGGCAGCACGGTGATCGCGGTGATCCGGGTGCAGGTGACGGCGAGGCCGGGGTTGGCCAGGCCGGGGGCGAGCAGCTCGACCAGCTGCGGGGCGCCGAGGGCGGCGGCCAGCGCGAGCCCGCTGAGCGCGAGCAGCAGCCAGGGCAGGGTGGCGCGGACCAGTTGGCGGACCGGGTCGGGGGCGTCCGGGTCCTCCTCGCGCAGCACCAGGGCGAGCGCGAAGGCGGGCACCATGAGGAAGGACATGGCGTCCTCGATCAGCAGCGGCGCGGCCGTCTCCGGGACGGTCCAGGCGACCAGGAAGGCGTCGGTGCCCTGGTTGGCGCCGAAGTAGCGGGCCAGCAGGAGGTCGCGCAGCAGGCCGAGGCCGGATCCGGCGGCGCTGAGGACGGCGGTGATGCCGAAGGCCTTGGCGAGGAAGCCGCGCCTGGGGGCCGGGTCGGGCCCGGACGGCGGGCCGTCGGCGGCGCCGCGCGGGGCGGGCACGGCGGAGGCGAGGGCCGGCTGGTCGGTGGTCATCGCGGGTCGGCCTCCGCGACGCAGGCCCGGGCCGCGAGGCCGAGGACGACGGAGGTCAGCACGGTGGTGGTGCCACCGATGTCCGCGTACAGGAAGTCGACCAGCACCCAGGTGAGCAGGGCCAGGGCGGCGAGGGCCGGGCCGCGGGAGTGGCGCAGGCAGCCGAGCAGCAGACCGAGGAAGAGCGCGGCGTAGGCGACGATGCCGATCAGACCCTGCTCGCTGAGCACCAGGAAGTACATGTTGTGCGGGGAGAGCAGCGGTTCGCGCTGGAAGCCGATGGTGGGGTCGGCGGCGTCGCTGCCGGAGGAGAGCCGCAGCGGGGCGTGGCTGTCGCGCAGTTGCTGGAAGGCCTTGGGGCCGGCGCCGTGGACGGGGTGGTCCTGCCAGATCCGCCCGGCGGTGGACCACAGGTCGTAGCGGTCGGAGACGGACTGGTCGGGGGCGGCGGAGACGGAACCGATCGAGCTGAGACGCTCGGTGACGCCGGAGGCGCCGAGGCCGAGGCCGCCGACCAGGACGACCGCGGCGGCCAGGCCGAGGACGGCGCCGCGGACGGCGAGCCGGGCGTCGGCGCGCAGCAGCAGCACGGTGGCCGCGGCGGCGGTGGCGATCCAGCTGCCGCGGCTGAACGAGACGGCGAGCGGGAAGGCCAGGAAGGCGGCGGCCGCGAACATGGCGCGGCGCAGCCGGACGTCGCCGCCGGGACGGCGCTCGGCGAGCGCCAGGGCCAGGGCGGCGAGCAGGCCGTAGCTGACGACCGTGGACATCGCCATGATGTCGAGGGCGCCGAAGGTGCCGACGGCCCGGATCGGCTGGCCGGTGTAGGAGGCGCCGGTCCGGGTGAGGTACTGGTGCGCGCCGACCACGCCCTGGATCAGCGCGGCGAGCACGAAGGAGCCGAGGACCAGCCGCTGGTCGACGCGGTCGCGCAGCGAGCAGAGCACCCCGGCCGGTACCAGGACGAACACCTGGGTGAGCCGGACGAAGCCGGTGAGGCTGGTGGCCGGGTCGATCGAGCCGACGGTGGCGACGGCGGCGGCGACCACGATGCCGCCGAACAGCACGCAGGTGGCGCGGCTGACGGCGGGCAGCCGCCCGCGCAGCAGGTTGAGCGCGGTGAGGGCGACCAGGGCCAGCGAGGCCACGTCGGCGGCGGTGACGTGGACGGCGGCGGCGACGTCCTTCTCACCGGTGGGCACGCAGACCAGCAGGACGGTCGCCGCGGCGAGCGGGCTGGGCCGGTCCGCGAGCGCGGGCAGCGCCTTGCGTAACGCGAGCCGCGGGACGGCGGGAAGGGTCAGGGCCACGCGGGTCAGCTCCCGTCCGGGTGGAGCATCAGGACCGCGGTGCGGCACAGGATCTTGACGTCCTGCCAGAGGCTCCAGCTCTCGATGTAGCGGTTGTCGAACCGGGCCCGGTCCTCGATCGAGGTGTCCCCGCGCAGGCCGTTGACCTGGGCGAGGCCGGTCAGGCCGACCGGGACGCGGTGGCGGTCGGCGTACTCGGGGTAGGCCTGGCCGAACCGCATGACGAAGTAGGGGCGTTCCGGGCGCGGGCCGACCAGGCTCATGTCTCCGCACAGCACGTTCCACAGCTGCGGCAGCTCGTCCAGCGAGCTGCGGCGCAGCAGTCGGCCGACGGCGCCCATCCGGTGGTCCTGGGAGATGTTCCAGCGGGTCGCCGACTCGTGTTCGTTGCTCGGGCGCAGGGTGCGGAACTTGAGGACGGTGAAGACCTTGCCGTCGAGCCCGGTGCGCTGCTGGCGGAAGAGCACGCCGGGGCCGGTGTCGAAGCGGACGGCCAGCGCGCAGAGCACCAGGACGGGGGCGAGCAGCAGCAGGCCGAGCCCGGCGGCGGTGACGTCCAAGGCGCGCTTGGCGGCCCAGCCGGGGCGGCGCATCGCCGGGCTGCCGACCCGCAGGCAGGGGAAGCCCCACAGGTGGTCGGCTCCGGCCAGCGGGCCAGCGGGCAGCGAGCCGTGCTCTCGCAGCGCGGGCACCAGCCAGACCTGGCAGCCGAGCCGGGCGGCGTCGCGCAGGGCGGCGGCGGTCTCGGCCTCGTCGGCGGCGCCGGCGGTGGCGACCACGTGGTGGATCCGGTGCCGGCGGACCTCGCGCTCCAGTACCTCGCGGCCGCCGAGGACGGGCAGGTCGGTGTCGCCGGCGAGCAGCGGCGGGTCGGCGTCGAGGAAGCCGACCGGGCGCATCCCGTACTCGCCGCGCTCGCTGAGGGCGGCGGCGACCCGGCGGCCGAGCCGGCCGGCGCCGAGCACCAGGACGGGGTTGGGGCGGCTGCGGCGGATCCGCCGGACCAGGTGGTAGAGCACGGCGCGGCCGACGGCGGCGATCAGCAGTTGGACGCCGAGCAGGACGGTGAGCCGGGCCGGGGTGGCCGGGCCGCAGTCGGGCCAGCGGCCGTCCAGGCAACCGGCCAGGGTGACGGCGAAGGCGGTGGCGACGACGGCCCGGACGGCCAGCGCGGGCAGTTCGTCCAGGACGGAGAGGGTGAGCCGGGTGCGGTAGAGGCCGCCGACCAGGTTGAGCACGAGCAGCAGGGGCAGGACGGCGGCGGCACCGAGCAGCGGCGCGAGCGGGACGGCCGGGTCGACGGCCCGGTTGGCGAGGCCGGTGGCGGTGCACAGCGCGATCGCGTCGACCTGGACCAGCGCGAGCGGCAGGGCGAGCCGGGATCGGACCGCCCCGCGGTGCCGGCGGGGCGGCGGCACCGTCCGGGTCTGGGCGGATCCGGCCGGGCGGTCGAGCAGCCCGGTGCCGGGCCGCCGCGGGCCGGACAGGGACCGACCGGATCGCGGCACGCTGTCGTGGTCAATAGTCATCAGCGCACGAACTCCCCTGCTGTGTGCCCGGGGTGACGGCGCCCCGGCACCGGATGGCGCGGAGCGGCCGTCCCGGCCCGGTGGGCGCGGTCCTGACAGCACCTGCTACCGCTGGCGGCTTTCGGTCCTCTCGCACCGGGCCCGGCCGCGCGAGGCGCGACCATGAAGGGCTCAGTCGCGAATTCCCGGCGTGAAATCGAAACGAAGCAGGCGAAATCCGACAATACATAACCTGGCTGCGTAGGCTGGAAGTTGACTTGCCGTTTCATTCCAGCCGCCCATTAATAGGTATTTCGGATTTGGCGCCTCGTCCCTATCCGGTTGAGGGTGCGAATACGACGGCGCCGGATCGGCGGGCATTCACGGCATGTGAAACGATCAGATCCGCTCTGGGACACGGGCCCGGCGCCGCCCGGCCGCCGGACCGGCACCCAGCAGATGGCGGTACAGCGCGTCCACCTGTTCGACCACCGTGCGGACGTCGTGCCGGGCGACCACGTGATCGCGCAGCCTCGCCCCGCGTCGCTCACACTCGATCGAATCGGACAGCGCTTCCGCCATTCGGGTGGCGAGCGCGGTCACGTCCTCGGGCGGCACCACCGCCCGCCCCCGCTCGGCCTGGGGCAGGCACTCCCGGGCGCCCGGCACGTCGGTCAACAGCACCGGACGGGCCACCGCCATCGCCTCCAGCGGGGCCAACGCCATGCCCTCCCAGCGCGAGGGCAGCACCACCAGGTCGGCCGCCGCCAGCCACGGCCTCGGGTCCGGCACGTCCCCGACCAGCCGGACCCGGGACGGCTCGGCCGACTCCCGGACCAGGTCCGCCAGCCGGTTCTCCTCGGGGCCGCCGCCGACCAGCGCCAGCCGGGCCTGCGGCACCGCCCGCAGCACCTCCGGCCAGGCCGCCAGCAGCACGTCCTGGCCCTTCTGGCGGCACAGCCGGCCGACGCAGACCGCGAGCGGAGCGTCCAGGTCCAGGCCCAGCGCGATCCGGGCCGCCCGGCGGTCGGCGGGTGCGTAGTGGCGCACGTCCACGCCGTTGGGCACCACCGCCCAGTCCGCGCTCACCCCGGCGGCGACGCCGTCGGCCCGCTCCTGGACGCTGACGCAGAGCAGGCGGTGCGCCCAGCGGCCGGCGAAGCGCTCCCAGTGCAGGGTGGCGGTGGCCATCGGGCCCTCGACGGCGGCGAAGGACCAGGCGTGCGGCTGGAAGACGGTCGGCACCGCGCCGCGCACCGCCAGTCGGCCTGCCAGCCCGGCCTTGGCGCTGTGCAGGTGGACCACGTCGGGCGCGGCCGCCCGGACGATCCGGCGCAGCCGCCACGCCTCGGCGGCGGTGCCCGGGCCCGGCGAGCGCCCGGCGGGCCAGTCATGGACCAGCGCGCCCACGGCGGCGGCCTCCTCGGCCAGCCGGCCGCCGCCCGGGCAGGCGACCAGCACCCGGTGACCGGCCTCGCGCTGCCCCCGGACCAGATCGGCGACGACGCGGGCGACTCCGCCGTCCACGGGCTGTGAAATGTGAAGGATCGTCATATGCACGGCGGCGAGCCTAGGGTGGCTCCCCCGCGCCGGGCGGCCCTCGTCACCCGGAGGTGGCGGGCCGTCCACCCGTACGGCTTTCCGCTCGTACGGGTGGGCGGGCCGCTCGAATTCCCGGGCGAATTGCCGCGGGAAAGGCGAACTCGACGAACTCGGCGAGCTCAGTGAGCTCGGCGGACTCAGTGAGCTCGCGGACTCAGCGGACCTCGGCGGCCAGGTTGGCCAGCACCTGGTCGTGGATCCGGTTCAGGCCCTTCGGGGCGAAGGTGCGCTCGAAGAAGCCGCCGATGCCGCTCGCGCCCTGCCAGGTGGCCGAGACGACGACCTTCGACCGGCCCTCACCGGCCGCCGAGACGGTCCAGGTGATCACCATGCTGGAGTTGGCGTCCTTCTCCACCAGTTGGTCGGGCGAGGGCGCCGAGACGGTGAACAGGCAGTCCCGCACGCGCTTCTCGGTGGCCTGGAGCTTCCAGTGCACCTGGGTGCCGGCGCCGGTGCCGCCGACCCGGACCTCGTACTCGCTGTACTGCGGGGGCAGCAGCTTCGGACGGGTCACCCGGTAGTCGGCCAGCGCCTCGTACACCCGCTCGGGGGCGGCGTCGTAGTCCCGCTCGGTGGTGGCCTGCACCTGTCCCATGGCCTTGCTCTCCTCGTCCGGTGGTCTTCCGATTCTCACCGGCAAGCCAATCACAGCGCCGGGGGCGGAGGCCGACCGGACGGGCCGCTGCGGTGGCGGGGCGGCGGGATAGGGTGGCCGGTGTGCTCGATCTGGTGACAGCAGTGCGCTACGTCGACCCGCTGCGGTCCGGCGGCTCCGTCCCCGGTGTGGTGGAGACCGACGACCTGGGAACCTACGTGGTCAAGTTCACCGGCGCCGCGCAGGGCCGCAAGGCGCTGGTCGCGGAGGTGATCGTCGGCGAGCTGGCCCGGCGGCTCGGCCTGCGCGTCCCCGAGCTGCGGCTGGTGGACTTCGATCCGGCCGTCGCCGCGGACGAGCCCGACACCGAGATCCAGGACATGCTCAAGGCCAGCGGCGGCCTCAACCTCGGGATGGACCTGCTGCCCGGCGCGCGGGACTACCGGCCGGGCATGATCCCGGTGGACTCCGCCGAGGCCGGGCGGGTGGTCTGGCTGGACGCCCTCACCGGCAACGTCGACCGCACCGTCCACAACCCCAACCTGGTGGTCTGGCACGGACGGCTCTGGCTGATCGACAACGGCGCCGCGCTGATCTTCCACCACCGCTGGACCACCGCCGAGGCGGCGGTCGGCAGGCGCTACGACCTCAGCGCGCACGCGCTGGGCGGCTCGGCCCCGGACGTCCGGCTGGCCGACGAGGAGCTCGGCCCGCTGGTCACCGTCGGCCTGCTGGAGGAAGTGCTGGCGCTCGTCCCGGACGAGTGGCTGGCCGACGAGCCCGGCTTCGACTCGGCGGCCGCCGTCCGGCACGCCTACGTGTCCCACCTGGCCGCCCGGGTGGTGCTCTCCGCGCAGTGGCTCCCGGAGGGCTTCGCCACCCCCGAGCAGCTGCGCGAGGCCGAACGCCGCCGGGAGGCCCGGACCCGGGCCGGCCGGCCCGCCTGGCTCCAGGAAGTCCCGGACCTGCACGGCAAGCCGTCGGTGGAGACCGGCTGGGACCAGCACGTCGAGTGAGCGGGCCGGGGCTCGCCCGGAGAGGTCGGCCGGGCGGGGCCCGGGCAGGAAACGACCGGGGAGCGGACCCGGATGGGCCCGCTCCCCGGCTCAGTGTTCAGGTGTCGCCGTGGTCAGCGCGTCAGCGCCACCACTGGACCGCCTTCTCGGCGTTGATGATGCCCGCGCCGTAGAAGCCGTTGTCGTCCGCGCCGCCCTCGCAGGTGGCCTTGTACGCGCCGGTGCCGCCCGGGTTGTACTCGCCGGTCGGGCAGGGGTGCGACTCCGCCTGGTTGGTGAGCAGCTCGGTCAGCTCGTCCGGGTTGGCCCACGGGAAGGTGCTGGCGAGCAGCGCGACCACGCCGACGACGTGCGGGGTGGCCATCGAGGTGCCCTGCATGTAGCCGTACTTGTTGCCCGGGATGGTGGAGAGGATCCGGCCGTTCTTGTCCGGGGTGTCCGGGATCTGGTAGCGGGCGTCGCCACCCGGCGCGGCGACGGTCACGACGCCCTTGCCGTAGCTGGAGTAGTACGCCTTGTCGCCCTTGACGCCCACCGAGGAGACGGCGATGACGCCGGGCAGCTCGGTCGGCAGCGACAGGCAGTCGTTGGTGACCGGGCGGGTCACCTTGGTGGTGTCGTCCGGGCTGGCGACGTCAACGGTCTTGTGCGCCAGGTCGATGTTCTCGTTGCCCGCCGCGGCGACGTTGAGGACGCCCTTGCGCTGCGAGAACGAGACCGCCTTGCGGACGGCGGCGCTGATCGCGGCCTGGTCCTTGTCGTTCGGGCAGTTGAACATCCACGGGTCGACGTAGTAGCTGTTGTTGGTCACCTTGAACTGGTGCTCACCGGCCCACACGAAGCCGCAGATCGCGTACTCCGGGTAGATGAACCCGCCGTCGTCGACGACCTTGACCGCGGCCAGCTTCACGTTCGGGGCGATGCCGACGACGCCCTTGCCGTTCTTGGCGGCGCCGATCGTGCCGGCCACGTGGGTGCCGTGGTCGCTGGTGGTGGGCTGCCAGGACTTCCAGTCGGTGTTCGGCTTGCCGCCGTCGATGCAGGAGACCGACTGCGAGGCGTCCACGTTGGCGGCCAGGTCCTCGTGCGTCGCGTCGATGCCGGAGTCCAGCACACCGACGGTGACGTTGCGGTTGCCGAGCGAGAGCTTGTGCGCCTTGTCGACACCGATCTGACGCATGTCCCACTGGTTGGCCTCGTACGGCTCCTGACCGGCGGCGGGCGCGCCGGCGGGCTCGGCGGCGACCTCGGCCTTGGCCTGGTCGGCGGCGGTGATGCCCTTGGTGCGGCTGGCGCCGACGGAGTCGACGCCCTTGGCCTGACGCAGCTTCTGCGCGAACGCGGTGTCGTCCGAGCGGGCGATGACGACGCCGATCTGCTCGTACGAGTACACCACCGAGCCGCCGAGGGCGGTGATCGCCTTCTCGACCTTCTGCACCTGGCCGTGGTTGGCCTTGGTGTTGACGACGTAGCTGAGCAGCGGACCGGTCGTCGAGCCCGCCGAGGGGGCCGCGACGGCGGTGCCGGCCGGGAGCGCGAGGGCGCCGGCGGTGGCGAGCACGAGGCCCACCGCCGCGAACCGGGTCCGGCTGATCCGAGGAACTCTCATAGGGGTTGGCCCTCCCGAGTCGTCATGCGGCAGCTGCGGTGTGGCAGGTGCGCCTGGAATGATCGGGACGCTAATGAATATTCGCTGATAAGCGCAAGAGGTAGTCATCTAATCGTCACATGTTGGCCAACATCGGAACCGAGGAGTCCGGAGGCCCAACACGTCAACAGAGTTGAAGAGTGTTAAAAAGTGACGGTTCGCCGACGTGCTACGGTGCGCCGGGCAGTGAGTACAGCGCGCGGGCGTTGTCCGCGGCGACCAGCCGGGCCAGCCGCCGCGCGTCCGCCGCCGAACAGGCGCCACCCGCCTGCCAGTCGGCCAGCACCGCCCCCAGTCCGTACCGGAACTGGGCGGCGCCCACCAGGTACAACTCGGGCAGCCCGTACGCGTCGGTGGAGAACAACAGCTTGCCGAACGGCGCCAGTTCCAGCATCTCGCCCAGCACCGCCGCCACCCGCGGGCCGGTGTAGGAGGCGGTCAGCCCGAGGTCGGTGTACACCGTCGGGAAGGCCTGGGCCAGCCACCCGGCCTGGCGGTGGTACGGGTAGCAGTGCAGCAGCACCAGCGGGACGCCGCTCGGCTCGGCCGCGCGCACGAAACCGGTCAGCAGCGACGGATCGGCCCGGTGCAGGGTGAGGTCGGGATCGCCGAAGCCGGTGTGGAGTTGGAGCGGCAGGCCCAGCCCGGCGCAGACGTCCACGGCCGTCCAGAGCAGGTGGTGCAGCAGCACCGGGTCGGCCAGCCGGCCCCGCCCGCCGCGCAGCCAGGCGCCGGCCGCGGCCACCACGGCCGCCCGCGCGGGCCGTTCGGCGGGGGCGGCCAGGCCGTGCCGGTAGGCGAGCACCGACTTGACCGCGACCGCACCCGCGGCGGCGGCCGCCAGCGCCTCCCCGACGGCCTGCGGCCAGGACTCGGCCGGGCCCGCCACCGCCTCGGCCACCGACTCCAGCCGGACCACCTCGTGCACCACCGCCCCGGCGGCCGCGGCCAGTTCGCCTAGCGGCAGCAGCGGAAGGCCCGCGGCGGTGGTCAGCCCGGTGTCCACCAGGCAGGTGTCCAGCCCGGCGGCGGCCAGCAGCCGGCGGGTGGCCTCGGCGCCGCCCAGCTCGCGCCGCCGGGCCAGGTAGTCGGCGGCCGGGGCGTGCGCGGGCAGGCCGAGGGCGGGCGGGCACCAGCGCCGGACGGCCAGGCCGAGCGCGCTGTCGAAGGGCGAACAGCCGGGCGCGGGCGGTCGGTCGGACTCGGTGAGCAGCCCGGCCAGGGTGTCGTCGGCGAGGTCGGCCGCCACCACGCTGTGGCAGTGGTGGTCGACCAGCCCGGGCAACGCCAGGGCCCCGGCGGGCACCGGTCAGTACCGCCAGCGGGTGGCGGCGACCAGCTGCTCGGGGGTGGCGACGGCGTACTGCTCGCCCTCGGCCCGGCGCACCGCCAGCACCGCCTCGTACAGCGGCCCGCCGAGCGCCTCGCGCAGCACCGCCGATCGCTCGAACGCGGCCAGCGCCTCCGCCGGGCCGGTCGGCAGCCGGGGCACCGAGCCGGGCTCGGCGGCGGCCGGGTCCCCGGTGAACTCCGGTGGCAGCGAGAGGTGTCGGTCGAGACCGACGAGACCGGCGGCGAGCACCGCGCCGACCGCCAGGTACGGATTGGCGCTGGCGTCGAAGCACTTGACCTCGGCGTTGGCGGCGGCGGCCCGCTCCCCCGTGGAGCCCGTCACCAGGCGCAGCGCGGCCTCGCGGTTCTCCAGGCCCCAGCACTGGTAGGCGCCGGCCCAGTGCGAGGGCACCAGCCGCAGGTAGCCGGCCGGGCTGGAGCAGCCCAGCACCAGGAGTTCGGGCAGCGCGCCGAGCACCCCGGCGAGGAAGCCCTCGGCCTCGGCGGTCAGGCCGTGCGGGCCGGGGCCGCCGTGGCCGAGGTTGTGGCCGTCCCGCCAGAGGCTCAGGTGCAGGTGCCCGCCGTTGCCGACCGCGCCGGGCTCGACCACGGGGGCGAAGGAGACCCGCAGGCCGTGCCGGGCGGAGACGGCCCGCACGGTGTGCCGGACCAGGACGGAGGTGTCGGCGGCGCCGACCGGGCCCTCGGGGGCCACCGAGACCTCGAACTGGCCCGGGGCGTACTCGGGGTGGATCTGCAGGACGGTCAGCCCCTGCTCGCCGAGGGCGCGCAGGACGTCCCGCAGGTAGTCGGTGAGGTCGGTGAGCCGGTGCATCCCGTACGCGGGGCCGTGCGTCGGGTACTGCGGCTCGTCCTGCGGGCCGCCGGCGAGGGCGACCACCCACTCGACCTCGATGCCGGCCCGCAGGGTCAGCCCGCGCTCGGCGGCGGCGGCCTCCATCCGGCGGGCGAACAGCCGCTGGCAGCCGGGGTGCGGGGTGCCGGCCTGGGTGTGCCGGTCCCCCGGGGCCCAGGCCCAGCCGGGCTGGGCGGCCAGCGGGACGACCCGGTCGAGGTCGGGGTAGAGCCGCAGGTCCCCGGTGGGGCCGCCGGTGCTCGGGCTGGTGGTGATGCCGTCGTCGGCGAGGAAGACGTCGAAGCAGGGTGCGGCGCCGACGCCCCACTGCGCGGCGTGCACCAGGGCGCCCAGCGGGACGGCCTTGACCCGGGTGATGCCCGCGTTGTCCACCCAGGTGACGGCCACCGCGTCGACGGCGGCGGTGCGCAGCCGGTCGACGGCGGCCTCGGCCTGTTCGACGCGCGCGGCGCACGGGGGCAGCGTGACGGCGGCGAGGTGCCCACCGAGGCCTCCGGCCGGGCCGGTGGAGCCGGTGGCGGACGCGGCGGGGCCGGCGGCGGTTCCGAGGGTCATGCCCCCATGTTGCCCCGCCCGTCGCGGCCGGGTAACTCCCCTATCGAGTGGTCCCCGTGGACGCCTGTCCGCCCGTTCACCCGTTCGGACCACCGCCGCCCGCCTGACCCGCCGTCCCGATGCCTTTTGTGACGCCCGCACCCCTTCCTACTCGCGGGTAGCTTCGCTACAGTGGCCGGACGCACCACCGCCGGGCTACGGGAGCCGCACCGGCGGGGGCCTGCGGTCGCCGTGTCCACGGCGGGCGCGCGGTGCGTCATTCACCGGCCGGCGCCGCGAACCGCGGCGGGCCGGGTCTCCTTCCTCGTATCAGAGCCGCTTCCTTTCACCCTTGAGCGCCTGAGCACCACGGCACACCCCTCAGTTCGGCCGGAGCGGACCGGCCGCCGCGGCGGTGTGCCGGAACCCGTCATCTCCCCAGCCCCGCGCGCGGACCCTCCCCCGGCGGCGGCCGCCCCCGCCGCACGCGCGGGCGCGGCGGCCCGGCCGCCGGGGCGTGCGCGGGCCCTTCAGGACTAGGAGTCAGGACAGATGGAGCGTCCCTTTTCCACGGTCGCCGTCGTCGGCCTCGGCACGATGGGTGCCGGTGTCGCGGTGGCCGTCGCCAGGAGCGGCCGCCGGGTGATCGGCATCGAGGCCACCGAGGACTCGGCCGCCCGGGCACTGGCCCGGATCGAGGAGGCGACCGCGCACGCGGTCGACCGGGAGCGGATCACCGCCGGGGAGCGCACCGCGCTGCTGGCGCTGATCTCGGTCGGCCACGAGCTGTCGGCCGCCGCCGGGGCCGAGCTGGTGATCGAGGAGGTGCCCGAGCAGCTGGAGCTGAAGCGGGAGCTCTTCGCCGAGCTGGACCGGATCTGCCCGGCGGGGACGGTGCTGGCCACCGGCACCACCGCGCTCTCGGTGACCCGGATCGCCGCCGCGACCGCCCGCCCGGAGCGGGTGCTGGGCCTGCACTTCTTCAACCCGGTGCACAGCATGAAGCTGGTCGAGGTGGTCCGCACGGTGCTGACCTCCCCGCAGGTCGCCGAGGACGCCGCCGCGTTCGCCCGGGACCTCGGCAAGGAGCCGGTGGCGGCCGGCGACCGGGCCGGCTTCGTCGTCAACGGCCTGCTGTTCGCGTACCTGAACCAAGCCGCCGCGATGTACGAGTCCAAGTACGCCTCCAGGGAGGACATCGACGCCGCGATGCGGCTCGGCTGCGGCCTGCCGATGGGCCCGCTGGCGCTGCTCGACCTGATCGGCGTGGACACCGCGCGGACCGTCCTGGAGGCGATGTACGAGCAGTCCCGGGACCGCCTGCACGCGCCCGCCCCGATCCTCGGCCAGCTGGTCGCGGCCGGGCTGCTGGGCCGCAAGTCCGGCCGCGGCTTCTACACCTACGAGGCGCCCGGCTCGTCCAGGGCCGTCGACGCGGCGGCCGGCCCGGCGCGGGCCGCGGTGGCGGGCCGGGAGGTCCGCGCGGTCGGCGTCTGCGGCTCGGGCACCATGGCGACCGGCATCGCCGAGGTCTTCGCCAAGGCCGGCCGCCCGGTGCTGCTGGCCGCCCGCAGCCAGGAGAAGGCCGACCGGGCCAAGGCGCAGCTGGCGAAGTCGCTGGCGCGCGCGGTCGACCGGGGCCGGCTGAGCGCGCAGGCGCGGGACGCCGCGCTGGCGCTGGTCACCCCGGTCGGCCAGTACGCCGAGCTGGCCGAGGTGGACCTGGTGATCGAGGCGGTGGCCGAGGACCTGGCGGTCAAGCGCGAGCTGTTCGCCACCCTGGACAAGATCGTCAGGCCGGGAGCGGTGCTCGCCACCACCACCTCCTCGCTGCCGGTGATCAGCTGCGCGACGGCCACCTCGCGGCCGCAGGACGTGATCGGCATGCACTTCTTCAACCCGGCGCCGGCCATGAAGCTGGTCGAGGTGGTCTCCACCGTGCTGACCGCGCCGGACGTCACCGCGACCGTGCTGGAGCTGACCGCCGAGGTCCGCAAGCACCCGGTGGAGTGCGGCGACCGGGCCGGCTTCATCGTCAACGCGCTGCTCTTCCCCTACCTGAACGACGCGGTGCGGATGCTCCAGGAGCACTACGCGACGGTGGACGACATCGACACCGCGATGAAGCTGGGCTGCGGCTACCCGATGGGCCCGTTCGAGCTGTTGGACGTGGTCGGCCTGGACGTCTCGCTGACCATCGAGCAGGTGCTGCACCAGGAGTTCCGCGAACCGGGCCTGGCCGCCGCGCCGCTGCTGGAGCACCTGGTCGCCGCCGGCTGCCTGGGCCGCAAGACCGGCCGCGGCTTCCGCGACCACGCGCGCCGGTGACCACGCCGGCTGCCGGGGGCGCCGCCGCGCGCGAGGCGGCGCCGCCCGGGACCGGGTCCGGCCCGGCCAGACCGGGCTGGAGCCCGGGGACGGTGTCCGCGCGCTGGCCCAGACCGGCCGTCACCGGCCCGGTCGCACCGGTCCGTCGGGGAAGGGCCGCGGCCGAACCGCCGGGGCCGTGTAGCGTTCCGGACATGGATCGGGTTCAGTCAGCCACCCCGCAGCACTCCGCCGGACCGCGCGGCGCCGACCGGACGGGCTCCTCGACCGGGGGCACCGGGCCGGAAGGGGGGCCGGGCAGCCGCCGGGCGGCGGCGCAGCGCCAGCAGATGCGTCAGGACCTGGCCACGGCCGCGATGGAGCTGTTCTCCTCGCAGGGCTACGAGGAGACCACGGTCGACCAGATCGCGGCCGCCGCCGGGGTGGCCCGGCGGACCTTCTTCCGGTACTTCCGGTCGAAGGAGGAGGCGATCTTCCCGGACCACGACGACACCCTCGTCCGGGTGGCCGACCTGCTGGCCAGCGCCGAGCCGGAGGAGCACCCGCTGGACGTGGTCTGCCGCGGCATCAAGGAGGTGCTGCGGATGTACGCCTCGACGCCGGGGGTGTCGGTCGCGCGGTACCAGCTGATCCGTCAGGTCCCGGCGCTGCGCGAGCGGGAGATCGCCGTGGTGGCCCGGTACGAGCGGCTGTTCACCCGGTACCTGCTGGGCCGCTTCGACACCGGGGAGTCCATCCCGTCGGGCTGGCAGCGCGGCGGCGAGGACGACTCGATGCTGGCCGAGGTGTCGGCGGCGGCGGTCGTCGCGGCGCACAACCACGTGCTGCGGCGCTGGCTGCGGGCCGGCGGGCGCGGGGACGTGGAGGCGCAGCTGGACCACTCCTTCGAGGTGATCCGGCGGACCTTCTGGGCCTCCAGCACGCCGGGTGCCAGACGCCGCGGCTCCCTGGTGGCACCGGGTGCCAATGGGGCTCCCGGTGACGTGCTGGCCGAGAGCGCACTGAGTGCCAGTCCTGGAGGTGAGGTACTCATCACAGTCGCCCGGACGGACGCTCCGCTGGACGTGGTGGTGGACAGCATCCGGGCCGCACTGAGTGGCGCCAGGGAGTCCTGAGCCCATCATTTAGCCAGTTCAGGGCGATATCGAGGGCCCGCGTCGAGCAGTCGACGCGGGCCCTTTCGATATCCGCCGCAGCGCGTTCAGGGGCCGCTCCAGCGCGCCGGAATTCGTGACACCCGGTGTCTTTACGAGTGGCACAGGGTGCCACTACCTTGTTACTCGCCAGTCGCGGCGCCGCGGCTCCCCACCTCGGCGCGCCGTCGTCCGGCGTTCCCACACCCCGGGAGCAGTGCGCGTTCGGCCCGGTCCACCCCGGGCGCCCAGCCCGACCACCCACCACCCACCTCAGCGAAGCCGGTGTCCGCTCCCGGCTACCCCAGACGCCCTGTGCCCTCACACAGGTACGCCTTCGGAGGCAGCCATGCAGGAAATCCTCGACGCGATCCTCAGCAACGACGCCACGTCGGAGGACTTCGCCGCCGTCAAGCTTCCCGAGTCCTACCGAGCGGTGACGCTCCACAAGGACGAGGAGCAGCTGTTCGCGGGCCTCGACAGCCGCGACAAGGACCCCCGCAAGTCCCTTCACCTCGACGAGGTCGCCCTGCCCGAGCTGGGCCCCGGCGAGGCGCTGGTCGCCGTCATGGCCAGCGCGGTGAACTACAACACCGTCTGGAGCTCGATCTTCGAGCCGGTCTCCACCTTCTCCTTCCTGGAGCGCTACGGCCGGCTGTCGCCGCTCACCAAGCGCCACGACCTGCCGTACCACGTCCTCGGCTCCGACCTCGCGGGCGTGGTGCTGCGCACCGGCGCCGGCGTCAACGCCTGGAAGCCCGGCGACGAGGTCGTCGCGCACTGCCTCTCCGTCGAGCTGGAGTCCCCGGACGGCCACAACGACACGATGATGGACCCCGAGCAGCGCATCTGGGGCTTCGAGACCAACTTCGGCGGGCTGGCCCAGATCGCCCTGGTGAAGACCAACCAGCTGCTGCCCAAGCCCAAGCACCTCACCTGGGAGGAGGCCGCCTCCCCCGGCCTGGTCAACTCCACCGCGTACCGCCAGCTGGTCTCGCGCAACGGCGCCGGCATGAAGCAGGGCGACAACGTGCTGATCTGGGGAGCCAGCGGCGGCCTCGGCTCGTACGCCACCCAGTACGCGCTGGCCGGCGGCGCCACCCCGATCTGTGTGGTCTCCAACGACCAGAAGGCCGCGATCTGCCGCGCCATGGGCGCCGAGGCGATCATCGACCGCTCCGCCGAGGGCTACCGGTTCTGGAAGGACGAGCACACCCAGGACCCGCGCGAGTGGAAGCGCCTGGGCGCGAAGATCCGCGAGTTCACCGGCGGCGAGGACGTCGACATCGTCTTCGAGCACCCGGGCCGGGAGACCTTCGGCGCCTCGGTGTACGTCACCCGCAAGGGCGGCACCATCGTCACCTGCGCCTCCACCTCCGGCTTCATGCACCAGTACGACAACCGCTACCTGTGGATGTCGCTCAAGCGCATCGTCGGCTCGCACTTCGCCAACTACCGCGAGGCCTTCGAGGCCAACCGCCTGATCGCCAAGGGCCGGATCCACCCGACCCTGTCCAAGGTCTACTCCCTGGAGGAGACCGGTCAGGCCGCCCTCGACGTGCACCACAACAAGCACCAGGGCAAGGTCGGCGTGCTCTGCCTGGCGCCGGAGGAGGGCCTGGGCGTGCGCGACCACGCGCTGCGCGAGCAGCACCTGCCGGCGATCAACCGCTTCCGGAACGTCTGAGGCCGATCCGATGACCGATCAGCACAAGCGCGACCGCCCCTGGCTGATGCGCACCTACGCCGGGCACTCCACCGCGAGCGACTCCAACGCGCTCTACCGGCGGAACCTGGCGAAGGGCCAGACGGGCCTCTCCGTCGCCTTCGACCTGCCGACCCAGACCGGCTACGACTCCGACCACCTCCTCGCCCGCGGCGAGGTGGGCCGGGTCGGCGTCCCGGTCGGCCACGTCGGCGATATGCGCACCCTGTTCGACGGCATCCCGCTCGAACAGACCAACACCTCCATGACGATCAACGCCACCGCGATGTGGCTGCTGGCGCTCTACCAGGTGGTCGCCGAGGAGCAGGGCGCCGACATCGCCAAGCTCACCGGCACCACCCAGAACGACATCGTCAAGGAGTACCTCTCGCGCGGGACGCACGTCTTCCCGCCCGGCCCCTCGGTGCGCCTGATCACCGACATGATCGCCTACACCGTCGGCCGCATCCCCAAGTGGAACCCGATCAACATCTGCAGCTACCACCTGCAGGAGGCCGGGGCCACGCCCGTCCAGGAGATCGCCTACGCGATGTGCACCGCCATCTCGGTGCTCGACGCCGTCCGCGACTCCGGCCAGGTGCCGGCCGAGCGGATGGGCGAGGTGGTCGCCCGGATCTCCTTCTTCGTCAACGCCGGCGTGCGCTTCGTCGAGGAGATGTGCAAGATGCGCGCCTTCGCCCAGCTGTGGGAGAAGGTCACGCTGGAGCGCTACGGCGTCCAGGACCCGAAGCAGCGCCGCTTCCGCTACGGCGTCCAGGTCAACTCGCTCGGCCTGACCGAGGCCCAGCCGGAGAACAACGTCCAGCGGATCGTCCTGGAGATGCTGGCCGTCACCCTCTCCAAGGACGCCCGCGCCCGCGCCGTCCAACTGCCGGCCTGGAACGAGGCGCTGGGCCTGCCCCGGCCCTGGGACCAGCAGTGGTCGCTGCGGATCCAGCAGGTGCTGGCCTACGAGTCGGACCTGCTGGAGTACGGCGACCTCTTCAACGGCTCCGAGGTGGTCGAGGCCAAGACCGCCGACCTGCTGGCCGGCGCCGAGGCGGAGATCGCCAAGGTGCTGGCCATGGGCGGGGTGATTCCGGCCGTGGAGTCCGGCTACCTGAAGTCCAACCTGGTCTCCTCGCACGCCGCCCGGCGGGCCCGGATCGAGTCCGGCGAGGACAGGATCGTCGGCGTCAACTGCTTCGACACCACCGAGGAGAGCCCGCTCACGGCCGACCTCGACACCGCCATCATGGTCGTCGACCCGGCCTCCGAGCAGTCCGTGCTCGCCGCCCTGGAGGCCTGGCGCGGACAGCGCGACGAGGCCGCCGTCCAGACCGCGCTGGCCGAGCTCAAGGCCACCGCGACCACCGACGCCAACCTGGTGCCGGCCACGCTCGCCTGCGCCCGGGCCGGCGTCACCACCGGCGAGTGGGCCTTCGCCCTGCGCGAGGTCTTCGGCGAGTACCGCGCGCCCACCGGCGTCGGCGGCGCCCCGGTCGCGGTGTCCGCCGAACCCGGCGGGGAACTGGCCGCGGTGCGCGCCGCCGTCGCCGCCACCGCCGAGGAGCTGGGCTCCGGCAAGCTGCGCCTGCTGGTCGGCAAGCCCGGCCTGGACGGGCACTCCAACGGCGCCGAGCAGATCGCCGTCCGGGCCCGCGACGCCGGGTTCGAGGTGGTCTACCAGGGCATCCGGCTGACCCCCGAGCAGATCGTCTCCGCCGCCGTCGCGGAGGACGTGCACTGCGTGGGCCTGTCGATCCTCTCCGGCGCCCACTGCGAGCTGGTGCCCGACGTCCTGCGCCGGCTGCGCCGGGCCGGGGTGCAGGATGTCCCGGTGATCGTGGGTGGCATCATCCCGGCAGCGGACGGCGAGGCCCTCAAGGCCGCCGGCGTCGCCGCCGTGTTCACCCCGAAGGACTTCGGCATCACCACCATCATCGGCCGGATCGTGGACGAGATCCGGCTCGCCAACAAGCTCCAGCCCTGGACGCCCGCACCCGCGCCCACCAGCTGACCACTGGGAAGGAACCGACCCACCCTCATGTCTGCCCACCCGTCGCCCGCCGCCACCTTCAACCGACTGCGCCCGCGCCGCTCCTGCCTCGCCGTGCCCGGCAGCAACCCGCGCTTCCTGGAGAAGGCCCAGGGCCTCCCCGCCGACCAGGTCTTCCTCGACCTGGAGGACGCCTGCGCCCCCCTGGCCAAGGAGAGCGCCCGCCACCACATCGTCGACGCGCTCAACAACGGCGACTGGGGCGGCAAGACCCGCGTCGTCCGGGTCAACGACTGGACCACCCACTGGACCTACCGCGACGTGATCACCGTCGTCGAGGGCGCCGGCCCCAACCTCGACTGCATCATGCTGCCCAAGGTCCAGGACGCCGAACAGGTCAAGGCGCTCGACCTGCTGCTCACCCAGATCGAGAAGACCATGGGCTTCGAGGTCGGCCGGATCGGCATCGAGGCGCAGATCGAGAACGCCAAGGGCCTGGTCAACGTCGACGCCATCGCCGAGGCCTCGCCCCGGCTGGAGACCATCATCTTCGGCCCCGCCGACTTCATGGCCTCCATCAACATGAAGTCCCTGGTGGTCGGCGAGCAGCCGGCCGGCTACCCGGCCGACGCCTACCACTACATCCTGATGCGCATCCTGATGGCCGCCCGCGCCAACGACCTCCAGGCGATCGACGGCCCGTACCTGCAGATCCGCAACCAGGAGGGCTACCGCGAGGTCGCCCGGCGCGCCGCAGCCCTCGGCTTCGACGGCAAGTGGGTGCTCCACCCCGACCAGGTCGGCGCCGCGAACGAGATCTTCTCGCCCTCCCAGGAGGACTACGACCACGCCGAGCTGATCCTCGACGCCTACGACTGGTGCACCTCCGAGGCGGGCGGCGCCAAGGGCTCCGCGATGCTCGGCGACGAGATGATCGACGAGGCCAGCCGCAAGATGGCCCTGGTCATCGCCGGTAAGGGCCGGGCCGCCGGCCTGGAGCGCACCACCAAGTTCGAGATCCCGGAAAGCTGAGGCCCGACGCGATGCAGTTCGGACGCACCTACGAGGAGTTCGAGGTCGGCGCGGTCTACAAGCACTGGCCCGGCAAGACCGTCACCGAGTACGACGACCACCTCTTCTGCCTGCTCACCATGAACCACCACCCGCTCCACCTGGACACCAACTACGCCGAGCGGACGACGGACTTCGGCAGGAACGTGGTGGTGGGCAACTACGTCTACTCGCTGCTGCTGGGCATGTCCGTCCCGGACGTCTCCGGCAAGGCCATCGCCAACCTGGAGATCGAGTCGCTGCGGCACGTCGCGCCGACCTTCCACGGCGACACCCTCTACGGCGAGACCACCGTCCTCGACAAGTGGCCGTCCAAGTCCAAGGACGACCGCGGCATCGTGTACGTCGAGACCAAGGGGTACAAGCAGGACGGCACGGTCGTCTGCATCTTCCGCCGCAAGGTGATGGTGCCGACCGAGACGTACGTCAAGGAGCGCGGCGGCGAGCAGCCCGGCCGCCCGACTCCCCTCTCCTAGGGCCCCGAATCCCCTGAGACCCCGGAGGGGCCGGCCGCCGTCATCGGCCGCCCCCCACCCGGAACGGGGGCCCTGCCGCCGCAGCCACGCCGGCAGGGCCCCCGGCAATCCCCCCCCCCCGCCCCCTTAAACCTTTCGGAGCCGCACGATGGGACGCCTGGCACAGACCGACGGCCTCACCGAGATCCAGCGGGACATCCTCGCCACCGTGCGGGATTTCGTCGACAAGGAGATCATTCCGGTCGCGACCGAGCTGGAACACCAGGACGAGTACCCGACCGCCATCGTCGAGGGGATGAAGCAGCTCGGCCTCTTCGGCCTCACCATCCCCGAGGAGTACGGCGGCCTCGGCGAGTCGCTGCTCACCTACGCCCTGGTGGTCGAGGAGATCGCCCGCGGCTGGATGAGCGTGTCCGGCATCGTCAACACCCACTTCATCGTGGCGCACATGATCAACGCCCACGGCACCCAGGAGCAGAAGGACCACTTCCTGCCGAGGATGGCCGCCGGGGAAATCCGCGGCGCGTTCTCGATGTCCGAGCCCGGCCTCGGCTCCGACGTTTCGGCCATCTCCACCAAGGGCGTCAAGGACGGGGAGTCCTACGTCCTCAACGGCCAGAAGATGTGGCTCACCAACGGCGGCACCTCCACCCTCGTCGCGGTCCTGTGCAAGACCGACGAGGGCGGCAGCACCCCGTACAAGAACATGACCACCTTCCTGATCGAGAAGACCCCCGGATTCGGCCCGAACCCGACCGTCCCCGGCCTCACCGTGCCCGGGAAGATCGAGAAGATGGGCTACAAGGGCGTCGACACCACCGAACTGGTCCTCCAGGACGTCCGGATCCCGGCCGACCGCGTCCTCGGCGGCGTCCCCGGGCGCGGCTTCTACCAGATGATGGACGGCGTCGAGGTCGGCCGCGTCAACGTCGCCGCCCGCGGCTGCGGCGTCGCCCGCCGCGCCTTCGAACTCGGCATCTCCTACGCCCAGCAGCGCTCCACCTTCGGCAAGAAGATCGCCGAGCACCAGGCCATCCAGTTCAAGCTCGCCGAGATGGCCACCAAGGTCGAGGCCGCCCACCAGATGATGGTCATGGCCGCCCGCAAGAAGGACGGCGGCGAGCGCAACGACCTCGAGGCCGGCATGGCCAAGTACCTCGCCTCCGAGTACTGCAAGGAGGTCGTCGAGGACGCGTTCCGCATCCACGGCGGCTACGGCTTCTCCAAGGAGTACGAGATCGAGCGGCTCTACCGCGAGGCCCCGATGCTGCTCATCGGTGAAGGAACTGCGGAGATCCAGAAGATGATCGTCGGACGCCGACTCCTGGAGGAGTACCGGATCGCGGAGTGAGCACCGGGTCACCCCGGCTCGACGAGCGGCCCCCGGGGCGCTCCGGGCCGGCTGGACGACCCCTTCCGAACCGCCGGTCGACGGGCGTGCGGGCCCGTCCCGGCCACCCGCCGTGCCATCACGGCCCCGGCCTGGTCCGCCGGGGTCCGGCACGGCCCTCCGGAAGCGGCCGCAGGGCGTACAGCTGCGGCGACACGCCCCGCGGCCGCTTCCGCACACCCTCGACGGGCCGTGTCCCGCACCCCCGGCGACCGCGAACGGCCCGTTCCGCCCACCGGGTTCCGCCGACAGGCCTGTTGAGACAAGTGTCACCAGCCCCGTCCGGTCCCTTGGGAACCGGACCGGGGCGAGCTACGGTCGTAGAGGTGGGACGCGCACACGCGCTTCCACCGGACACGTGAACGAGCAGGCGGGTTGCCCACCCACCGTGTGCTCCCGATAGCATCCACCGGGACAGCAAGCCGTCCCTCTATTACCCGATCCCGCGGTGGCCCCCGTCCAGCGGCCATGATCCCCCGCGACAAAGGTCTTCGATGCCCATCAGCCCGTCCCCTCACACCTCCGTCACGGACCGCGATGCCCTCGCAGCCACGACGGCCGGTCGGCGACCCCGCGTGACCATCGCGCGCGGAGCCACCCCCTGGTTCGTCCCCACCCTCGCCACGGCCGCCGTGACCACCGCCCTCACCCGGCGCAGCGGCAAGTGGGCCCTGGCAGCGGTACCCGCCTGTGCGCTCGGCGCGGGCATGCTGTGGTTCTTCCGCGACCCCGAGCGTGAGATCGGCGCGGGCAGAGTGATCTCCCCCGCCGACGGCGTGGTGCAGAGCATCGACGCCTGGCCGGACGGCCGCACCCGGGTCGCGATCTTCATGAGCCCGCTCAACGTCCACGTCAACCGCGCGCCCCTGCCCGGCACGGTGACGTCGGTCGAGCACGTCGCGGGCGGCTTCGTCCCCGCGTTCAACAAGGACAGCGACCAGAACGAGCGGGTCGTCTGGCACTTCGACACCGAGCTCGGCGACATCGAGATGGTGCAGATCGCGGGGGCCGTGGCCCGTCGCATCGTGCCGTACGTCGCCGCCGGTACCAAGGTCGAGCAGGGCGACCGGATCGGTCTGATCCGGTTCGGCTCCCGGGTCGACACCTACCTGCCGGCCGGCGTCGAGGTCGGCGTCGAGGTCGGCCAGAAGACCACAGCCGGGGTGACGCGCCTTGACCGTGACTGATCCTGAGACAATCGTCGGCCTGGACGACGAGGAGACGGCCCTGCGCCGTCGCCGCTGGGCCCGCGACCGCGAGCTGCGCGCCCCGCGCTCTCCCCAGCACCTGTCCACCGCCGACTTCCTGACCCTGGGGAACGCCGTCTGCGGCTTCCTGGCGATCTACTCGATCACCACCGGGGTCCTGGTCCCGCACATCACCAACCCGGACGCCGCACCCGACCGGCACAGCGCCGCCACCGCGGTCACGCTGCTGCTCATCGGCTCCATGTGCGACCTCTTCGACGGGCTGGTGGCGCGCAAGCTCCGCTCCTCCGCCCTCGGAGCGGAACTGGACAACCTGGCCGACCTGATCAGCTTCGGCATCGCGCCGGCCTACTTCGTCGCCGTCTGGGGCATGGTCTCGCAGGGCTCCAACAGCAAGCTCTCGGCGCTCATCGCGATCACCGTCCTGCTCGCGGTCGTCCTGCGGCTCGCCCGCTTCTCCGCCGTCAAGATGCGGCCCGGGGTGTTCCAGGGCATGCCCTGCCCGATGGGCGCGATGACGGTCATCGCCATCGTGCTGCTCGACCCGCCGTTCCTGCCCGGTCTGCTCGCCATCTTCGGCGCCGCGTACCTCATGGTCAGCCGGATCGAGTACCCCAAGCCCCAGGGGCTGCTGGCCACCGCCACGCTGTGCTGGATCGTCGTCTCGATCGGCTGCCTCGCGGCCTGGGCGACCGGCCTGCCCGGCGGCGACGCCCTGATGCACGTCGGTGCCTTCGCCCAGATCACGCTCGCCGCGATGGCCCCGCTGCTGGTCATCCGGCGCAAGGTCGGACAGAAGGTCGGCGACGTCCGCGCCAGGCGGGCGGAGTCCCGCCTCGGCTGAGTCGTTCCCGTACGCGAGAGGGGCCCGGATCCAGTCGGATCCGGGCCCCTCTTCGTCGTGCCCGCTCTTCTCCTCGTCGCGCTCGTTCTTCGACGGGCGCTGCTACGCGCCGCCGGTGTGCACGCTGAACGCCGAGCGGCGGGCCGCCCGTGCCACGCCCGGATCCGGGTGCACGCCCGAGACCGCCGTCAGCACCGAGGCCGCCCGCGGGTGCCCCGACTGCCGGGCCCGGGCGAACAACCGCACCGGATCGCCAGCCGCGGCGCCCTCGACGTGGCCCACCAGCAGCTCCGTCTCGCCGTGGTCCAGCACCGCCGCAGCCGTGTCCACCCACAGCCAGGCCGCGTCCTCCGCCCCCAGCACGTCCGCCGGCGAAACGCCCTCGTCCGAGCGTTCCGCCAGCCACAACAGCGCGTACGGGCGCAGCACCGGCTCGTCCACCGATGCCCGCACCGCCTGCTCGGCCGGGCCGCCGGCCACCCGCAGCGCCTCGAAGGCCAGGCCGCGCACCAGCGCGTCGTCCCCCTGCGCCGCGTCCAGCAGCTCCGCCACCGCCCGATCGGCCGGACGGGCCGCCACCCAGGCGCGGAACTCGGCCCGCGCCGGGCCCGGCGAGTAGTCCGCGCAGGCGTTCAGCAGCTCGAAGGCGCTCTGCTCGATGTGCCCGGCCGCGGTCTGCGCGACCGTGCAGATCTCCTCCAGCTTCGCCCGCACCGCCCAGTGGCCCAGCGGCGACAGCTCGGCGGCCTCGTCCCTGCGGACCACGGCCCCGACGGCCGCCAGGCCGTCCAGCATCCAGTCCAGGACCGCGGCCACGTCCGCCGGCGACGGCGGGGTGTCGATCTGCGGCTCCCGGCACGTGCCGCGGACCGCCGAGACCGCCGAGGCGGCGTGCGGCACGGGCGACAGGCCCGAACCGTCCGTGCCGCCCACCCGGCGCTCGTCCAGCCCCCGGCGCAGCAGCTCCAGCAGTTCGCCGTCCGACACCGGACCGGCCACCAGGTGCAGGAACGACAGCAGCTGCGGCGCCTGGTCCACCGCCTGGCCGGCCAGCACCGCGAACACGCCCCGCAGGGCGGCGGGCGGCACCGGGGCGAGCAGCGTCCAGGCGTCAAACAGTGCCGACCAGCCGCGGACGACCGCCTCGTCGTCGTGCTCCCAGGCGTGCAGGCGCCAACCCGGGACCGCACCGCCGTCCCTGGCCTCCACCAGGCCGACCAGCAGCGCCTGCCCCCACGCCTTGGCGGCGGCGCCGACCGTCATGGCCAGCGCCCGACCCGCCGCACGGGCGTCATCGGGCAGCAGCTCGCCCCGCTTGTCGACCTCTTCCAGGTCCCCCGCCCAGCGGGCGATCCGGACGGCGTCCACCAGCATCCGGCGGGCCAGCGGCGCCAGCTCGGCCGGCGCGGGGAAGCCCTCCGGTACGGGAACCCTCCCCCGACCGGGCGCCGCAGCGGGCCCTCGTCGGCGGGGTACCCCGGCCCCGCCCGGCTTGCCGGCGGCGGGCCGGTGGGCCGTACCGGGGAGACGGGTCACCGTCGCACCAGTACCGATCGTCGGAGGGAGCGGGGCATCACGGTCGCGCGGATTCCGAGACGTCACGTCGAGCAGTCTTCCCCTTGTACCGGCCTTCTGTCACATCCGGTTGGCTGTACGGACGGGCGGCCGTCGACGGCACCTCCCCAAGATCGGGCAACAATCGGGCAACAGAGGCAAACCGCCTGGCCGGAAACAGGTGGCGGGGTCATGCCATCACGGCTCAACCCTTGCGGCGACGGTCGCGCTACCCGCCCGACCGGTCACACTCCGTGGCCGACAGGTGAGGTCCGGGTTCCGTACGGAGGCCCCGCGGGTGTGACTTCTCGCGCGGGGGGGCTGGGTTCAGAGAAGGGGGGTGAGCCAGCGGCGGAGGAGTTCGGTGTAGTGGGTGGGGGCGGAGTTCCAGAGGGTGGCGTGGTCGGCGCCCGGGAAAGGCCGGAGGCTGACCACGCCGGGGCGGGCGGCGGCGAGGCGCTCGGCGGCGCGGAAGGGGGCGACCTGGTCGTCGGGGCTGTGCAGGAGGAGGGTGGGGACGCGCAGGTCGGCGCCCTCGGCGATGCGGCCGAAGTCGGCGAGGTCGACGCCGGTGCGGCCCTCGGCGGCGAGGGCGCCGAGCTCGGCGGCGGCGCCGGTGTAGCCGGCCCGGGCGGCGCCGCGGCGGGCGGTGGCGGGCAGGTCGAGGACCGGCGAGTCCAGGACGAGGCCGCTGATGGCATGGGCCCAGGCGGAGCGGGAGGCCGTCTGGAGGGCCATGGTGGCGCCGAGGGACCAGCCGTACAGGATGACCCGGCCGGCGCCGCTGTCGAGGGCGAGCCGTACCGCCGACTCGACGTCGCGCCACTCGGTCTCGCCGAAGTGGCCGAGCCCGTCCGGCGAGGCCGGGGCGCCCTGGTCGCCGCGGTAGGTGACGGCGAGGGCGGGCAGGGCGAGGCGGTCGAGGACGGGGAGGACCGGGAGGGTCTGCTGCCGGTCGGCGCCGGGGCCGTGGACGAGGATCACCCAGGTGCCGCGTTTGCCGTCGAGGCGCCAGGCGGGGAGGGCGCCGAGTTCGCCGTCGGCGGCGGTGTCGGTGAAGGGGAGGCCGAGCGCCTCGGTGGGGTCGCCGAGGTGGACGCGGGGGGTGAAGCGGACCTCGGTGCCGGGGGTGAGGGTGCCCCGGTCCGCGCGGACGAGGCGGCGGGTGACGCCGTTCTCGTCGCTGTGCAGGACCTCCTCGACGACGGCGTGGCCGTGGTCGTCCCATTCCACGGCCCAGCGGCCGGGGCGCAGGCTCTCGGGGCGGCGGTTGAAGGTGATCCGGCCCGCGGCGAGGCTCCGCACCAGGACGGGGCCGGACTCCCGGGCGGCGCTCGCCGGGTGGACCAGCCGTTCGGAGGCCCGGCGGCCGATCACCAGGACGGCGGCCCCGGCGGCCCCGGCGCCGACGACGGCGGCCGCCACGACGGCCGCGGTTCCCCAACGCATATCGCTCCCCGCTCTGCTGGTCTTGGACCGGACGGTGTCCGGGCGGTGTCCGGGCACCAGTTCACCGGGGGGCCGCGCGGGCGGCCACCGGGCTGGGCCGTCCGGGGCACGGCGGGGCCTCGGGCTGGGCGGGCGTCAGGCAGGGCGGGGCGGGCGGATCGGAGGTGGCGACGGGGCTCCGAGGTGTGACCAACCCCTCCGTGACCTCGGTTGACTCCCGGTTCGGCCGCGTGATGGGATCCTGGGGCCAAACGGAGGCATGCAGAGGAAGCCGGTGCGAGTCCGGCGCGGTCCCGCCACTGTCACCGGGGAGCACGCTCGGAACATTGCCACGGCGGACCGTCAGAAGCCGCTGGAAGGCCCGGGGGTGTGTCCGACCCGGAAGCCAGGAGACTCTCGCCCCCGGTACGTCGATCCAGGGCGCGGACCCTGAGTGAGGACACGCACGCGATGCAGGCTGCCCCGCCCCGCCGGACCCCACGCGGCCTTCCGCCGAACCCGCCGTGCGCCCGCTGACCCGCGCCGCCGCGTTCGCGCTCGGCGCCGCCGCGGGCTTCGCCGCGGACGCCCGCTTCGCCGACCCCCGGCGCGGCCACCCGGTGGCCGTCTTCGGCGGTGCGGCGACCCGGCTGGAGCGGCGGGTGTGGCAGGACGACCGGGTGGCCGGCGCCGGGTACACGGCGCTGTGCGTCGGCGCGGTCGCGGCCGGCGCGGTGGCCCTGGACCGTACGGTGGGCCGGCGTCCGCTGGGCCGGGCCGCGCTGGCGGCCGCCGCGACCTGGACGGTGCTGGGCGGCACCTCGCTGACCCGGGAAGCGCGCACCATCGGCCGGTCGCTGGCCACGGGCGACCTGGCGGCCGCGCGGGAGCGGCTGCCGCACCTGTGCGGGCGGGACCCGAGCGCGCTGGACGGGCCTCAGATCGCCCGCGCGGTGGTCGAGTCGGTGGCCGAGAACACGGCGGACGCCGTGGTGAACGCGCTGGTCTGGGGCACGCTGGCGGGCACCCCGGGGCTGCTGGCGTTCCGCGCGGTGAACACGCTGGACGCGATGGTCGGCCACCGCTCGCCGCGGTACGCCCGGTTCGGCTGGGCCTCGGCCCGGCTGGACGACGTGGCGGGCTGGCCGGGCGCCCGGCTGACGGCTCTGCTCACGGTGGCCGCCGCGCCGCAGCCGAAAACGGCCTGGCGGGTCTGGCGGCGGGACGGTTCGGCGCACCCGAGCCCGAACGCGGGCCAGGCGGAGGCGGCCTTCGCGGGCGCGGTGGGCGTCCGGCTGGGCGGGACCCTCCAGTACGGGGAGCGGGTGGAGCACCGGCCGGTGCTGGGCGCGGAGTTGCGGCCGGTGACGGCGGACGACATCGAGCGGGCCTGCGTGCTCTCCCGGCGGGTGGGCGCGCTGGCCCTGGGTACGACGGTCGCGGGGCACGTCGCGCTGCGCTTGCTGACGACACGGTGGAGGGGAAGGGCATGAGCAACGCACTGCTGGTCGCGGGGACGACCTCGGACGCGGGCAAGAGCGTGGTGACCGCGGGCATCTGCCGCTGGCTGGCCCGGCAGGGGGTGCGGGTCGCGCCGTTCAAGGCACAGAACATGTCGCTGAACTCCTTCGTCACCGCCGACGGCGCCGAGATCGGCCGGGCGCAGGCGATGCAGGCGCAGGCGGCCAGGGTGGAGCCGGAGGCGGCGATGAACCCGGTGCTGCTGAAGCCGGGGGCGGACGGCCGCAGCCAGGTGGTGCTGCTGGGCCGGCCGGTCGCCGAGGTGGGCGCGCTGGACTACCGCGAGCGCAAGCCCGTCCTGCTGGAACGGTCGCTGGAGTGCCTGGCGGATCTGCGCCGCCGCTACGAGGTGGTGGTCTGCGAGGGCGCCGGTTCGCCCGCCGAGATCAACCTGCGGGACCGGGACATCGCCAACATGGGCCTGGCGACGGCCGCCGGGCTGCCGGTGGTGGTGGTCGGGGACATCGACCGCGGCGGCGTCTTCGCGGCGATGTACGGGACGCTGGCACTGCTGTCGGCGGAGGACCAGCGGCACGTGGCGGGCTGGTTCGTCAACAAGTTCCGCGGCGACGCGCGGCTGCTGGCGCCCGGCCTGGACATGCTGCACGGGCTGACCGGCCGTCCGGTGCTGGGCACCCTGCCGATGCTGCCGGGCCTGTGGCTGGACGCCGAGGACTCGCTGGACCTGTCCACGGTGGTGGACCGGGTGGACGGCCGCGGCCCGCTCGGGGCGGACGTGCTGCGGGTGGCCGTGGTGCGCTTCCCCCGGCTGTCGAACTTCACCGACCTGGACGCGCTGGCGCAGGAGCCCGGAGTGCTGGTGCGCTGGGTGACCCGGCCGGAGGAACTGGCCGACGCCGACCTGGTGGTGCTACCCGGCACCCGGGCCACCGTGGCCGACCTGGCCTGGCTGCGCGAACGCGGCCTGGAGCCGGCGCTGAAGGCGCGGGCGGCGGCCGGGCTGCCGGTCCTCGGGGTGTGCGGCGGCTACCAGATGCTGGCGCGCGGGATCGAGGACGAGGTGGAGTCCGGGGCCGGCTCGGTCGAGGGCCTGGGCCTGCTGCCGACGCACGTGCGGTTCGGCGCCGAGAAGGTGCTGGCGCGGCCGGCCGGCACGGCGTACGGGCAGCGGGTCGAGGGGTACGAGATCCACCACGGAGTGGTGGCCGTGGAGGGGGGCGAGCCGTTCTTCTCCGATGACGACGGGCACGGCCTGGACGGCTGCCGGGTCGGCCCGGTGTGGGGCACCACCTGGCACGGCGCGCTGGAGAACGACGGCTTCCGCCGTGAACTCCTGCGCGAGGTCGCCGCGTTGGCGGGCCGGGCGTTCGTGCCGGCGCCGGACACCTCGTTCGCCGAGGCGCGCGAGGCCCGGCTGGACCGGCTGGGCGACCTGATCGAGGAACACGCGGACACCGACGCGCTGTGGAAGCTGATCGAGGGCGGGGTGCCGGCGGCCGGATCGCTGCCGTTCCTGGCGCCCGGGGCACCTGGGGAGTATGCATGAGTGACGTCCGCTATCCGTTCACCGCGATCGTCGGCATGCCCGACCTGCGGCTCGGACTGCTGCTCAACGCGGTCTCGCCGGCCGTGGGCGGCGTGCTGGTGCGCGGCGAGAAGGGCACCGCGAAGTCGACCATGGTGCGCGCGCTGGCCGGCCTGCTGCCGACCCTCGCGGCCGTCGACGGCTGCCGGTTCGCCTGCGACCCGGCCGCTCCGGACCCGCAGTGCCCGGACGGGCCGCACGACCGCCCTTCGGCGTCCGAACGCCCAGCCCAGCTGGTCGAGTTGCCGGTCGGCGTGGCCGAGGACCGGATCGTCGGCTCGCTCGACCTGGAACGGGCGCTCGCCGAGGGCGTCAAGGCGTACGAGCCGGGGCTGCTCGCCAAGGCGCACCGCGGCGTGCTCTACATCGACGAGGTGAACCTGCTCCAGGACCACGTCGTGGACCTGCTGCTGGACGCCGCCGCGATGGGCCGCTCGTACGTCGAGCGCGAGGGCGTGTCGGTGCGGCACGCCGCCCGCTTCCTGCTGGTCGGCACGATGAACCCGGAGGAGGGCGAGCTCCGGCCGCAGCTGCTCGACCGGTTCGGCCTGACCGTCGAGATCGCCGCCACCCGGGACCCGGCCGAGCGCGCCGAGGTGGTCCGCCGCCGGCTCGGCTACGACGCCGACCCGGCCGGCTTCGCCGCGCGGTTCGCCGCGGACGAGCAGGCGCTCGCCGAACGCATCACCGCCGCGCGGGAGTTGCTGCCCAAGGTGGAGCTGACGGATGTGGCACTGCGTCAGATCACCGCCGTGTGCGCCGCGTTCGAGGTGGACGGGCTGCGCGCCGACATCGTGATGGCCCGCACCGCCGTCGCGCTCGCCGCCTGGGACGGGCGGACCGAGGTGCTGGAGGAGGACGTCCGCAAGGCCGCCCAGCTGGCGCTGCCGCACCGGCGCCGCCGCAACCCCTTCGACGCGCCGGGGCTGGACGAGGAACAGCTCGACCGGACGCTGGAGGAGCACGCGCAGCCGCAGGAGCCCTCGGAGTCGTCGGAGCCCGAGGAGCCCGGGGGCTCAGGAGAGGCTGAGGGCGACGGCGAGGGCGACGGCCCCGAGGACGACGGTCCGGGCCCGGACGGCGGCCCCGGCGGCGGCCCGGACGGTGGCGGGGCCCCCGAGCCCGCCTCTGGTCCGGAGGCATCGGCCGCCGAGCCGGACGAGCCGCTCCAGCAGCCCGTGCCGGCCCAACACCCCGCCCCTGCACGGGAGTCGGCGCCGGTCGCGGCCGGCGACCCGTACCGGACCAAGCTGTTCACCGTGCAGGGCACCGGCCACGGCGCCCAGGGCCGCCGCTCCCCCGCCGAGACCACCGGCGGGCACACCGTGCGCGCCCGGCGCCCCCAGGGTGCGCTCAGCCGGCTGCACCTGACCGCCACCCTGCAGGCCGCCGCACCGCACCAGGCGGCACGCGGGCGGGCCGGCCGGGCGCTGGTGCTGCGCAAGGACGACTTCCGCGAACAGGTCCGCCAGGGACGGGAGTCCAACCTGGTGCTGTTCGTCGTCGACGCCTCCGGCTCGATGGCCGCCCGGCAGCGGATGACCGCCGTCAAGGGCGCCGTGCTGTCCCTGCTGATGGACGCCTACCAGCGGCGCGACAAGATCGGCATGATCACCTTCCGGGGCGCGGACGCCGAACTGGCGCTGCCGCCGACGTCGTCCGTGGAGGTCGGCGCGGCCCGGCTGGAGTCGCTGCCCACCGGCGGTCGCACCCCGCTGGCCGCCGGCCTGCTGCGCGCGCACGAGGTGCTGCGGGTGGAGCGGCTGCGCGACCCGAGCCGCCGCCCGCTGCTGGTCGTGGTGACCGACGGCCGGGCCACCGGCGGGCGGGACGCGCTCGCCCGGTCGCAGCGCGCGGCCGGGCTGTTCGCCGCGCAGGGCACCGCCAGCGTGGTGCTGGACTGCGAGTCCGGCCCCGTCCGACTCGGCCTCGCCCGCACCCTGGCCGGGCTGCTCGGCGGCACCGCCGTCAGCCTGGACGAGCTGCGCCCCGAGGGCGTCGCCTCGCTCGTCCGCGAGAACCGGCAGGACAGCCGGCGCGAGAACCGTGCCACCACCATGCGAAAGGCGGCCTGAGCCGACATGCCCAAGGGTGTCCCCGAGAGCGTCCCCGACGATGGCCTGACGACCCGTCAGCGCCGCACGCAGCCGATCACCGCCGTGCACACCGGCCCCGGCAAGGGCAAGTCCACGGCCGCGTTCGGCATGGCGCTGCGGGCCTGGAACCAGGGCTGGCCCGTCGGGGTGTTCCAGTTCGTGAAGTCCGCCAAGTGGAAGGTCGGCGAGGAGAACGCGCTGCGCGTGCTCGGCGCCTCCGGCGAGGGCGGGACGGTCGACTGGCACAAGATGGGCTCCGGCTGGTCGTGGATCCAGCGCTCCAGCGAGATGGAGATGGACAGCGAGGCGGCCGCCAAGGAGGGCTGGGAGCAGGTCAAGCGCGACCTGGCGGCCGAGACCTACCGCTTCTACGTGCTGGACGAGTTCACCTACCCGATGCACTGGGGCTGGGTCGACCCGGAGGAGGTCGTGTCGGTGCTCAAGGACCGCCCGGGCAGCCAGCACGTCGTCGTCACCGGCCGGTACGCACCCGAGCCGCTGACCGAATTCGCCGACCTGGTCACCGAGATGACCAAGGTCAAGCACCCCATGGACGCCGGCCGCAAGGGCCAGCGCGGTATCGAGTGGTAGACCGTTGAGCACTGCCGGCAGGCCGTTGGCCGCCATCCCCCGCCTCGTCATCGCCGCGCCCTCCTCGGGCGCCGGCAAGACCACCGTCGCCACCGGCCTGATCGCGGCGCTCACCGCGCGCGGGCTGGCGGTGTCCCCGCACAAGGTCGGCCCCGACTACATCGACCCGGGCTACCACGCGCTCGCCGCCGGGCGCCCGGGCCGCAACCTGGACGCCTTCCTGTGCGGCCCGGAGCGGATCGCCCCGCTCTTCCTGCACGGCGCGGCGGGGGCGGACGTCGCGGTGGTCGAGGGGGTCATGGGCCTGTTCGACGGGGCCTCCGGGCGGGGGGAGCTGGCCTCCACCGCGCACGTCGCCAAGCTGCTGCGGGCGCCCGTGGTCCTGGTGGTGGACGGCTCCTCGCAGTCCCGGTCGGTGGCCGCGCTGGTGCACGGCTTCGCCTCCTGGGACCCGGAGGTGCGCCTCGCCGGGGTGATCCTCAACCGGGTCGCCTCCGACCGGCACGAGCACCTCCTGCGCGAGGCCCTGGAGGAGGGCTCGGGCGTGCCCGTGCTGGGCGCGCTGCGCCGCTCCACGGCGGTCGCCACGCCGTCCCGCCACCTCGGGCTGATCCCGGCCGTGGAGCGCTCGGCGGAGGCCCTGCGCGCCGTCGCCGACATGGGTGAACTCGTCGCCGCCTCGGTCGACTTGGACGCCCTGCTCGAACTCGCCCGGACGGCCCCGGAGTTGACCGCCGAACCGTGGAACCCGTCGGCCGAGGTCGACCCGGTGGCCGGCACACCGCGGATCGCGGTGGGGGGCGGCGCCGCGTTCTCCTTCTCGTACGCCGAGAACGCCGAACTCCTCACCGCCGCAGGCGCCGAGGTCGTCCCCTTCGACCCGCTGCACGCCTCGGCGCTGCCCGACGGCACGGCCGGCCTGGTGATCGGCGGCGGCTTCCCCGAACTGTACGTCCGGGAGCTGAGCGGCAACACGGCGCTGCGCGGGGCCATCGCGGAGTTCGCCGCCGGCGGCGGCCCGATCGCCGCCGAATGCGCCGGACTCCTCTACCTGGGACGCGAGTTGGACGGCCTGCCGATGTGCGGCGTGCTGGACACCGGCGCCCGGATGACCGAACGGCTCACCCTCGGCTACCGGGAGGCCGTCGCCCTGCACGACTCCCCGCTCGCCCGGACCGGCACCCGGGTGCGCGGCCACGAGTTCCACCGGACGGTCTGCGAACCGGGCGCGGGCGAGCACCCCGCCTGGGGCTGGCGCCTGCCCACCGGCCCCCGCACCGAGGGCTTCGCGGGCAGCCACGTCCACGCCTCCTACCTGCACCTGCACTGGGCCGGAGCCCCGTCCCTGGCCACCTCCTTCACCTCCGCCGCAGCCACCTACCAGGCGACCCCCGGGAACCCCGCGTCACCGTGACCCCCCCTCGGGCCCTGCCCGTCTCAGGACGGGCCGTTGCCGAAGGTGCCGGTCAGGGGGTCGGGGCGGTCGGGGCGGTCGGCGCGGTGGCAGGTGGCGCAGCGGAGGCGGGTGTAGATCGCCACCGGGCCCATGAAGACGTCCTCGCGGCCGTCCGCCGGGGAGGCGGAGGCGGCCGGCCCGCCGCAGTCCAGGCAGGCGCGGCGGGGGCGGGCGGCGATGGAGCAGGCGCGGCAGACCAGGTGGGTCGGGTGCTCGGCGTGGACGACCACGGGCTGGGGGCCGCCGTTGAGCAGGTGGACGCACCACGTGCAGGACTCGTCCGCCTGCGCCGCCAGCATCCGGGCCCTGGTCTCCTGCTGCCACCTGGCGGCCTTCTGCACCGGGACCGTCACCGGCGACCCCCACCCGGCGGCACTGAGCCACTGGGCGCCCTCCGCCCCTGCCGCCCGCAGCTGGTCGTCGACGGCGATGTCCCTGGGGGTCTTGTCCTTCATGGGCTCCTCCTCCGGTGCGGTTCCCGCCGGGTTAACGCCACCGGGGAGGCCACGGACACGCGAACTGCCCGACCACTACGGCCGCCTGCCGCTGCCGCTGCCGCCCGCGCACGTCCGGACCGACCGTCACCGCGGGGCCGCCCCGGCCCCCCAACGTACGCCGAAGCGCCGGACCGCGCGGCGGTTCAGGCGCAGACGCCGGGGGCGCGCTCAGCCGGTGGCGCGGATGTAGATGTCGGCGGCGCCGGGGGCGGCGCCGGGGATGGTGGCGACGTAGATCCGGCGGGTGGTCTGGGGGTGGCTGGGGGGCGGGGTGGGGGTGAGGGAGGGGGTGGGCGTCGGGGTGAGCGTTGGGGTCGGGGTCAGGGGGAGGGTGACGGAGGGGGTGGGCTCGGGGGTTTCGTCGTCGAGGTCCGGGGTGGGGTCGGCGTCGGCGTCCGGTTCGGCGTCGGCGTCGGGGTCGGCGGCCTGGAGGCCAGGGGGTGCCGCGGGCGCCGGGGGCGCCGGGTCCGCGGTGGTGGCGTCGGGGGTGGGTGACGGGGTGGGGGCGGGCTCAGGGTCCGGGAGGAGTTCGGGGGCCTCGGCCGGGCCGTCGCCGCCGAGGGCGGCGGTGAGGTCGGCCGGGAGGGGTGCGGTGGGGCCGGGGGCCGGGAGGTCGTAGGCGCGGAGGAAGTCGCCGAGGCCGACGTCCTTGCCCGCGACGCGGTAGTGCAGGTAGGCGATGGGGGCGCCGTCGGGGGTGTGGGTGTAGACGGCGCCGACGGGGACGTAGGAGCGGCCGACACCGGGGTGCTGGGAGGGGTGGAGGCCGGCGAGGAGTTCGGCGCGGTCGCGGTCGGTCTCGCGGCCGACGCGGCCGGCGGTGAGCGAGTTGACGCCGCGCACCACGAGGGCGGCCGCGACGGACACGCAGAGGACCAGTCCGACGGCGACGGTGCGCCGCAGGACGGGTCGGCCGTGCAGGGCCGGCCAGGAGTCGGTGACCGCGCGCTCGGGCGGGATGCCGTCCACGATTGTCGTTCCCCCGTTCGATCAGGACGTCATTGTGCTCGACGAGGGACCGTAGCCGAGAGTTCCTCAGCCCAGGTAGGCGGGGGCGACCGCGGCCTGGGTGACCCGCCGGGGGGCACCGCCGCCGTCGGCGGGGACGGTCCACAGGTCGGCGCCGTAGTCGCCGGGCAGAGCGTAGAGGAGGGTACCGGTGTCCGACCAGACGGCCTGGTCGTCGATGTTGCGCTGTTCGGCGGTGGCCGTCTCGGTCATGGTGGCGAGGTCGAGGACGTACAGGCGCCAGGGGGCGTCGGGGGACAGGCCGGGGACGCGCTTCTTGTACGCGATGCGGGTGCCGTCCGGGGAGAGCGAGGGGCACTCGACGTTCTCGTGCAGGGTGGTGAGGGTGTGGGCGGCGAGGTCGCCGCGGACGAGGTGGGTGTGGCCGCCGGTGGCGAGGGTCGCGTAGAAGGTGTTGTCGTCGGCGAAGGTCACGCCCCAGATGTTGATGTCGTGGGCCTGGTAGGGGTGGCCGTCCTTGATCACGTCGAAGGTCTCCAGGTTGTCCCGGAGGTTCCAGTCGCGGACGTCGACGATGGAGGTGCGGGTGGAGAAGTCGGTGCCCGCGTAGGAGTCGCCGCTGACGAAGACCGTCCAGGCGGCGAGGTGCCCGGACGGGGAGACTCGGGAGCGGGTGGGGATGCCGGCCGCCGGGTAGGAGCGCCGTTCGCGCAGGTGGTCGTCGAGGACGACGGCGCGGTAGGTGTCCTCCAGGGCGCCGTGCTGGGCCTGGAGGCAGATGCCGGTGCCGGCGGCGGCGTAGAAGCGCAGGCACTGGACGCCGGAGGCGGTGCGCGGACCGTCCGGGCGGTCGGCGGGGACGGCGGTGAGTTCGTCGCGGTGCGGGCCCCAGGCCATGTTGCGGAAGACCAGCTTCCGCCCCTCGGAGGGCTTCTGCAGGGTGACGGCGCCCTCGGTGACGGCGGGGCCGCCGGGCTGGGCCTGGTCGCGCCGGGCGGTGCGGTCGGCGGCGTGGAGGACGGCCCCGGTGCCGACGGCGCCGAGCAGCAGGACGGCGACCAGGAGGATGATCACCCTGGTCCGGTTCTGGAGTCGGTTCACGGGCTCTCCTCGACGGTGGTGGTGGCGGGTTCACGCAGGACGGCGGCCGCGCCGAGCACGCAGAGCGCGAGCGCCCCCGCCGACCAGCCCAGCGCGCCGGTGCCGCCGACCGCGCTCCACAGCGCGCCGAACAGCAGCGAGCAGGCGAACCGGGCGAGCGCCTGCCCGGTGCCGACCAGGGCCAGCCCGGCGCCGCGCTGCCCGGCCGGGACGGCGTCGGCCGCGGCGGCGGCGAGCACGCCGTCGGTGGCCGCGTAGAAGGCGCCGTGCAGCACGAGGACGCAGACGGCCACCGCCGGGCCGCCGGCCGGCGAGAGCAGCAGCCCGTACGCGAGCAGCAGCAGCACGTGCCCGCCGAGGAAGAGCCGGCGGCGGCCGATCCGGTCGGCGAGGGCGCCGAGCGGGACGGCGAGCAGCAGGAAGGCGGCGGCGGTGCCGAGCGGCAGCAGCGGGAACAGGTCGACGGAGAGGCCGAGCCGGCGCTGGACGAGGAGGTAGAGGAAGGAGTCGCTGACGGTGGTGAGTCCGAGCAGGACGGCGCAGAGCGTGAGCCGTCGCAGCCCGGGCAGCCGCAGCAGGGTGAGGCTGTCGCGCAGCGTGGGAGCAGTACTTGACGGTTCGCCAGTCGACGGCCGGTTCGGCACGAACAGCAGCAGGACCAGCACGCCGAGGGCGGCGACGCACGCGCTGACCGTGAACACCGCGTTGTAGCCGTGCCGCTCTCCCCCGTCGGCGAGCATCGGCCCGCCCGCCAGGCGCAGCACGAGGAAGGCGGTGAGCGGGCCGAGCAGGGCCCCGGCGGTGTCCATCGCCCGGTGCACGCCGAACGCCCGTCCGCGGTGGGCGGGTTCGGTGGAGAGCGAGATCATCGCGTCCCGGGGCGCGGTGCGCAGGCCCTTGCCGGTGCGGTCGACGGCGATCACGGCGCCGATCAGCGGCACGGTGTGGACGAGCAGCAGCAGCGGTTTGCAGAGCGCGGACAGGCCGTAGCCGACGGCCGCGACGGCCTTGTGGCGGGCGGCGCCGTCACGGCCGCGGCGGTCGGCGAGGTGGCCCCCGGCGAGGCGCACGAGTGCGCTGAACCCGTTCTGGATGCCGTCCAGCAGCCCGAACCCGAGCGGGGAGAGGCCGAGGCCGGTGAGCAGGTAGAGCGGCAGGACGGCGGTGACCATCTCGGAGGAGATGTCGGTGACCAGGCTGACGGCGCCGAGGGCGAGCACCGTCCCGGGTACGGCGCGCAGGGCGGCGCCCCGCCGCCCCGGCGGCTCCGTTGCGGAGGCCGGGGCGGCGGGGGCCTTGGAGCTGCGGGAGTCCGCGACGTACACGGGCGTCAGTTCCAGATGCCGGTGATGTCGGTGGCGTTGGCGGCGTTGCCCGCGTGGGTGGTCAGCCCGGCGAGGTCCTCCAGGGTGCGCAGCACGTTGTAGTGGTTGTAGGTGGTGCCGGTGCTGCTGCCGGGGGTGACGTGGGCGCCGTAGACGACGGTCGGGATGCGGTTGCCGGCGAGGCGGTTGTCCTCGTCGAAGGTGACCACGAGCAGGCTGTTGTGGCTCTTGGCCCAGTCCGCGTAGGCGGCGAGGTTGGTCTGCAGCCAGGCGTCACCGGTGCCGACGGAACAGTCGTGCATGTCGTTGCACAGGTCCGGGATGACGAAGGAGACCTTGGGCAGGGTGGTGTAGTCGGTCGGGAAGGCGTCCATGCCGTAGGCGCTGGAGGCGGGCACGTTGCCGAAGCCGAACCACGGGTTGTGCTTCTGCGCGTAGTTGTCGACGCGGCAGTCGGTGGCGCCCTGGGCGGGCAGGCCCTCGTTGTAGCTGGCCCAGGTCCGGCCGGCGGCGAGCAGTTCGGAGCCCAGGTTGGGCTGCTGGAGGGCGCCGACGTCGACGCAGCTGTCGTCGGTGACGCCCTGCGCGCTGCCGGAGAACAGCATGTAGTAGTTGGGCTGGCTGGGGTGGGTGAGCGCGAAGGACTGGGTGAGCGCGGCACCGCCGGCGACCAGCGTGTTGTTGATGTACGGCGCGCTGGAGCTGCTGCCGATGACCTGCGAGTAGGCGTGGTTCTCCATCATCACGACGATCACGTGGTCGGGCGAGGGCAGCCCGCCCGTGGTGTCGGCGGCCGCGCTGCCGCCGGCGGCCCACAGGCCGAGCGAGCCGCCGACGAGGCCGAGCCCGGCGGCGAGGGCGGTGAGGGGCCGGCGGAGCGGGCGGCGGGAGGGGCGGCGGGGGGACGTGGTTCCGGGGGTGCGGAGTCGTGCGAAGGCCATCGGGTCCTCCGTGCGTCGGGGCTGCCTGGTTGGAGCGCCGAGAACAGTAGGATCGCGCCGTGTCGTGTACCGCACAAGACAAGTGAAGAACAGACGAACAGCTGCCGCCCGTCGGCGGTCCACGTCACAACCGCCCCGATTGACCCGTTCCGACCGGGCGTGGTGGGATCACGGGGGCCCTTGTGGCGGGATCGCGGATGCTCGTGCGCGGGGATCGCGGGGCTTTGGGTGAAGGAGCGGGACGTGATCGGACTGGTCGCCCTCAACGGGACGGGCCGCCTGCTGGCCGACGAGATCCACGCCGCCTGGCCCGAGACCACCCGCGTCCACACCGCGGTGGTCAGTGCCTGCTTCGGTCCGACCGAGGCCCTGGACTACGCCCTCGGCCGGGACGACCTGGTGGTCTGCCTCGCGCCGGTCGCGGCCACCGTGCGGCTGTTGATCGACGGCTCGCACCTGCGCCCCGGCGGGCCCGGCCTGGTCAGCCTGGACCTGAACCTGCGCTACGCCGTCCCGCTGACCGGGCGCGACAGCGGCGCCGACGAGCTGGCCGAGGAACTCGCCGCCCTGCTCGGTGTCCGGGCCGTCCTGGCCAGCGGCCCTCCCCCGGCCACCGCCCCGCCCTTCGCGCATCTGGCCGGGCACGCGTCGACGTCCACCCGCGGGCCGCGCGGCTCGGCGGCCGCGCAGGCGCTCGCCGAGGGCCGACCGGTCCGGCTGGAGAGCGACCTGGCGTACCCGCTGCCCGCCCTGCCGTCCTCCGCCCGTCCCGACGCGCCCGCCGACGCCCCCGTCCTGCGGGTCACCGACCGCACCCACCCCGAGGAGGACGTGCTCCTCGTGCACCCGCGCACCCTGGTCGTCGGGGTCGGCGCGGGCGGCGGCGCCACGGACTCCGAGCTGATGCGACTGATCACGGACACCCTGGCCGAACACGGCCTGGCCCGCGCCTCGATCGCCCGGCTGGCGACGGTGGCCGGCAAGGCGGACCACCCGGAGGTGCGCTGGGCCGCGTTCTGCCTCGGCGGGGTGCCGGTGGACGAGCACCCGGCGGCGGCCCTGGCCGCGGTGGCGGTGCCGAACCCGTCGGACCTGGTCGGCGCCGCCGTCGGCACCGCGAGCGTCGCCGAGGCGGCCGCCCTGGCGAGCGCCCCGGGCGGCGAACTCGTCGCCACCAAACGGAAGTCCGCCGCGGCGACGGTCGCGATCGCCCGGGCGGCGGTCCGCGGACGCCTCGCCGTCGTCGGGCTCGGGCCCGGCGCGCACGACCTGCTGGTGCCGCGCGCGCTGGCGGAACTGCGGCGCGCGTCGGCGGTCGTGGGCGCGCCGGGCGCGGTCGAGGCGGTCGCCGAGCTGCTGCGGCCCGGGACCAGGCGGATCGCGACGGACGACGGCGCCGGGGCGGCCGTCGGGGCGGCCGTCGGGGCGGCCGTCGACCTGGCCGCCGACGCGGCCGTTGACCTGGCTGTTGACCTGGCCGCGCACGGGCACGCCGTCGCACTGGTCGCCCTCGGTGACGGCGCGGCACTGAGCGTGCCGCCGGGCCCGTACGACGTCCACCGCGTCCCGGGGCTGCCCCTGCATCCGCTCGCCCCCGATGTGCCCGCCCACCCGCAAGGAGACCCCGCGTGACCACCCCCGAACCCGACCTGCGCCACCACGGCGACGCCGAGGTGCGCGCCGACGGGTCCGGCCTGGTCGACCTCGCCGTCAACGTCCGCACCGGCACACCCCCGGCCTGGCTGCGCGACCGGCTCGCGGCCACCCTCGGCGACCTCGCCGCCTACCCCGACCAGGGCGCCGCCCGCGCCGCGGTGGCCGCCCGGCACCGGCGGCCGGCCGACGAGGTGCTGCTCACCTCGGGGGCGGCGGAGGCCTTCGTCCTGCTGGCCCGTGTCCTGACGGCACGTCACATCGTCGTCGTGCACCCGCAGTTCACCGAACCAGAGGCGGCTCTGCGGGACGCCGGACACCAGGTGCACCGGGTGCTGCTGTCCCCCGAGGACGGGTTCCGGCTGGGGGCCGTCCCGGAGGAGGCCGACCTGGTCGTCCTCGGCAACCCCACCAACCCGACCTCCGTCCTGCACCCCGCCGACGCCGTCGCCGCACTCGCCCGCCCCGGACGCACCCTGGTGGTCGACGAGGCGTTCATGGACACCGTGCCCGGCGAACGCGAGTCCCTCGCCCCGGCCCGGGACCTGCCCGGCCAGGTCGTCGTCCTGCGCAGCCTCACCAAGACCTGGGGCCTGGCCGGACTGCGGATCGGCTACGTCCTCGGGCCCGCGCCACTGATCGCCGCACTCGGCGCCGCCCAGCCGCTCTGGCCGGTCTCCACCCCCGCGCTGGCCGCCGCCGAGGCGTGCAGCGGCCCGGCCGCGCTGGCCGAGGCGGAGGCAGCCGCCGCCGAACTGGCCTTGTGGCGGACATACTTGCTGAAGGGCCTGGCCGCCTTCCCGACTCTTCGGGTGTACGGCGAGCCGGCCGCGTCCTTCGTCCTGGTACGGCTGCCGGAGGCGGCGGCCGTCCGGGAGCGGCTGCGCGGGCGCGGCTTCGCCGTCCGGCGCGGGGACACCTTCCCGGGGCTGGGCGAGGAGTGGCTGCGGATCGCCGTCCGGGACGAGGCCACCACCGACCGCTTCCTGGACGCCCTCACCGCCGTCCTCGGCCCAGCCTGACCCCCGCCACCGCCCCTGCCCCGACCCCGCCTGACCTCCGCCCCGACCCCGCCTCAGTCCAGCCTGATCGCATCCCCCACCGCGACCCGGCCGGGCACCAACACCTGCGCGTACACCCCCGCGCAGGGCAGCGCGGGCATGCCCTCCAACGGGACCAGGCGGTTCCGCTCGGCCGGGACGCGCAGGGCGGACGTGCTCCGGGGCAGCGGGCCGTGCCGCAGGGTCGGGACGGCGCAGCGCGGCGTGGGCACCACGACGCGCAGCCGCAGCACCGGCCCGATCGCCAACTCCCGCCCCACCCAGGCGTTCTCGACGTACCCCTCGCCCTCGGTGCGGATCACCAGGTTCGGCCGGTAGCGCTCCGCCTCGGCGCCGGTCGCGGCCAGCGTCGAGGTGGTGACCAGGTGCAGCGGGGCGAAGTCGAAGAAGCCGCCGTCCGGCGCGGCCCGGCCCAACTCGTTGACGGTGACGTCGACTTCGGCCTCGATGCCGTGCGCCAGCACCTCCTCCGGCACGGCCCGCTCGATCGTCGCCCCGGGCGGGCACTCGGCGATCAGGGCGACCTTGCGGCCGAGCGCCGCCGACAGCTCCTCCTCGTCCACGCACCGCCCGTCCGGGCCGGTGATCACCACGCCGCCCGCCGTGGTCGCCGCCGTGTAACCGAGCAGGCCCGCCCACAGCCGCGGGTTCTTGGCGCTGGCGACCTTCCCGGTGTCGAGGTCGAGCAGGGCGCGGCCGCGGTCCCGCTCCAGGCCGCGCCCGTCCACCCCGACCGCCGCCAGTTCCTCCCCCAGCAGCGACTTCACCGGGTAGCGCCGCAGCCGTTCGACCGTCCCGATCCTCATGCCGCGACCGCCCATTCGCGCAGGGCCATGAAGTCGGCGGCCAGCAGGCCGATTCGGGGGTTGACGTGGAACGTGAGTGCCGGGGCGGGGTGGTGGGCGGCTATCCAGGCGGTGTCCTGCGGGCCCAGTTCGTCGTCCACCCAGGCGAACGGGCGGCCGTCCGCCCAGGCGACCACGTCCCGGGTCTTCCAGTGCAGGCCGTCCGGGTCCTCCCCGAACAGGTCCGTCCACTGGATGTAGGGGAGTTCGGGCAGTCCGAGGTTCGGGCCGATGTGGGTGTTCGCCTCGCCCATCCAGCCGGTGGCCCACACCAGTTCGTACGGCAGGCCGAGCAGTTCCGGCCCGTGCGCCGGGTTCAGCCACACCCGCAGCGGCTTCGCCCGCGCGTGGGAGTAGTGCGCCTGCCGGTCCGCCCACCAGGTCGGGAGCAGGCGGTGGGTGTCGTACCCCTCCGGCCGCCGGGTCGTCGGCGCGGCGTAGGGGTTGAGCGGTCCGTCCACGTCGAGGAGGAGCAGGGGCAGCGTCATGCCGTGAATTCTCCGGCCGACCCGGCGGATTGACCAGCGGTTTGCGGGTTCACGGCCGGTGCCACAGGTTGCGGGCGGCCAGCAGCGGCAGCACGCCCTCGCCGAACCAGTACGCCTCCTCCAGGTGCGGCATGCCCGACAGCACGAACTCGTCGATCCCCAGCTCGTGGTACTCGGTGATCAGGTCCGCGACCTCCCGGTGGCTGCCCACCAGGGCCGTCCCGGCGCCGCCGCGCAGCAGGCCGATCCCGGCCCACAGCCCCGGGTACACCTCCAGCCGCTCGGCCGATCCGCCGTGCAGCGCGAGCATCCGCCGCTGGCCCTCCGACTCGCTCTCGGCGAGCGCCCGCTGGGTCCGGCGCACGAGCCCCGGGTCCATTCCGGCGAGCAGCCGCTCGGTCTCCGCCCAGGCCTGCGCGGCGGTGTCCCGGGTGATCACGTGCAGCCGGATCCCGAACCGCACCACCCGCCCGCGGGCGGCGGCGAGTTCGCGGATCCAGCGGATCTTCTCCCGCACCTGGGCGGGCGGTTCGCCCCAGGTCAGGTAGACGTCCGCGGACTGCGCCGCGACCTCGCCGGCCGCCGGGGACGAGCCGCCGAAGTACACCGTCGGCACCGGCTCCGGCAGCCGGTTCAGCCGGGCCCGCTCGACCCGCAGATGGGGCCCGTGGTGGTCGACCGTCCCGCCCGCCCACAGCCGCCGGACGATGTCCAGGAACTCCCCGGTCCGCGCGTACCGGGCGTCCTTGTCCAGGAAGTCCCCGTAGGCGCGCTGCTCGGCGGACTCCCCGCCGGTCACCACGTTCAGCAACAGCCGTCCGCCGGACTGCCGTTGGTACGTCGCGGCCATCTGCGCGGCCAGCGTCGGGCTGATCTGCCCGGGCCGGAACGCCACCAGGTACTTCAGCCGCTCCGTCACCTGCGTCAGCATCGCCGTCGTCAGCCAGGCGTCCTCGCACCACGCCCCGGTCGGCGTCAGCACCCCCTCGAACCCCAACTGCTCCGCGCTGCGGGCGACCTGCCCCAGGTACCCCAGGCTCGGCGGCCGGTCCGCCCCCGCCACCCCCGGCGTGGACCCGTGACCACCCCCGACGATCTGCCGACTGTCACCGTTGGTGGGAAGGAACCAGTGGAACACGAGCGACATGAACGGACACACTCCTACGCCGGGTTGCCTGCGGGATGAGGACGGAGACACTCACCGGCAACACGCGGCCGCGCACACCCGCACCAGGTCCACGTGCAGACGTCGCACGAGGACACGGCGGGCGGAAGCGGTCATGCGAGCGATTATGCCCGACGACGACGGCCGCCGGCCCTCCCTCGTACGGGAGGACCGGCGGCCGGTGCGGAGCGGGGGCGGATCAGACCTGGCCGGCCTTCTCCAGGGCCTCGCAGCAGGTGTTGATCATGAGGCGGGTGACGACGTACGGGTCGATGTTGGCGTTCGGGCGACGGTCCTCGATGTAGCCCTTCTGCTCCACCTCGACCTGCCACGGGATGCGGACCGAGGCGCCGCGGTTGGAGACGCCGTAGCTGTAGACGTTCCACGGGGCGGTCTCGTGCTTGCCGGTCAGGCGGGACTGGATGTCGTCGCCGTACTGGCTGACGTGCTCCAACACCTTGTCCTGGGAGGCGCCGAGGGACTCGCAGGCGGTGATGATGGCGTCGTAGCCCTCGCGCATCGCCCTGGTGGAGAAGTTGGTGTGCGCACCCGCGCCGTTCCAGTCGCCCCTGACCGGCTTGGCGTCCAGGGTGGCGTCGATGCCGAACTCCTCGGCGGTGCGGTACAGCAGGTAGCGGGCGATCCACAGGTCGTCCGAGACGGTCAGCGAGGAGACCGGGCCGATCTGGAACTCCCACTGGCCGGGCATGACCTCGGCGTTGATGCCGCAGATCGCCAGGCCGGCGTCGATGCAGCGGTCCAGGTGCAGCTCGACGATCTCGCGGCCGAAGACCTCCTCGGCGCCGATGCCGCAGTAGTAGCCGCCCTGCGGGGCCGGGAAGCCGCCCTCCGGGAAGCCGAGCGGGCGGGAGCCCTTGAAGAAGGTGTACTCCTGCTCGATGCCGAAGATCGACTCCTGGGCCGCGTACTTCTCGTCGACCTCGCGCAGCAGGGCGCGGGTGTTGGACTTGTGCGGGGTGCCGTCGGTCTCCAGCACCTCGCACAGGACGAGGATGTTGTCACCGCCGCGGATCGGGTCCGGCACGACCTTCACCGGGTCCAGCACGCGGTCCGAGGCGTGGCCCTCCGCCTGGTTGGTCGAGGAGCCGTCGAAACCCCAGGTCGGGATCTTGTCCGCGTTGGGCAGGACCCGAGTCTTGGAACGGAGCTTCGCGGTCGGCTTGGTGCCGTCGATCCAGATGTACTCGGCCTTGATTGCCACGGCGGTGTACCTCGCATTGCTGGGTGGTGGGTGCCCGCGTAGCGTCGCAAGCCGCCGTTTCCCGGTTGTTCCTCTCGTGTAACGCGGATGTGAACCAACCCTCCGTGATGGCACGGTCACGGTGCGGGAGTGCCAGGGCGACATCCGGAGTGGCGGGGTGGCACCCGGGGTGCCGAGGTGGCACCCCGGGTGGCGCTCCCGCACCGCGAGGGGCCGGGGCTCAGTGCCGGCGGGCGTGCGCGGCCCGGCGGCGCCGGGTGGCCCACAGGGCGCCGGCCCCGCCGGCGACGAGGGCGGCGGCCCCGGCGGCCAGCGGGCCGGTGGCGCTGCTGCCGCCGGTCGCGGCGAGGCCGGCGGCCGGCTTCTCCGACGGGCCGGGCTTCTCGGTGGCGGCCTGCGGGACGACGGCGCGGGTGGTGGTGTCGGCGACCGGCTGGGCGGTGGCGGCGGTGCCGGTCGGCGCGGGCGACGTCGGGGCCTGGGTCGGGGTCGCGCCGACAGCCGGCGCGGAGGGCTTCTCGCAGCTCACCGAGGCCACGGTGATCCTGCCGGTGACCTTGGCGACGTTCAGGTTCAGCGGGTTCACCTCCACCTGGACCTCCAGGGCGGAGGCGGCGGCGGTGGTCGAGGTGGTGCTCTTCTTGGAGAGCTCCACCGACACGCTGCCGATCAGCGGCACGTCCACCTTGGTCGGCCCGTACAGGCCGATGGTGACGGGCTTGCCGAGCACCGTCAGCTTGGCGGGCGCGACGACGTCGGCGGTCGGCTGCCCGTCGACGGGGCAGGTCGCCTCGGCGCTCATCGCCTCCAGGCCGATCAGCGTGGTGGCGGGCAGGCCGGGGGCGTGCACGTCGGCGTTGACCAGCTTGACGGAGGCGGCGGCGCCCTTGGCGTCGATGCGGGTCACGGCCGTGCCGATGTCGGCCTTGACCAGGGTGACCGGGCCCTGCTGGTCGACGCCGTCGACCTTGGCGGTGAGGAGCGAGCCCTCGCTCTGGGCCGGCGTCTCCACCTTGTTGAGCGCGAGGTCCACCGGGACGTCGACCGTCTTGTTCAACAGGCTGACGTCCAGGGCGAGTTCGGCGGTGACGGCGCGCGCCTTGCCGGGCGAGGCGGCGGACGACGGAGAGGACGACGCAGTGGCCGCCGGGGCGGCGCACGCGGGCGGGACGGTGAGCAGCGTGCAGGCCGCGACCACGGCGGCGGCGGAAGCGGTTCGGCGGACGGAACGGACGGAACGGGCGGAGCCAGCGGAACGGGTGGAACGAGAAGACATGGCGGTACCCCCACAGGTGCTGTTGATCCGGAGCGCGCCCAGACGTCACCCGCGACAGGCGGGGAGGGGCCGGCGTTCCGAACGGTGAGCCGCCAGTCTTCTCGAACAGTCCGTCACAGGAGTCACACAGAACGTCATTTCACTCGTTGGAGTGAGATTGACGTCTGCCACTGACTCCGGTCTGCTACGGCAGTCGCCAGTCCACCGGCTGCGCCCCCTGCCGCGCCAGCAGCTCGTTCGCCCGGCTGAACGGCCGCGAGCCGAAGAAGCCGCCGCTCGCCGAGTACGGGCTCGGGTGCGCCGACTCGATCGCCGGGACGTCTCCGAGCAGCGGCCGCAGGTTGCGGGCGTCGCGCCCCCACAGGATCGCCACCAGCGGGCCGCCGCGCGCCACAAGAGCCCGGATCGCCTGCTCGGTGACCTCCTCCCAGCCCTTGCCCCGGTGCGCGGCGGGCTTGCGCGGCGCGGTGGTCAGCGCGCGGTTGAGCAGCAGGACGCCCTGCCGCGTCCACGGGGTGAGGTCGCCGTTGGACGGCTGGGGCAGGCCGAGGTCGCTGCCGTACTCCTGGAAGATGTTGATCAGGCTGGCCGGGATCGGCCGGGTCTCCGGCGCCACCGAGAAGCTGAGCCCGACGGCGTGGCCAGGCGTCGGGTACGGGTCCTGTCCGACGATCAGCACCCGCACGTCGGCGAAGGGCTGTTGGAAGGCCCGCAGCACGTTCGGCCCGGACGGCAGGTAGGTACGGCCGGCGGCCAGTTCGGCGCGCAGGAAGTCGCCCATGGCGGCGACCTGCCCGCCGACGGGCTCCAGGGCGGTGGCCCAACCGGGCTCGACGATCTCGTTCAGTGGACGCGGTGCCATGGTGGCCACCCTATCGGCCTACACCGACAGCGCGTTCAGCGGATGATCATGCACACGAGCCCGGAGCCGTCCGGCCCGGCGGCCGACCACGACGGGCCACCCGCCACCGGCCACCCGCTCACCCCACCGGCCGGCCGCGCAGCACCACCAGCCGGGGGTCGGCGAGCACCCGGACGTCCGCCCGCGGGTCCTCCCCGTACACCACGAAGTCGGCCGACTCCCCCTCCTCCAGCCCCGGCCGCCCCAGCCACTCCCGCGCACCCCAACTGGCCGCCGACAGTGCCTGCGCCGGGCTCAGCCCCGCCTTCACCAGTTCCGCCACCTCCTCCGCGACCAGCCCGTGCGCCAGCGAGCCGCCCGCGTCCGTGCCGACGAACACCGGGATGCCGGCGTCGTGCGCGGCGCCGACGGTGGCGTAGCGGCGCTCGTGCAGCCGCCGCATGTGGGCCGCCCAGGCTGGGAACCTGCCCTCGCCGCCGGCCGCCAGGCCCGGGAAGGTGGCGATGTTGACCAGCGTCGGGACGATCGCCACGCCGCGCTCGGCGAAGGCCGGGATCAGTTCCTCGGTCAGTCCGGTGGCGTGCTCGATGCAGTCGATGCCGGCCGCCAGCAGGTCCGGCAGCGACTCGGCGGCGAAGCAGTGCGCGGTGACCCGCGCGCCTTCCTCGTGCGCCGCCGCGATCGCCTCGGCCAGCGCGTCGCCGGGCCAGCAGGCGGCGAGGTCGCCGCGCTCGCGGTCGATCCAGTCGCCGACCAGCTTCACCCAGCCGTCGCCGCGCCGGGCCTCCGCGCGGACGTACGCGGCGAGGTCGCCGGGCTCGATCTCGTGCGCGTAGTTGCGGATGTAGCGGCGGGTGCGGGCGATGTGCCGCCCGGCGCGGATGATCCGGGGCAGGTCCTCGCGCTCGTCGATCCACCGGGTGTCGGCGGCCGAGCCGGCGTCGCGGATCAGCAGGGTGCCGGCGTCACGGTCGGTGAGCGCCTGCTTCTCGCTGGTCTCCGCGTCGACGGCGCCGTGCGCGTCCAGGCCGACGTGGCAGTGCGCGTCCACCAGGCCGGGCAGCACCCAGCCGGTCACCGTCCGGACGTCCTCGGCGCCGGGCGGGCAGGTGAAGCTCACCCGGCCGTCCACGACCCAGAGTTCGTCCCGGACGTCCTCCGGACCGACCAGCACCCGACCCCGGACGTGCAGCACCGCGCCATCGCTCATGGCCCGCACTCTACCGACGGGGGTGTTCCCTGTAAGCAGCAAAGATGCGGCAGACTCGTTCCGGCACCCACCACCCCACGCCCGAAAGGCCGCTACCGTGAGCCCCTTCCTCGACCTCCCCCCGCTCAGCGCCGCCGAGTTCGCGGCGATCGAGGACCAGGTGGCCGCACTGCTGCACACCACCGCGGACGTCATCGTCACCCAGGGTGAGGCGCTGCTGCCGCTGGAGGCCGCGATCCGCGGCGCCGCGCACCCCGGCTCCACCGCGCTCAACATCGTCACCGGCCCGTACGGGCAGACCTTCGGCAACTGGCTGCGCTCCTGCGGGGTCGAGGTCGTGGACCTGGCCGTCCCCTTCGACAGCGCGGTCAGCGCGCAGCAGGTCGCCGACGCCCTCGCCGCCCGTCCGGCCGTCGACTTCGTCTCCCTCGTCCACGCCGAGGCCGCCACCGGCAACACCAACCCCGTCGCCGGGATCGCCGCCGCCGTCCGCGAGCACGGCGCCCTGCTGATGCTCGACGCGGTCGCCTCCGTCGCCGCCGAGCCGCTGCTCACCGACGAGTGGGGCGTCGACCTGTGCGTCATCGGGGGCCAGAAGGCCATGGGCGGCCCTGCCGGGGTCTCCGCCGTCTCCGTCTCCCAGCGCGCCTGGGAACGGATCGCCGCCAACCCGGCCGCCCCGCGCCGCTCCTACCTGTCCCTGCTCGACTGGAAGGAGCGCTGGACGGACGCCGGGCGCACCGTGCTCCCGCACGCCCCCGCCCAGTTGGAGATGCTGGCCCTCGGCGCCTGCCTCGACCGGATCGCCGCCGACGGCCTGCCCGCCGTCATCGCCCGCCACCGCGCCGCCTCCGCCGCCACCCGCGCGGGCGCCCGCGCGCTCGGCACCCTCGCCCCGTTCGTCACCGAGGACGCCCACGCGGCCCCGGTCGCCACCACCCTGCGCACCCCGGCCGGCGTGCACGCGGCCGAGCTCGCCGCCCGCCTCGACCCCGCCCTCCCCGTCCAGCCCGGCGGCGGCCCCCTCGCCGCCTCGATGCTCCGCGTCAACCACTACGGCCCCGCCGCCGCCCTGCCCACCGTCCACGCCTGCCTCACCGCCCTCGCCACCGCGACGGACGCGGACCCGGCCCCGGCCCTGGCCGCCGCGGAGGCGGCCTGGACGGCAGCCGTCCAGGGCTGACACCACGGCGCCGTCAAGGCCCGAGCACGCGGAGCGGCCCCCGGGACACTCGGTCCCGGGGGCCGCTCCGCCTCTCCCCCGGACAGGGCCTGGCCGCGCACGGCACGGCGGGTTTCGGCCATGGGCTCCCGGCACAGTTCCCGCAGCGTTCATCTGCGCGGCACGCCGATCTCACCGGGGACCGGCAGGCTCCGGCCAGGGGTGAAGTTGGCTATACAACTTCACCCGAGACGCCGCCGAGGAGGAGACCACCGTGACCGAGCTGCCGCCGTACTGGCTGCGCGACAACTGCCCGTGCGCCGAGTGCCGGGACCCCCGGAACGGGCAGAAACTGTTCCAGATCGACGACCTGCCGCAGGACCTGGCGGTCGCCGCGAGCACCGAGACCGACGGGGGCCTGGAGGTGCTCTGGTCGGACGGGCACCGCTCGCGGTACCCGCTGGAGTGGCTGGGCGCCGAGCGGGACGGCGACGGGCGGACGGAGGAGGGCAAGCGGCTCTGGGTGGCGGCGGACTTCGCGCGCGGGATCCCCGAGGCGCGGTGGGAGGCGTACCTGTCCGACCCCGCCGAGCAGGCCGCCGTCCTCACCGCCGTGCGCAGCAGCGGCTTCGCGGTGCTGCGCGGGGTGCCGGCGGTGGAGCGGCAGGTCCTCGCGGTGGCCGAGAGCTTCGGCTACGTCCGGGTCACCAACTACGGGGAGCTGTTCGACGTCCGGGTCGAGCCGGATCCGAACAACCTGGCGTTCACCAGCGTCGCGATCGCGCCGCACACCGACAACCCGTACCGGGACCCGGTGCCGACGCTCCAGCTCCTGCACTGCCTGGAGAACTCCGCGACCGGCGGCGACTCCGGCCTCGTGGACGGGTTCCGGGCGGCGGCGGCCCTCCGGGAGGAGGCGCCGGCGGACTTCGAGACGCTCACCCGCACGCCCGTCCCGTTCGTCTTCCGCGACCGCCGCACCGAACTGCGCGCCGACCGCCCGCTGATCGAGGTGGACGCCCTGGGCCGGATCCGCGAGGTGCGGTTCAACAACCGCTCGATCGGCACCCTGCGCGGGAGTTCCGCCGAACTGGCGGCCTTCTACGCCGCGTACCGCCGCTTCGCCGCGATCACCCTGCGCCCCGAGCTCCAGCTCACCTTCCGCCTCGACCGCGGCGACTGCCTGATCTTCGACAACACCCGGCTGCTGCACGCCCGTACGGCCTTCCAGCAGGACGGCCACCGCCACCTCCAGGGCTGCTACGCCGACCTGGACACGCTGGGCAGCACCCTCGCCGTGCTGCACCGGCGCGCCGCCGCGCTGGACGCGATCGCCGGGCTGTTCGCGGGCGAGGGCGCCGGGGAGTACCTGGGCGAGGAGGTCACCATGGCCGAGCACATGCTCCAGGCCGCCGCTGCCGCCGAGGCGGCCGGGGCGCCGGACCACCTCGTCGCCGCCGCGCTGCTGCACGACGTCGGCCACTTCCAGGGAGCGCTGCACGGAAGGGACTTGATGGAGGGTCAGGATAACCGGCACAGCGACACCGGCGCCGACTGGCTGGCACGGTGGTTCGGCCCGGAGGTGACCGAGCCGGTCCGGCTGCACGTGGCCGCCAAGCGCTACCTGTGCGCGGTGGAGCCGGACTACCGGCAGCGGCTGTCCGAGGCCTCGGAGTACACCCTCACCGTCCAGGGCGGCCCGATGGACGAGCGGCAGGCCGCCGCGTTCGCCGAACTCCCGGGCGCCGCCGACGCGGTGGCCGTCCGCCGCTGGGACGAGCAGGCGAAGACGGCCGGGGCGCCGACACCCGGCTTCGAGCACTACCGCCCGCTGCTCACCGCGCTCATGCACTGACGGCACCGGCCGGCACGCCCGGGAGGATGGCCGGGCTCGGCCCCGGACTCAGTCGCCCTCCCGGGCGTGCCGCGAAAGCGCCGACGCGGCCAGCGAGTTGTGGATGCTGAAGGCCACCGTCCCGGGCAGGTAGCGGTCCTGGGACCACTCCACCGGAGTGCCGGTCGGGTCCGTCGTGCGCCGCCGTTCGCGCAGCAGCGGGCCGCCGCGGCGGCAGCCGAGGAGCCGGGCGTCCTCGGCGTTGGCGGCCACGATGTCGATGGTGTGGTCGGCGTCGGTGAACAGGATGCCGTGCTCGCGCAGGACTTCGGTGTGCGAGACGACGTCCGCCGGCAGCTCGGCGACGATCTCGCCGACCCGCGGCGGGTAGACGGTCCGCTCGACCATCACGGGCGCGCCGGAGAGGGTGCGCAGCCGGACGGTCACGTACACCTCGGCGCCCGGCTCCAGGCGCAGTTGCTCGCGTTCGGCGGTGTCGGCGGGGCGGCGGACCAGCGAGTCCAGGATGCCGCCGGGCTCCTCGCCCATCGAGTACGCCCAGTGCGTGAAGCTGAGCAGTTCGGAGAAGCTCTGCACCCGGGCGCCCCCGAGCACGACGCGCCGGGTGCCGCGGCGGGAGGTGACCAGCCCGTCGGAGCGGAGGACGGCGAGCGCCTGGCGGACGGTGCCCCGGGAGACGCCGTACTGCTCGGCGAGCGCGCCCTCGGCGGGCAGCCGGCCGGCCTCGCCGTACGCGCCGGTGGTGATGGCCTCGCGCAGGTCGGCGGCGACCTTCCGGTACAGGGCGCCGGGAGCGCGCTCGGCGGGGCGCCCGGGCTCAAGTGCCACGTCAGTCAATGTCCCTCCTGGGGCGGTGTCCTGCGCAGCCGTACCGGCACGGACAGCCCGACCTTATCCCGCTGCGCCTTTGAAGCATCGCACCGAACGGATCACGCTCCGATGGCCGGATTCGACCGTTCCCGCAGCCGACCCCGGTTCTGGGCCGTCCGTTCACCTTCCCGTCATCGGACTCCGGCGTACTTACCTCCGTCAGCGAAGTTGGCTAGTCAACTCGGACGGCCTCGAACGGCTCCGGGCGGCTCCGAACGGCACCGGACACCTCAGAACGGCTCCGAACGGCCACTCGCACGATCCCCCGATCAGACAACCCCACCGCAGCTCACCCCCTTGCAGTACACCCGATCAGGAGACTGACCCGTGTCCGTGCACCGCGCCCGTTCCGCCGCCTTCGCAGCGGTCCTGACCGCCGCCGCGCTGTCCCTCACCGCCTGCGGCTCCGCCGGCTCCTCCACCGCGAAGTCCGGCGACGCCGCGGGCGGCAAGAGCGCCAAGACCGCCACCTCGGTCGCCGACTTCGGCGGGATGGACGGCCTGATCGCCGCCGCCAAGAAGGAGGGGAAGCTGCACGTCATCACGCTGCCTCGCGACTGGGCGAACTACGGCAAGCTGATGGACGACTTCAAGGCGAAGTACGGCATCGAGATCGAGGACGAGAACCCCGACGGCGCCAGCCAGGACGAGATCAACGCGATCACCTCCCGCAAGGGCCAGGACCGCGCCCCCGACGTCGTCGACCTCGGCTCGGCCTTCGCGCTCAGCGCCGCCAAGCAGGGCCTGCTGGCCCCGTACAAGGTCACCGACTTCGACAAGATCCCGGCCACCATGAAGAACGCCGACGGCCTGCACTACAACGACTACGGCGGCTACATGTCGATCGCGTGCGACGCCAAGAAGGTGTCCGCCTGCCCGAAGACCTTCGCCGACCTGCTGAAGCCCGAGTACAAGGGCATGGTCGCCCTGAACGGCAACCCGACCAAGGCCGGTGCCGCGTTCGGCGCCGTCTACGCGGCCGCGCTCGCCAACGGCGGCTCGCTGGACAACATCCAGCCCGGCATCGACTTCTTCGCCAAGGTCAAGCAGGCCGGCAACTTCAACCCGGTCGAGGTCACCCCGGCGACCATCGAGAAGGGCGAGACCCCGATCAGCATCGACTGGTCGTACCTGAACGCCGGCTACGCCGACAAGTTCAGGAGCAAGGGCATCGACTGGCAGGTGGCCATCCCCTCGGACGGCTCCTACGCGCAGTACTACAACCAGGCGATCAACAAGGACGCGCCGCACCCGGCCGCCGCCCGCCTGTGGGAGGAGTACCTGTACAGCGCCGAGGGCCAGAACGGCTTCCTGGGCGGCTACGCCACCCCGGCCCTGTTCGACGCCATGAAGACGGCCGGCACCCTGGACGCCGCGGGCGCCGCGAAGCTCCCGCCGGTCGAGAAGCCCTTCACCACCTTCCCGACCCAGGAGCAGACGGACACGGCCAAGAAGACCGTGACCGAGAACTGGGCCAAGGCGATCGCGGGCTGACCTGACGATGACCACGGCTCCCACCCCGGTGCCGGCCCCCGCCTCCGCCGCCCAGAGCGGCGGGGGCGCCCCCGGCCCCGCAGCAACCACCCCCGCCACCGCCGACGCCACAACGGCCGAGGCCACCGACACCGCGGCCGAGACCGCCGCGGCCAAGAGCACCGAGACCGCCAGGGCCCCCCGCCCCGGCAAGCCCCGGACCGGCCGCGGCCGCGCCTGGATGGCCGCCCTCCCCCTGCTCCTGTTCTTCCTGGTCGGCTTCGGCCTGCCCGCCGTCGCGATCGCCATCGGCGCGTTCACCACCTCGCCCGACGCCCCCGACGGCGGCGGCACCTTCACCACCGACAACCTCACCGGCTCACTGCAGGGCGCCTACTGGACCGCCCTGTGGGGCAGCGTCAAGCTCTCCCTGCTGACCGCGCTGATCGCCGCCGTGGTCGGCCTGCCGCTGGCCCAGGCCGTGGCCACCTCCCGGTTCCGGGTGTTCCGCGAGGCGGTGCTCTCCGCCTCCGGCGTGCTCGCCAACTTCGGCGGCGTGCCGCTCGCCTTCATGTTCGTCGCCACCCTCGGCAACGCCGGCGAGGTCACCAAGAAGTTCGGCCTCACCAGCCACGGCTGGAACCTCTACACCTTCACCGGCCTCTCCGTGGTCTACCTGTACTTCCTGGTGCCGCTGATGGTCATCACCATCACCCCGGCCCTGGAGGGCCTGCGCACCCAGTGGCGCGAGGCCGCGTACAACAACGGCGCCACCGTCGTGCAGTACTGGCGGCACGTGGCCCTGCCGGTCCTGGTGCCCTCGCTGCTCGGCGGCTTCGTGCTGCTGTTCGGCGCCTCCTTCGCCGCGTACGCCACCGCCGAGGCCATGGTGGGCAGTTCGGTGCCGCTCATCTCGATGCAGATCGGCGACGCGCTGTCCGGCAACGTCCTGGTCGGCCAGGGCAACCTCGCCCTCGCCCTCGGCCTCGACATGATCGTGGTCGCCTGCCTGGTGATGGCCGTGTACCTGCCCCTTCAGCGCCGGAGTGCCAAGTGGCTCGCCTGATCAATCGCATCCGTTTCGGCCGCGGCCTCGTCCTGCTGCTCTGCGGCGTCTACTTCGCCGTACCGCTGGCCTCCTCGGTGATCTTCAGCGTCGACGACAACAAGGGCGGCACCACCTTCCGGGCCTACACCGAGCTGCTGAACGCGCCCGGCTTCCTGGACAGCCTGGTGCTGAGCCTGGAGCTGGCCGGCGTCACGGTGGCGGTGCTGCTGCTCCTGCTGGTCCCGGCGATGCTCGCCGCCCGGCTCGGTGCGCCGAAGCTGCGCCCGGTGATCGAGGTGATGTGCTCGATGCCGCTGGTCGTCCCCGTGGTCGCGCTCACCACCGGCATCATCGGCGTGCTGCGCTGGGGCCCGGACTACCTCCAGGACACCCCGCTGTTCCAGACCATCGTGGCAATCCAGGACCCGAAGTTCCCGATCGTCCTGGTCATCGCCTACGTGCTGATGGCGCTGCCGTTCGCCTACCGGGCGCTGGACGCCGGGCTGCGCGGCGTGGACGTCGCCACCCTGGTCGAGGCCGCCCGCAACTGCGGGGCCGGCTGGCTGCGCGCGGTGTTCACCGTCGTCCTGCCGAACCTGCGCAGCGCGCTGCTGAACGCGGCCGTCCTCACCGTCGCCCTGGTGCTCGGCGAGTTCACCACCGCCTCCATCCTCGGCTTCGCCCCCTTCTCGGTGTGGATCAACTCCAACGGCAAGAGCGACGGCCAGATGTCCGTCGCCGTCTCGATGCTCAGCCTGCTGATCGTCTGGCTCGTCCTGCTGCTGATGTCCGCCGCCGGCCGCGGCCGCAAGGGCGCGCGGGCCTGAGGCGCCCCGCCGCACGGCCATCCCGCGCTCCGGCCGCACGGTCCTGAACCACCCCACGCTTTCCAGGAGTTACCAGCCATGACCACGGTTTCCGCCCCCGTCACCGGTGTCGCGCTCGCCCCCGGCGGCGCCACCGTCGAGTTCCGCTCGCTGCGCCGCTCGTTCGGCGCCACCACCGCCCTCGACGGCCTGGACCTGACCGTCCACCCGGGCGAACTGCTCGCCCTGCTCGGCCCGTCCGGCTGCGGCAAGACCACCGCGCTGCGCATCCTGGCCGGCTTCGAGCAGCACGACTCCGGCGAGGTCCTGGTCGACGGGCAGGACATCACCGCGATCCCCGCCCACAAGCGCGACGCGGGCATGGTGTTCCAGTCGTACAGCCTCTTCCCGCACCTGACCGCGCTGGACAACGTCGCCTTCGGGCTGCGGATGCGCGGCGCCGGCAAGGCCGAGCGCCGCAAGCGCGCCCAGGAGCTGCTGGAGCTGGTCGGGCTGCCGCACCGCGCCGAGCACTACCCGCACCAGATGTCCGGCGGCCAGCAGCAGCGCATCGCGCTCGCCCGGGCGCTCGCCCTGCAGCCGCGCGTGCTGCTGCTCGACGAGCCGCTGTCCGCGCTGGACGCCAAGGTCCGCCTCCAGCTGCGCGAGGAGATCCGCCGGCTCCAGCAGGAACTGGGGATCACCACCCTGTTCGTCACCCACGACCAGGAGGAGGCGCTGTCGATGGCCGACCGGGTCGCGGTGCTGCGCGCGGGCCGGCTGGAGCAGTGCGCCACCCCGTCCGAGCTGTACGGCCGCCCGGCCACCGCGTTCGTCGCCGAGTTCGTCGGCACCATGAGCCGCATCCCGTGCACCCGCACGTCCGACGGCGTCGAGGTGCTCGGCCGCCGGCACGCGGTGGACGGCGACCTGCCCGCCGACGGCGAACTCCAGGTGCTGGTCCGCCCGGAGAACGTCACCCTGACCCCGTCCGAGGCCGGCCCGGCCCTGGTGATCACCGCGTCCTTCCTGGGCGCCGTCACCCGGCTCACCGTCCGCCTCGACGACGGCACCGAGGTCAAGGCCGACCTGCCGACCGAGGCCGCCGCCGCGCTGCCGGCCGGCTCGCGCGCCGAGCTCCTGCTGCCGGAGCGTCCGGTGCTGGTGGACCGCCGCACCGTCTGAGAGCCTCGAACCCCATCTGCGTAGCACCATCTGATGAACCACCGAAGGTACCGCCATGCCTGAAGCCCTGACGCCCTCCTCCCCGACGCCATCCTCCCCGACGCCCGGCGCCCCGACGCCCGGCCCCTCGACGACCGAAGCTCCCCGCCCCGCCGCCGTCCTGTTCGACATGGACGGCACCCTGGTCGACACCGAGCAGCTCTGGTGGCAGGCCGCCGCCGAACTCGCCGACGAGCTCCACCACGCGCTCACCGACCAGGACGCCCCCGAAGTGCTCGGCCAGGCCGTCGAGCACACCGCCGCCCACCTGCACAGGGTCAGCGGCACCACCCTCACCGAGGCCGAACTCGCCGCCCGGCTCGGCGAGTCCTTCGCCGCCAAGGTCGCCGCCGAGACCGTCCCGCGCCCCGGCGCGCTCGCCCTGCTGGCCTCCCTGCGGGACGCGCGGGTGCCCACCGCGCTGGTCTCCGCCTCCCCGCGCCAGGTCGTCGACCTGGTCCTCGCCGCCATCGGCCGGGACTGGTTCGCCGTCACCCTGGCCGCCGAGGACACCCCGCGCACCAAGCCCGCACCGGACCCGTACCTCGCCGCCGCCGAACGGCTCGGCCTGGACCCGGCCACCTGCGTCGCCGTCGAGGACACCCCGACCGGAGTCGCCTCCGCCGCCGCGGCCGGCTGCGCCGTGCTCGCCGTGCCGTCCACCGCGACGCCGATGCCCGACGGCGGCCGGATCACCCTGCTCGCCAGCCTGGAACAGGCCAACCTCGCCCTGCTGGGGAAGCTCGGCGCCGCCCGGGCCGTTTGACCGGCATGCCCTATTTCCTGCTCTCCCTCGCCATCCTGAGCGAGGTCTGCGCGACCAGTTGCCTCAAGCTCACCGAGGGGTTCACCCGCCTCTGGCCGAGCGTGGGGGTGGCGGTCGGCTACGTGCTGTCCTTCGTGCTGCTCGGGCGCGCGCTCAAGCACATCCCGGTCTCGGTCGCCTACGCCGTCTGGTCGGGGGCCGGGACGGCGGCGGTCGCCGGAATAGGCGTGGTCGCCTTCGGCGAATCGCTGGGACGCCTCCAGTGGCTGGGGATCGCCCTGGTGATCGTCGGAGTGGTCGTGCTCAACCTCAAGAACAGTCACTGACGGGCCGCCCCCCGCCCGCGGCGCTGGTCAACTACCCTTTCGGAGCGGGAAGTCGGATGTGCCGACCGCCCGCTCCGAGTGGTTCGCTACCGTGGGCCCCATGAGCGACCCACGACCCCACCACTACCGCTTCGTCCACCGCGAGCTCGCCCGCCAGGTCCTCGAATTCGGCCCCCGGCTGACCGTCCCGGACGCCGGCGGCAGCCTCCTGCCCGTCCTCACCGGCATCTGGGACAACCTCGGCCAGACCCTCCCGCCCGAGGACCGGCTGCCCAGCCACGGTCTGGACTGCCAGCACCTGCGGGCCGACGGCCACCCCCTGCTGCTCGTCACCCTCCCCACCCCGACCAGCGCCACCGAGGCCCACTTCGTCGCCGCCGTCCACCCCCAGGGCACCAAGACCGTCCGCTACGTGACCCTGGAGCACGCGCTCAACCCCTTCGACAGCAGCCCCGGCACCGTCCTCGGCGAGTGGTCGTCCGAAGGCCACCTCAACCACGGCGAGGGCCCCTCCCCCGTCGCCGAACTGTTCGTCGCCGCGGTGGCGAAGCTCGTCACCCCGAAGAAGCGCGGCTTCTGGCGCCGCTGACCCCGACGCCGCCGCGCGCCGGCGCATCGTCAAGGTCCCGTCATCGCACCGTGAAGCACCCGTCACAACAGATCGCCCGCGCACCGACTGCGGCTATGCTCGGCCGGTCACGCCATCGACACATCGGGGGAGCAGTGGCCGACTTCACGGTCAGCACCGAGTTCCTCGCCAAGCTGGCCAAGGACCTCAAAGGCTGCGGCGACGAACTCGACCAGGGACTCAAGGCGCTCAAGGAAGCGAGTCGCAGCGGACTGGGCTACGACTTCCTCGACGAGGCCTGCGGACACTTCCAGGGCACGTGGGAGTACGGGCTGAAGAAGGTCCGGGAATGCGTCAAGATCCTTGACGACGGCCTGGAGAAGGTGCAGCAGGGCTACGACAGCACCGAACAGGACACCACCAAGGCCCTCACCCCCCAGGGGCGCTCATGACCGACCCCACGCCCGACTGGTCCGGCCTCGGCTTCAACCCGACCCCCGGCGACACCGCCGCCGTCACCGGCCTCAGCGGAAGCCTGCGCCGGGTCGGCCAGCACCTGACCGACGTCCACACCACGCTCTCGCAGCTCTCCGCCAACCAGGGCCAGTGGACCGGCGAGGCCGCCAAGGCCTTCGCCGGCCAGTTCGGCAAGCTCCCCGCGTACCTCCAGGACGCCGCCGACTCGATCACCGCCGCCTACCAGGCCCTCGACGTCTGGTACCAGGCACTGACCGAACACCAGCCCAAGGCCGCCGAGTTGGCCCGCTCCGCGGTCGCCGCCAAGCAGCAGAAGGAGCAGGCCGAACAGGCGCACACCGCCGCGGCCGCCGCCCCCGACCTCAAGCTCGCCGGCCAGACCTTCCCCGACGACGCCGGCCTCGCCGCCGCCGAACAGCGCTACACCAAGGCGAAGGACCACCTGGACGCGGCAGCCGCGCTCGTCAGCAGCGCCGCCAACGACCTCACCCAGCTCCAGAAGCAGGCCCACGAACTCGCCGGGGGCCACAAGTCCGACGCCCACAAGACCGCGGCCGCCATCCGCAAGGCCGCCGACAGCAAGGCCCCGCCGGAGCCCGGCTGGCTCAGCAAGGTCGGCAACTGGCTCAAGAACCACGGCGCCGACATGCTCACCGTGGCCGCCGGCATCTGCGGCGTCGCGGCGATCTTCTTCCCCGCCTTCGCGCTGCCGGCCCTCCTGCTGAGCGCCGCCGCGGCAGGCACGCACGCGACCAAGTACGCCCTTGAGGGCAAGCTGTGGCCGCCGCAGAAGAACATCGGCAACTGGCTGACGCTGGGCGGCGACGTGATCGGCGCGATTCCCGGAGTGGGCGTCGCGGCCAAGGGCCTGAACGCCACCCGGGGGGCGCGCGCCGCCGGTACGAGCGTGCGCGGCGCCATGAGCGCCGGTACGACCGAGGTCCGGGCCGCCGCCCGCGCCGTCGACCCGGCCAACCCGATCTTCACCACCGCGATCGAGAAGCCCGCCATCAAGCTCGGGGTCTCCAAGGCCACCGCGATGAACGTCTCCGACGGCGTCCAGGCCGCCACCACCTTCGGGCTCAACGTCCCGACGGCGTACGCCCTCAGCAAGGACAGTCCGAGCGACGGCCTCACCAACGCGGTCAACTACACCACCGGCGGCAACAACGTCATCGGGTCCGTCGGAGTCGGCACCGCCGGCGGCAAGGGCTCCGCCGTCATCGGCACCGTGTCCGCCGTCGGCAACCTGCTCGGCATGGGCGGATGGGCGGCCGGCTATGGCCGTTGAGACCACCGGGATTCCGCCGCTCTGGCTCACCCTGCCCGCGGGCTTCACCCCCCTCGACCTCGACGAGGACCTCGGCGACCGGATGGCCCGCACGGCGGAGGGCCTGGACGCGGCCTTCCCCGACGCCCGGCCCGAGCAGAAGCTCAGCACCGTGATCGCCGCCGAGACCGCGCTGCAGGCCCAACTGCGCGAGGGCGCGGTCCACGTCTCCAGCTGCCTGGTCCGGGCCGAGGACGGCGAGCCCATCCACGGCATGCTCACCGTCTTCGTCCGCCCGCAGGACCTCGGCGCGCCCGGCAGCTACCCCGCCCGGGTCGCCGAACAGCTGGCCGAAGCCTGGCCGGACGCCGACGTCGGCGTGGTGGACCTGCCGACCGGCCGCGCCGCGCTCGCCGCCCGCGACCTGGCCGTCCCGGTGCCCGGCGCGGTGTTCGGCGTGCCCGAGTCCACCGTCAACACGGTGCGCCAGCTCGAACTGCTGATCCCGCACCCGTGGAGCCCGCACGTGGTCGCCGCCGTCTTCACCACCGAGGACCTCGACCACTGGGACGAATGGCTGCCGCTGCTGGCCACCGCGTTCCGCGGAATCTCCTTCCACCCGCCCCGGGACGAGAGCGCCGACGCGCTGCCGCCCGACCAGTGGGACAACATCCGGAAGGCCTTCGGATGACGGCCTTCCCCCACGGCCAGGACCCGCGCGACGGGCTCCGCCGCCTCCGCGGCGCACTGGCCCTCATCGCCCTCTCCACCGCCATCCTCATCGGCGTCATCGCGCTGGACGTGTACGTCAACTCGTTCATCGCCACCATCGTGGGCTTCGCCTACCCCGTGGTCATGCTGCTCGCCCTCGCCCTACGACGCGACGCCGACAGCAACCCCGCGTTCCAGCGGAAGGCGTTCGCATGGGGCGCAGGCATCGCCGCCGTCGCCTTCGTCGCGTACCTGTCGGGCTCCGTCGCCTGGACCAACCTGATCCTGGGCTCGGGCCGGACCGTGAAAGCCGTGGTCCTCAACGAGAAGACGACCGACTCGCTCCACGGCTCCGGGCGGGCGTACGCCCTCGCCTCGACCGACCCGGCCGGCGAGATCCCCGGCGGCGACCTCGAAGAGAGCTCCACCCGGCTCAAGCCCGGCGACGTCATCACCGTCCGCATGGACCCGGCCGGCCGGGTCGCCCCCAAACTCCCCGGCGAAGTCGACTCCACCGCCTACCTGTCGACCTTCCTCGGCTGCAACATCCTGATCAGTGCCACCCTGCTCTGGTCCGTGCGCAGACCCACACCGTCGCGCGACTCCTCCGATACCGTGACCCAGATCTCTCCGTAGCCCGCAACCCCGCCGCTCCTCCGCGGATCTCTCCCTTCGCTCCTTCTCAACGCACGGACAGCACGGGGGGATGACGCCATGGCGGATGACGGACCGAGAGCCGGCGGCCCGGAGTTCAAGATCCGGCCGGGGGACCTGAAGGCGGCCTCGCCGACCTTCCAGGCTCAGAGCAAGGCACTCAAGGACGCCCTCGACACGCTCAGGCACAACCTCGCCGGCGCCGGCAGCCCGTGGGGCGACGACAAGCAGGGCAAGGAGTTCGCCCAGGCTTACAACGGCCCGCACGACCACGTGCTCTCCGCACTGGACATCCTGGTCAAAGGCCTCACCAGCATCCACGACGGGCTGAACGCCCACGCCGACGCCGACAACCACGTCCGCATGCTCACCGGCGCCGGCCTCACCTACGGCTACGACGCCACCTTCCAGACCGGCCCGGTCATGCCCCTCGACCTCGTTCTCGGCGCCGTCGGCAGCGCAACCGGACCGAGCGGCAAGGGGGTCGACACCGCGAAGCGGATCACCGACCCCGCCATCCGGCGTCGCCACCGATGACCGGGACCCCGCCCGAAGGCCGTCAGGATCCGGGCGTAGCCTTCCACCCCGTCGTAGGAAGATCGGGGGGATGCCATGGCCAGGGAGAGAAGCCGCCGCGGAACCGTCGCGCTGACGGGCGCGCTGGTGGCGGCGGTGCCGGTGGGGACGTTCGGGCTGGTGCTGCTGAGCACGTACGTCAGCTGGGGCCTGGCGTGGCTGCTCGGGTTGGTTGTCGGGGTCGCCTGGATCGTGGGCGTCGTCCGGCTGGTCGGGGTGGTGGGCTGTTGGGTGGCGATCGTGTCCGTCGCGCTGTGGGGCGGCGCGCTGGGGGAGGTGATCACGGCCCGGGACGCGGTGCTCCTGAACGCCACCGGGGTCACCACCTCCGCCCGGATCACGGCGGCGCACGATCACCCGGAGGCGAAGCACCCGGACTCGACGTACGACCTCGCCGACGAGTGGGGCATGCCGATCCCGAACGGCACGGTGTACGGGGGCCTTCACTCGCACGCGGTCGGCGACCGGCTCACCGTCCGCTACGACCCCAGGGGCGTAGCGGCCGCGCGCACCCCGGACGACATCGACCTCTCGAAGGACCTGGCCATCGCCGGCGGCCTGGACGCCGTCCTGATGGCGGCCGTCGGCGGTCTGGGCGTGGCCGTGGTCCGCAACGGTCGCCCACGTCGGGTCCCGTTCAGCCGGGCGGGCGGAGTCCGGGGCGCCCCCCACGACTCCGCCCACCCGTAGCGCGCTGGACCGACCGCCTCTAACCGAGCAGCCCCGGCAGTTCCGCGACCGAGCCCAGCACGTGCGTCGCCCCGTCGGCGCGCAGCCGGGCCTCGTCGTGGGCGCCGGTGAGCACGCCGGCGACGACGGACGCCCCGGCCCGTACGCCGGTCAGCATGTCGTAGCCGGTGTCGCCGGCGACGGCGATCTGCCGCACCGACTCGACTCCGGTCCGCAGCAGCGCGGTGAGCGCGAGGTCCGGGTAGGGGCGGCCGCGGCCGGCCTCGGCGGGGCTGAGGGTGAGGTCGGCGACGGACTGCCAGCCGAGGGCGGTGAGGATGCGGTCCTGGGTGGCCCGGGAGAAGCCGGTGGTGAGGGCGACCTTCCGGCCCTGGCCGCGCAGTTCGGCGATGGCTTCGGCGGCGCCGGGCAGGGCGGCGCAGTGCCCGGCGTCGACGAGGTCGTGGTAGGCGGCCTCGAAGGCGGTGTTGGCCCGCTGGGCCTTGTCCTCGTCCCCGAAGAGGTGCCGGAAGACGGAGATCTTGGATTCGCCCATGGTGGCGCGGACGTGTTCCAGCATGGGGCCGAAGCCCGGGCTGCCGGCCTCGACGCCGAGCGTCCGGGCGGCGGCGGTGAAGGCCTGTTCGACGAGGCCGTCGTCGGCCACGGTGGTGCCGGCCATGTCGAGGACGACCAGGCGGATATCAAAGGACATGTCAACTACCCTTACAGGTTTGCGAGTTCGGCGGTGGTTTCGGCGATGGCCGGGGAACAGGTCATGCCGCGGCCGCCGGGGCCGGTGACGAGCCAGACGCCGTCGCGGAGTCGTTCGCGGTGGACGACCCGGGTGGTGTCGACGCACTGCGCGTACACCCCGGCCCAGCGGCGGCGGACGCGCGGCAGGGGGCGGCCGAGCAGGTCCTCGGCCACGGCGACCAGGTGGTCGTACGGGTCCTCGACGACGTCGAAGCCGAACGGCTGGTCGTACTCGTGGGTGTCGCCGATGGTGAGGCCGCCGTCGCGCCGCTGGACCATGAGCAGCTGCATCTTGTGTTCGGCGGCGACGTCGGGCTGCGGCTGGGTGTCGCGGAGGCGGTCCAGGGCGGTGCCGGCGAAGGCCGGGTAGTAGCGGAAGCTGTCGCCGTCGGCGACGGAGGTGGTGAGGGTCTCGCCGAGCGGGTCGGTCTGCATCATCTGCAGCCGGACCCTGCGTACGGGCAGCGAGGGGGCGAGTTCGCGGACGAGGCCGCCGAGCCAGGCGCCGGTGCAGAGGATGACGAGGTCACCGGTGTGGATGTCGCCGTGGTCGTCGCGGACGGCGTTCTCGCCGATCACGTCGCGGACCTCGCGGCCGGGCAGGAAGGTGTAGCGGCCGGTGGTCTGGAGGGCGGCGCGCAGCGCGGGCTGGGCGGTGCGGGGTTCGACGGCGGCGTCGCGCTCGCACCACAGGGCGCCGAGGAGTTCGCCGCGCAGGGCGGGGTTGGCGGCCCTGGTCTGGTCGGCGTCGAGCAGCCGGTAGCCGCGGGCGGCGGCGTCGGGCAGGGTGAGTGCCTGTTCGGCGACGGCGAGTTCGGCCTGGGTGCGGATCGCGGTGAGCGATCCGTTGGCGCGGAAGCCGAGGTCGGGGACCCGGGCGCCGATGCCTTCCCACAGTTCGCGGGCGCGCAGCGCGGTGTCCAGTTCCTCGCCCTGCGCGCGGCCGCTGACCCAGACCAGGCCGAAGTTGCGCACCGAGGCGCCGCGCGCCTCGGTCTCGCGCTCCAGGTGGACGACCTCGTGGCCGCGTTCGACGGCCTGCCAGGCGTGCATGGTGCCGAGCACGCCTGCTCCTACGACGATGACTCTCATGCGGCCAGGCTGGTGCGCCCAGGTGTCCTGGGGGCGTCCCGGCAGCGTCCCGCAGATGAATCACCCGAAAAGTTGTACAGACAACCCTGGGGACCGGACAGGGCCTACGGCCGCAGCACCCGCGCCCGCAGGTAGTTGCGCCGCCCGAAGTTCGGCTCGTCCACCGCCGTCAGCTCCTCCACCTGGAACCGGTACAGCGCCGCCGCCCCGCCCCCGGTGAGGAACTGCCGCCGCACCTGCTCGTCCTGTGCGAAGGACGGGTACCGCCCCTGGTAGGCGGCCAGCGCCGCCTCGGCCTGCCGCCCCCAGGCCTCGCTCGCGCCGCCGGCCAGTTGCAGGCCGCGCAGCTGCTCGCCGAAGACCGGCGGCGGCAGGAAGACGGTGGCGGCGGCCCGGGCCTCCTCGGCGAGGTGGTGGCTGTGCCGGGTGGAGCGCTCGCTGACGAAGTACAGGACGAGGTCGTCGTCGTACGCGAAGAAGGCCAGGTTGGCGTGCGGGCCGTGCTCGTGGCCGGCGGTGGCGAGGGTGAGCACCATGGCCTCGGCGAGCAGGCCCTCGACGCCCTTGTGCGGCGACTCGCCCGGCCAGTCCCCCTGCGTGATGTCGAGTCGGTACGGCATTGGCACTCCCTCCGCTGGCACGCCCGGCGCTCCCGCGCCCCGGCACGACTGAGCCGGGCGGGTTCCCCGCGAAGGGGCCCCACGCCCGGCTCACATGCTCTACCCGCCACCCCGGCCAGACAAGGGTCGGACGGGCTACGGGGAGGCTACGGAATCAGCGCTGTCGGGTCTCGCCGCCAGTGCCGCCGACACCCGCCAACAGTGCCGTCGGCACCCGCCGTTCAGTGCTGCCGCGTCCCGTACGCGGCGTGGCGGCCGGCCGTCACCGGCACCGCGCCCGGGCCGAGCAGCGGGCGCAGCGCACCCGTCCGCATCCGGTCCACCAGCGGCCCGCAGCGGCCGGCGAGCGGCGCCAGCACCACCGCGACCAGGAGGCCGACCAGCGCGCCGACGGCCACGTCGTGCGGGTAGTGCACGCCGACCCAGACCCGGGAGGCGCCCATCAGCACCGCGAAGATCCCGGCGATCCAGCCGAGCCGCCGGTCGGCGAACCAGAGTGCGGTGGCGGCGGCGAAGGCGATCACAGTGTGGTTGCTGGGGAAGGACCAGTCACCGGCGCCGGGGCAGGTCTCCAGCGAGACGCTGCCGGGGATCTGGGCGCACGGCCGGACTTCTTCGACCATGCCCTTGAGCACCGAGTTGACGCCGTACGCGACGACGACGATCACCGGCGAGGCGAGCACCTTGGCCATCACGGCCGAGTCGGCGCCGCGCGCCCGCCACCAGGCGTAGAGCATGAAGACCGCGAACAGGCCGAGGCCGAGCGCCGACCAGACCTTGATCAGCTCGTCGAGCCAGTGCGGGGCGGCTTGCGCCCACCCGTTCACCCGGGTGTAGAGGCTGCCGTCGATGCCGCTGCCGTCGTAGACGGCGAGAGCCCGGGAAGACGTCACTTGTCACCTCCGTGACGGTGCGCCTTACGGGCGCGGAACAGTTCGAGAACAATGGGGAGCACGGAGACAACTACTACCAGACCGATGATCGGGAGCAGATATCTGTCGATGCTGGGGATCGACGATCCGAGCCCGTACCCGGCGAGCACGACGCCGACGGTCCAGACGGCGCCGCCGGTCACCTGCCAGAACGTGAACGAGCGGGCCGGCACTTCGAGCACGCCGCAGAGCGGGTTCAGCACCGTTCGGACCACCGGGATGAAGCGGGCGAGCACGATCGCCTTGCCGTGGCCGTACTTGCCCAGCAGTTCCTCGGCCCGCTCGACGCCCTCCAGCAGGCTCTTGCGCTCGGTGCGGCGCAGCAGCGCGCGGCCGCCGCGCTTGCCGATCAGGTAGCCGACCTGGGCGCCTGCCAGCGCGCCGACCAGGGCGGCGGGCAGCACCTGGTAGAGCTCCAGCTGCGGGCCCCTGGTGGCGCCGGGCACGCACAGCAGCCCCGCGGTGAACAGCAGCGAGTCTCCGGGCAGGAAGAAGCCCACCAGCAGGCCGGTCTCGGCGAAGAGCACGACGGCGATGCCGAGTGCGCCGAAGGCGGCGAGCAGCGAGGACGCGTCCAGCGGGTTCACCGCGAGGTGAGCGGCCGGATCGGCGAGGAACTGAAGCAAGGCTGGCGGACCTCCCGTACGTTGGGGGGCGGTTCACAGCGGAACCCGCCCCGACCGTCTACAGTGACGTAGACGGTCTACATGACTGTAGACGAAACCTGGAGGAAGCGCCGCCATGTCCGACGTACCGTCCGCCCGCCGGCCCGCCGGGGAGCTGGAGGCCGAGGTGCTGGCCGCGCTCTGGTCGGCCCGGCAGCCGATGACCCCGCAGGACGTCCAGTCGGCACTCGGCGGGGACCTCGCCCGCACCACCATCGCCACGATCCTCGCCCGCCTCCACGACAAGGGCACCGTGGAGCGCACCCGGGCCGGCCGCGCCTACGCGTACACCCCGACCGTCCAGGACACCGCGGGCCTCGCCGCCCGCCGGATGCACACCGAGCTCGGCCGCGAGGCCGACCGCTCCACCGTGCTCGCCCGCTTCGTCTCCGACCTCTCCGCCGAGGACGAGCAGCTGCTGCGCGACCTGCTCGGCGACGGCGCCCCGGGTCTCGACTCCACCCCGGGCATCGCCCCCGCCCCCGGCCACCGCACCTCCGGCCACGGCACCCCCGGGGCGGCCGGATCGTGATGATCGCCGTCTGGGCCCCGCTGCTGCTGCCGTTCCTGGCCGCCCCGCTGGCCCGCCGCCTCGCCGACGCGCTGCCGCCCCGGGCCGCCGCCTGGATGCTCGCCGGGACGTCCGCCGTGCTGGCCGGCGGCACCCTCTGCTCGCTCGGCCTGCTCGCCGCCGCCGGGCTGCTCCAGCTACCGCCGGTCGCCGCGATCGGCCACCTGTCGCTGCCCTGGCTCACCGCCGCCGCACCCGACGCGCCGGTGGCGGCCGCCGCGGCCGGTCTGGTGCTCGCCGCGCTGACCGCCCGGGCCGTCCGCACCGCCCGCCGCCACCGGCTGGAACTGCGCGAGGCCCGGGCCGCCCTCCCGGCCTGCCCCGCGCCGGACTGCCCCACGCCGACCGAGGGCCGGCATCCGGACACACGCCCCGGGCACGTCACCATGCGCCGGGCACGCACCCCGCAGGCCGTCCTGGCCGGCGCCCGCGCCCTGCTCCAGCCGAGCGAGCACCCGCTCGCCGTCCTCGACGACGAGCGCGCCGACGCCTTCGCCCTGCCGGGGCGCCTGCCCCTCCCCGGCCGGCCCGGCGAGCCCGGCCGGATCGTGGTCACCTCCGGCATGCTGCGCATCCTCACCGGGCCCGAGCGGGCCGCCCTGCTCGCCCACGAGCGCGCCCACCTGACCGCCCGCCACCACGTCTTCCTCGCCCTCGCCGAGCACGCCGCCGACCTCCACCCGGCGCTGCGGCCGCTCCGCGCGCCCCTCGGGTACCACCTGGAGCGCTGGGCCGACGAGGTGGCGGCCGCCCGGGTCGGCGACCGCGCCGTGACCGCCCGCGCGGTCGGCCGGGCCGCCCTGGCCGCCAGCCGCTCCCCCTGGCCGGCCCGGCCCCGGCTCGTCCCCGCCGCCCACTCCGGGCCGGTCCCGCGCCGGGTCGCCGCCCTGCTCCAGCCCCGCCCGGCGACCACCGCCACCGGCACCCGCCTGCGCGCGGTCGCGATCGCGCTGGCCGCCTGCCTGGCGCTGAGCACCGCCGCCTCCCTGGAGGCCACCGCCGACCTGCACCACACCGTCGAGGCGGCCCAGCGCGGCACCGGCGCGGAACGCTGACCGCTGACCGCTGACCGCTGACCGCTGACCGCGGCACGATCCACCGAGCCCGCACCAGGCCCACGCAAGGCCCTCACCAGGTCCCGTGCCAGGCCTCGCACCAGGCCCGCGTCAGGCTCACACCAGGCCCGCACCAGGACCCCCGCTAGTCATCACACCCCGGCATGTCCACGGTCATACCGTCCGGTATGCCGAGTTGGCAGACCCCGTCCCCAGACACTCACCGCCCCCGTACGCTTTCGTCAGCGCGTCGACCCCGGCGCGGCCTCGAACGGCGGCGAGGAGCAACGCGAGTGCGGCAGACCGGACGGCAGTCCCGACGACCAGAACGCCGCACCGCGCCGAGCACGGCCGAGCTGGCCAGGGTCCACGACCGCACCCTCGCCGAAGCCGCCGCCCGCGAACTCGCCCAGCCCCCCTACCCCGACCCCGGCTCCCCCGGCCTGCTCGAACCCCGCCCCGAGATCGGCGACTCCTGGGCCCGGCTGCGCCGCCTCGGGCTCGACCCCGACGCCGGTGCCGCCGCCGTCCACCTCGGCCCCGCCGAGATCGAGCAGCGCCGCCGCACCAGCGGCCTGGACGCGGTCCTGCCGGTGCTGCGCGACACCCTGCTCCAGCCGGTCGGCCAGAGCCCGCTGATCCTCGCCATCGCCGACGCCGACGGCCACGTGCTCTGGCAGGAGGGCGAGCGCGCCCTGCGCCGCAGCGCCGACCGGATCGGCTTCCTCACCGGCGCCCGCTGGATCGAGGAGAGCGTCGGCACCAACGGCATCGCCGTCGCACTGCGCGCCCAGCGCCCGATGCACGTCCACTCCGCCGAGCACTACCTGCGCAGCCACCACTCCTGGACCTGCGTGGCCGCCCCCGTGCACGACCCGGGCACCGGGCGGCTGGTCGGCGCGATCAACCTCAGCGGCCCGGCCCGCAACGTCCGCCCGTACCTGCTGCAGCTCACCGCCACCGCCGCCCGGCTCGCCGAGACCGAGCTGCGCGCCCACCGGCTGGAGGCGCTGCACCAACTGCGCACCCTGGCCGCGCCGGTGCTCGCCCGGGTGGCCGGCCCGGCCCTGGTGGTGGACTCCGCCGGGTGGACCGCCGCCGCGGCCGGGCTGCCGCCGCCCGGCCGGCTGCGGGTGCCGGTCGGCGGCTGGGGGACCGCCGCCGTGCACTGGGTGCCGGGCCTCGGCGAGTGCGCCCTGGAACCGCTCGCGGACGGCTGGCTGGTGCGACCGGTCCGGCCACCCGAGGCGGACGGCTCCGGCACGGTGACGGCCGAACAGTCCGAGCAGGCCGAGGGCGCCCGCCTCCGGCTCGACCTGCGCCGCCAGGACCGCCCGGAGCTGACCGTCCGGGGCGCGGCCGGCAGCTGGTCTCACCCGCTCAGCCCGCGCCACGCCGAACTGCTGCTCCTGCTCGCCACCGGACGCGAGGGCAGCACGGCCGCGCAGCTCGCGGAGGCGCTGTTCGGCGACCCGGGCCGGACGGTGACGGTCCGCGCCGAGCTGTCCCGGCTGCGCCGCTACCTGGGCGGCCTGCTGGCCCACCGGCCGTACCGCATCGCCGAGTCGGTGCTGGTCACGGTGGACGGGCCGGACGACCCGTACGACCTGCTGCCGGCCTCCTCGGCCCCGGCCGTCCGGCGGCTGCGGGCCGGGCTGGCCACGGGGACGGTCCGGCTGCCGGGTACGGCGCCCGTCCCGCCGCCGCGCGGGCCCGCCGGCGCCCCGACCGGGCCTCAGCCGCCGGCGAGCAGCGCGGCCAGCTGGGCGTCGGTCGGGCCGCAGGCGCGCTCCGCCTCGGCGGAGACCAGCACGTAGGTACGGTCCAGCCACGCCCGCACCCGGGGCTTGGAGGCCTCCAGCAGGGCGCTGCCGTGCGGTGATTCGAGCGCCAGGTGCAGCGTCGAGCCGTGGCACGGGCAGTACGCCGGCCACAGCTTGACGTCGCCCTGGCCGCTCAGCGCCTGGAGACCGTCGCGCAGCAGCTCGCGCGAGAACACCCAGTCGGCCTCGTCCGGCCGCCCCAGATGGAAGGTCAGCAGCACCTCGTACGGGCGCGCGGCCTCGAACCGGAACCGGGTGCGCACCTCGCCGACCACCTCCTCGCCCAGCGAGATCCGCAGCATCAGCACCTCCTCCACCGCCGCCGGAGCGGCGGTGGAGCCGTCCCCATCGCCGCCCGTGGGGGTGGCGGCGAGGGGTGCACTGGAGGCTGCGGACAGCGGGTCGGGCGGCATGACGGTCTCTCCGGGACGGCGTGGGATGACCTCAGCCTGAGCCACTTCCGGCCGGGCGGGCAAGGGTTGCAAGGAGGTTGCATCGATCCCCGTCCGGGCGGGTCCGGCCGCCCTCACCGACTTATCAGACGGATCGTCAACTTCCTTCTGTCGAACGGGTGTCCACGAAACGGATCAAAACCGTCCAGGCCGCGACGAGCCGCTGGTACGCTCTCCCCCTCCCGGCGCGGGCCCCACCCGGACCCCGGCCGACCGACCCCGGGCGGCCGATGCCGGCCCGGTGGCAGCGCATGGGAGAATACCGCGACCGCGACGGCGACTTCGGGGAGGGAGGGGTCCGGTGGCTGCGCGCGAGGACACTGCGCGGGACGTTCGGCACGAACCCGAACGGCACGGCCGGCACGGGCGGCCACGCCCGTTCGGCGGCCGGTTCCGGCTGCCCACCCTGCGCTTCTCCGGTGCCGCGATGGCGATGTCCACCGTCGTCGGCATCAGCATCGCCACCACCCTCCTGCTCAACGAGCAGCAGGGCGTGGGCCGGCGGGCCGGGGTCGCGCGCGTCGGCACCACCCCGCCGCCCACCCCCGCCGCGGGCGACCAGGCCGAGGCCGCCGCCGACCGGGCCCCGACCGCGCCGAACCCCACCGCGCCGAACCCCACCGACCTCCCGGCCACCGGCCGACCGCCCGCACCGAGCCCCTCGGCGCACCGCCCGGGGGCGGCGGAGGGCACGGCCGCCGGAGCTGCCTCGCCCAGCGCCTCGCCCAGCGCGCCCGGCACCCGGTCGGCACCCCCGGAACCCGCCGGCGGACAGGCCGCGGCCGAACCCATGGCCGACCACGGCCCCGGCACCCGGCCGGCCGGCACCGGCGAGCCCGCCACGCCGGCCGACGCCGCCGCGCCCTCGCCGTCGGCCCAGCCCGTCGCGCCCGCCGCCGAGCAGCCGGCCGACCCCTCTTCGCCCTCCCCCTCGCCGACCACGCCGCACGCGCCCGGACCCCGCCCGGCCGCCCCGGCGCAGCCCGCACCGCCGCCGCCCGGCGCGGTTGCCCCGGGCACCGACGGCCCGACCGCCGGCACCCCTGACCCGGACACCGACCCGGGCACCGACCAGGCCCTGACCGGCGTCGCCACGGTCACACCGCTCGGCCGGGACGGCCTCCGGCACCAGCTCGACCTCACCGCCACCGAGCCGCTCACCGCATTTCAGGCCGAATTCCGCCTCACCCCGGGCGAGTTGGCACCCGGAAGCGGCGCCGCCTGGACCGACCTGCCCGGCGCGGTCGTCACCGCCCAACAGGAGCGCGGCACCCTCGTCTACCGCTTCACCACCCCGGCCGGCATCGACGTCCCGCCCGGCCACTACGCCTTCGGCGTGCGCGGCACCCGCCCCGCCGCCGAACCCCCGGGGCCCACCGGCCCGTCCGGCCCGTCCCTCCCGTCCGGCCCCTCGCTCCCGTCCGGTTGGCCCGCTTCGTCCGGCCCGGTCCGCAAGGTCGCCGCGGCGGAGAGCTGGAGCGCCGCCGCCTTCGGCATCGACCGGCCCCGGGCGGTCGCCGCGCTCGGCGCCTTCGGCCCGGTCGCACCACAGCCGGCCGCGCCGCAGCCGGTCACACCGCGGCCCGCCGCGCCCGAGGCACCCGGGCTCCCGCCGCGCCCCGGCACGCCGACGGCCTTCACGCCCCGCTGACCTCCGGCCGCGCCGTCCCGCCGGCTTGCCACCTCGCAGCCTCGCCACCTCGCCGGGGTCTGCCGCCCACCCCCGTCGTCCGGCCGTACCGTCCGACGATCCGACAGGTCACCGCCCCGGACGGGCTCATCCCGACGCGCCCGTTCGTTACTGTGGGCAGCACCCGGCCCGGCGGTCCCAGCGGCCCCGGCCGGCCGCCGTTCCGCATCCGAGGAGGAGTCCGTGTCCACCGTCCTGACCCAAGGCGGCAACGCCCCGCTGACCGCCGCGCGGGTGACTGTCGAGGTCACCGCGCCCAAGGCGCTGGACGTCTCCGGCCTGCTGCTGACCGACGCCGGAAAGGTGCGCTCGGACGACGACTTCGTCTTCTTCAACGCCCCGCACGGCCCCGGCGTCAGCCACCGCCCGGCCGCCGCCGGAGCGCCGGACGCGATCACCGTCGACACCCTGGCCGTCCCGGCCGGCATCACCAAGATCGTGGTGACCGCCAGCCCCGCCGACCAGTCCTCCACCTTCGCCGGGATGGAGCCGACCGCCACCGTCCGCGACGCCGACACCGGGCAGGCCCTGGTCACCTTCACCCCGCCGCAGCTGGGCCAGGAGACCGCGCTCATCGTGGTCGAGGTCTACCAGCGCGGCGGCGCCTGGAAGGTGCGCGCGGTCGGCCAGGGCTACGCCAACGGCCTGGCGGGCATCGCCACCGACTTCGGCGTCTCCGTCGACGACTCCCCGGCCGCGGCCCCGGCCGCCCAGGCCCAGGCCCCGGCCCCGGCCACTCCCCCCGCGGCCCCGCCCACCCCTCCGGCCGCTCCCCCGGCTCCCCCGGCTCCCGCGGCTCACCCGGCTCCCCCCGTCGACCCGCGGATCGCCCTCGCCGCCACTCCGCCCGCGCCCCCCGTGCCCCCGGTCGCCCCGCCGGCCCCGGCCGCCCCCGCCAAGGTCACCCTGGACAAGGGCCGGGTCAACCTGGTCAAGGGCAGTTCGGTCTCCCTGGTGAAGAACGGCCGCCCGTTCCTCTCCTCGGTCCGGATGGCGCTCGGCTGGGAGCCCGCCGGCCGCGGCCGCAGCGTCGACCTGGACGCCTCCTGCCTCGCCTTCGACGCCCGGCGCAAGAAGCTGGAGACGGCCTGGTTCATGAAGCTGACCGTCTTCAAGGGCGCGATCGCCCACTCCGGCGACAACCTCACCGGCGGCGGAGCCGGCGACGACGAGTCGATCACCGTCCATCTGGACGGCCTGCCGGCCGAGGTCACCGGCCTGGTCTTCGTCGTCAACTCCTTCTCCGGCCAGCGGTTCACCGAGGTCAAGAACGCCTACTGCCGCCTGCTGGACGCCCGGACGGAGGAGGAGCTGGTCCGCTTCGACCTCACCCACTCCGAGCCGCACACGGGCGTGGTGATGTGCAAGCTGGTCCGGCAGTCGTCCGGCGAGTGGGTGATGACCGCGCTCGGCGAGTACGTCGATGCCAAGACCGCCCGGGCGATGGTCGATCCGTCCGCCGCCCTGCTCTGAACCGTCTCGCCCCCACCCCGCTCCGCCCCACCCCTCACCGACCCGCCCTGACGCCCAGGGCCGATCGGCCCAACGTCATGGCCGCACACGCGAATTCACCCTCCTGAGGGATCAAGTCGTCCACCCGCCGACTCGATTTACCTCTAGGGGGGTGAATCGCGCTCTCCCGCGCACTCGTTGAGGGAGAGACCGTGCCACGCTTCCTGTCCCGCCTCGCCGTCGCCGGCACCGCCGTCGCGCTCACCGCCGGCCTGATCACCCCGTCCGCCGCCCAGGCCGCCGCCGAGCCGTCCGGCCGCGTCCGGACGCTCGCCTGGGCCGCGCTCGGCGACTCCTACACGGCCGGCTTCGTCGAGGCCGCCGGCGCCGAGACCGAACCCCGCGACGGCTGCGCCCGCACCACCGGCTCCTACCCCGAGCTGATCCGCCGCGGCCTCGGCCCCCTGGTCGAACTGCGCAACGTCAGCTGTTCCGGCGCCACCGTCAAGGACGTCTACCAGACCAAGGAGGCCCCGCCCGGCCGCCCGCTCCCGCCGCTCGGGACCAACCCCGGCGCCCCCTTCCCACCGGTCCCGTCGCAGATCGACGCCGTCTCCCCGAGCGCCGACGTGATCACCGTCGAGATCGGCGGCAACACCCTCGGCTTCGCCGAGATCCTCAAGGGCTGCATCGAACTCGGCGCCGCGGTCCTCGGCCAGGGCACGCCCTGCAAGGACAAGTTCGACGCGAGCCTGCCCGACCGCTTCGACCAACTGCGCGGCGACTTCGACCAGATGCTCGGCGCCCTGCACGCCAAGGCCCCGTCCGCGCGACTGCTGGCCGTCGGCTACCCCCACCTCGTCCCCGAGGACGCCACCCGCTGCACCTACGGCGACCTGGAGCAGTTCGCCACCTTCACCACCGGCGACCTCGCCTGGGCGCGGACGGCCATCCTGGAGCCGCTCAACGCGATCATCGCCCAGCGGACCGCCGCCCGCGGCGACACCTTCGTCGACCTCTACCCCTCCACCACCGGCCACAGCGTGTGCGACCAGGACCACTGGCTGGACGGCGTGCTGACCAGCATCATCCCGCTGCGTTACGCCCTGGTGCACCCCAACGCCAAGGGCCAGGCCCACGCGGCCGCCCTGGTCGAGGACGCCGTCCTGAACTGACCGGCCGCACCGGAAGCGGCCGAACCCGGAAGCGGCCGAACCGGAAACAGCCGCGCCGGAAGCAGCCGCGCCGGAAACGCCCGCGCATCGAGAACCGATCGAAAACCAGTGGCAGGCCCTCCCGTCGCGGATCATGCTGAGCGGATGCTCATCCGCGAAGCCACCCCCGAGGACTGGCCTGCCGTCTGGCCCTTCTTCCACACCGTCATCGCCGCCGGTGAGACGTTCCCCTACCCCCTCGACCTCTCCTCCGACCTCGGCCGGGAGTGGTGGATGCTCGCCGCACCCCATCGCACGGTGGTCGCGGTGGATGAGGCCGGCACGGTCGTCGGCACCGCCAATATGACCCGTAACCGCCCCGGCAACGGCGCGCACGTGGCCAGCGCCAGCTACCTGGTCGACCCGGCGCACCACGGCCGCGGCATCGGGCGGGCCCTGGTCGAGTACACCCTCGACTGGGCTCGCGCCAACGGCTACCGCGCCATGCAGTTCAATGCCGTGGTCGCCAACAACCACCACGCCGTGAAGCTCTACCGGTCCCTCGGCTTCGACATCGTCGGCACCGTCCCCGAAGGCTTCCGCCACCCCGTCGACGGCTACGTCGGCCTGCACGTCATGCACCGGTCGCTGTAAGGGAGTTCGCTACTCCTCGATCGCCCCGCCGACCCGCCGCAGGTGCTGCCGGAAGCTGTACGACGGGTCGGCGGCGCGGCGCTCCAGGTACTCGTCGAAGGCGGTCTGCCGGCGCAGCGTGTCGCCGGAGGCGATCCGCCCGGCCTGCGCGCGCTCGGTCCCGGCGATCCCGGCGGCCGTATCCAGCACCTCCCCGGCCCGGTCGGCCGGGACGAACAGCACCCCGTCCGCGTCGCCGAACACCACGTCCCCGGCGCTCACCAGGTGCGGCCCGACCCGCGCCGCCACCGCCGCCACCCCCACCGGCGCCACCCTGAGCTCCACCCCCAACCGCACACACGCATCCGCCACCAACGGCGTCGACAACCCCGCGAACTCCTTCAGCATCCCCAACTCCTCTTACCAAAAGCCCAGTTCACGCTGCCTCGATCCTAATCCGGGGTTCCGCCTCACCCCATTGAGTGATCGTCATCTATCCACCCGACGTGCCACTCCGAGCTCACCTATTCTGTTGGCGCGTCCAACCAATCGCCCGCGAGCGGGCCCAGGTCAGCCTCTTCAGCAATCCCCACCGCGACGAGTACACCGAGGTGCACCTGGCAGCCTTCGGCGAACCGCTCGCCCTCCCCGCCCCGTTCGAGTTCGAGTTGGACACCAAGGACTTCCTCTAGAAGTCCCGGGAACGCGACAAACGGCCCGCACCCCCCTTCCACCGGGGGTGCGGGCCGTCGTCGTGCGGGTGCGCGCGGGTCAGCCGCGGGTGGCCATGGCGCGCAGGAAGAAGGTGAGGTTGGCCGGGCGCTCGGCGAGGCGGCGCATGAAGTAGCCGTACCACTCCTGGCCGTAGGGCAGGTACACGCGCATGGTGTTGCCCTCGCCGGCGAGGCGCAGCTGCTCCTCGGGGCGGATGCCGAACAGCATCTGGTACTCGAAGGAGTCGCGCTTGCGGCCGTTCCACTGGGCGAGCTGGCCGGCGATCTTGATCATGTTGGGGTCGTGCGAGGCGATCATCGGGTAGCCCTCGCCGGCCATCAGGACCTTGAGCGCGCGGACGTACGCGAGGTCGACCTCGTGCTTGCCCTGGAAGGCGACCGACTCGGGCTCCTTGTAGGCGCCCTTGCACAGGCGCACGCGCGAGCCGGGGCCGGAGAACTCGCGGCAGTCGGCCTCGGTGCGGCGCAGGTAGGCCTGGAGCACGACGCCCAGCCAGGGGAAGTCCGCCCGCAGCTCGCGCGCGATGCCGAGGGTGGAGTCGGTGGTGGTGTGATCCTCCATGTCGAGGGTCACCGTGGTGCCGGCGTCGGCGGCGGCCTCGCAGATGCGGCGGGCGTTCTCCAGCGCGATCTTCTCGCCGTCCACCGGGAGGAACTGGCCGACGGCCGACAGCTTGACCGACACCTCGGCGCCGGCCGCGAGGCCGGTCTCCTTGAGCGCCTTGAGCAGGTGCTCGTAGGCCTCGGCGGTGCCGGCGGCCTGGGCGGCGTCCTGGGTGTCCTCGCCGAGGTGGTCCAGGGTGACCTTGCGGCCGGTGGCGATCAGGTCGTCGGTGGCGGTGACGGCGTCGTCGAGGACGTCACCGGCGACGAAGCGCTCGACTATCGCGTGGGTCGGCGGGAACTTCTCGACCACGGTGCGGACCTGCGGCGACCGGGAGGCCGCGAGAAGGGCGGAACGGAGCATCGTGACTCCTGGAGCTGGTGCTTCTAAGGGTGGCAGAAGGGGGCCGGGGCGGCGGGCGGCGGGTATGTGACACCGCCGCCCCGGCGGGCGGCGCCCGGCTGCGGGGCCGGGCGTCGCGGGTGACCGAGTGGTCAGGCGACCGGAGTGGTCAGGTGACCGGCGCGGCCACGTGACCTGGACGGTCAGGCGACCGGAACGGTCGGGAGGGGCACTCAGCCCATGTGCGGGTAGCGGTAGTCCGTCGGCGGGACGAAGGTCTCCTTGACCGAGCGGGTCGAGGTCCACCGCGCCAGGTTCTGCTTGGCACCGGCCTTGTCGTTGGTGCCGGAGGCCCGGCCGCCGCCGAAGGGCTGCTGGCCGACGACGGCGCCGGTCGGCTTGTCGTTGATGTAGAAGTTGCCGGCCGCGAAGCGCAGCTTGTGCATGGCGTCCTGGGCGGCCGCGCGGTCCTGGGCGATGATCGCGCCGGTCAGGCCGTAGGCGGAGGCCGACTCCATCTGGGCCAGCATCTCGTCGTACTTGTCGTCCTGGTAGACGTGCACGGCGAGGATCGGGCCGAAGTACTCCTCGCGGAAGTACTCGGACGCCGGGTCCTCGCAGACCAGGACGGTCGGGCGGACGAAGTAGCCGACCGAGTCGTCGTAGGTGCCGCCGGCCAGGACCTCGACCGCGGGGTCGGCCTGGGCGCGGTCGATGGCGGCCTTGTTCTTGGCGAAGGCACGGTCGTCGATGACGGCGGACATGAAGTTCGCCAGGTCGGTGACGTCGCCCATGGTGAGGCCCTCGACCTCGGCGGCGAACTCGTCCTTGAGACCGGCCCAGATCGAGGCCGGGACGTAGGCGCGGGAGAGCGCCGAGCACTTCTGACCCTGGAACTCGAAGGCGCCGCGGGTCATCGCGGTCTTCAGCACGGCCGGGTCGGCGGACGGGTGGGCGACCAGGAAGTCCTTGCCGCCGGTCTCGCCGACGATCCGCGGGTAGGTGCGGTAGCCGGCGATGTTCTCGCCGACGGAGCGCCACAGGTGCTGGAAGGTGGCGGTGGAGCCGGTGAAGTGGATGCCGGCCAGCGCCGGGTGCTTGAGCGCCACGGCGGAGACGTCCAGGCCGTCGCCGGTCACCATGTTGATGACGCCCTTGGGCAGGCCGGCCTCCTCCAGCAGCTGCATCAGCAGGTGCGCGGAGTACTGCTGGGTCGGGGACGGCTTCCAGAGCACCACGTTGCCCATCAGCGCGGGCGCGGTCGGCAGGTTGCCGGCGATCGCGGTGAAGTTGAACGGGGTGATCGCGTAGACGAAGCCCTCCAGCGGGCGGTGGTCGCTGCGGTTCCACACGCCGTCCGAGGAGATCGGCTGCTCGGCCATGATCTGGCGGGCGAAGTGCACGTTGAAGCGCAGGAAGTCGACCAGCTCGCAGGGCGTGTCGATCTCGGCCTGCTGGGCGGTCTTGGACTGGCCGAGCATGGTGGCGGCGGCCAGGGTCTCGCGCCAGGGGCCGGCCAGCAGGTCGGCGGCCTTGAGGAAGATCGCGGCGCGGGAGTCGAAGGAGAGCGCCTGCCAGGCCGGGGCCGCGGCCAGGGCAGTGTCGATGGCCTCCTGCGCGTCGGCCTGGGTGGCGTTGCGCAGGGTGCCGAGCCTCGCCGCGTGGTTGTGCGGCTGGACGACGTGGATCTCGGCGCCGCCGCCCATGCGGCGCTCACCGTTGATCGTCATGGTCAGCTGGACCGGCTCCTGGCCGCCCAGCTCCTTCAGCTTGGCCTCCAGACGGGCCCGTTCCGGGCTGCCCGGGGCGTAGCTGTGGACCGGCTCGTTCACCGGCGCGGGGACCTGGGTCACAGCGTCCATAGAGCGCACGCTCTCCTTCGTTGATGCGGGGGGATGCCGGCGCGGGTCGCACGTCGGCCACAGCACGAACGCTATTCCTGCCCCTGGGGCCACTTGATTGGCCGGAAGGCTAAATTCCCCCGTACGGCGTTGTCCGGCCCGACGAAGGGGTCACGGCGCAATCACGGCGCGGTCACGGCGCGCCGTTGCCGGCCCGTCGCGCCGGAGGCCACCGGGAGCACCGGCCGGTCCCAGTCGATCCGGTGGCCGTGCACCGGGCGGAGCATCTTCTCCGGGCTCAGGAAGGTCCGCATCGCGATCGGCGCGAGCAGCCGGAACAGCGCCCGGCCGACCGGCCCGGAGGACTTCTGGTTGTTGGTGCGCGCCGCGTCGGCCGCGATCTTCTCGACCCGGGGCCGGCGCAGCGCCTCGTAGGCGGCGAAGGCGGCGGTGTGGTCGGGCAGGTCCCGCAGGCAGCGGGCGAGTTCGACGGCGCTCTCGACGGCCAGCGAGACGCCCTGGCCGGAGCTGTTGGAGGGGGCGTGCGCGCAGTCGCCGACCAGCACCATCCGGCCGCGGTACCAGTGCGGGACGGACGGCATGATCTCCAGCCGCGGGAAGACCTCGACGGTGTCGGCGGCGGCCTCGCGCAGCACGTCCCGGGCGGGCAGGTCGTCGGCGTGCAGGTCGCGGACCCGGCGCAGCCACTGCTCCGGGCTGACGGCGCGGACCTGTTCGGCGGTCAGCTGATCGGGCTGCGGGATGTTGCTGAACCAGGCCGTCCCGGCGCCGTCCGGCAGCCCCCAGTAGCCGAAGAAGGCGCGGGCGCCGTTGGCGAAGTGCATGGTCTCGCCGTGTCCGGCCCGGCCGGGCAGCCGGTGCGGGCTGTAGCCGCCGACGCCGAGCAGGCCGGTGTACCGCGCACCGGGTGCGGCCGGGTCGATCAGGGTGCGGACGGTGGAGCGGGTGCCGTCGGTGCCGATCAGCAGGTCGCCGGTGGCGGTGTCGCCGTCGGCGAAGCGGGCGGTGATGCCGTCGGCGCCCTCCTCGGCGCCGACCAGCCGTTTGCCGTACCGGACTTCGATGCCGCTCTCGCGCAGCCGCCGCTGGAGCACCTCGTACAGTTCGGCGCGGCGCATGACCCGGCCGGGCGGCAGGTCGGGGAGGCCGGCGAACTCGGCCAGCACGCCGCCCCGGCCGTCCTCGATCAGCATCGGGCCGATCGGCTGCCCGATCGCGCCGACCTCCGCCCCGAGCCCGACGGTCGCCAGGGCGTCGAGCCCGTTGGGGGCGATCATGAAGGTGCCGCCGATGCCCTCGGCGGAGGACTCGTAGGCCTCGAAGACGACGGCTTCGACGCCGGCCTTGCGCAGGGCCAGTGCCGTCACCGGCCCGGCGATCCCGCCGCCGATGACGAGGGCCCTCTTCTCCCCGTTGCTCGTACTCATTCCAGGCTCCCGAAGATCTCGTGCCAGGTCCGGATGAACTCCGGCTCCTTGAGTCGACCGACGAGGTGCTCGACGAAGCGGCCCTCGGCCTCCAGCGCGCCGACCCGGTGCTCCTCCTCGATCAGGAAGATCCAGGCCACGCCGTCGTCCGAGGCCTTCCGCAGGGCCGCCCGGATGCCCGCCACCTCGGCGGCCAGCGCGGCCCGCCGCTGTTCCAGCAGTTCCACGGCCTCGGCCGGCGGGACCACCATGAGCAGCGACAGCGCGACCCCGAACGCGGGGTACTCGTGCTGCGGTTCGGCGACGAGTTCGCGCATCCAGTCGGTGAGCTCCGCCCGGCCCTCGGGGGTGACGGCGTAGACGGTGCGCTCCGGTCGCTGGGTGTCGCGGACGGTCTCCTGTTCGGCGACGAACCCGGCCTTCCGCAGTTGCTCCACGACCATGTACAGCGAGCTGCGGTTGTACTTGATGTTGCGGTCCTTGCCGTGCTCCTTGAGTCGGCGCCCCATCTCGTACGGGTGCATCGGCCCGGCCACGAGTTCGGCCAGGACCGCGAGGGCCAGCGGGTTCGACACCTTGCGTCGCTTCGCCACGAGACGTCCTCATCTCTTGGTCAGTACTGACTATCCAATCCTGAATAGTCAGAGTCAACTATTTACGAAAGCCGGGCCACGACTCTGTCCGCCCGGCTAAAATCAACCACACGGCATTGTCCGAGCGGATGAAGGAGGCCCGATGACGACCCCCGGCCTCCCCGCCACCCCCGGACTCCCGCCCGTCCCCGGACTCCCGCCCACCTCCGGCCTCCCGCTCCGCCGGCTGCTGATGTCCCTCGGCGAACCCCTGGTCGAACTCCAGGCTGCCCCGCAGGGCCTGGACGTCCCGGTCCGCGACGTCGCGATCCTCGACCCGGAGGACCCGCCGACCGCCGCCCCCGGCGAACTCGTCCTCGCGATCGGCGCCCGCGGCCGCGCCGCCCTCCCCGCCCTGCGCGCCGCCGGACGGGCCGGCGCCGCGGCGGTCGCGGTCAAACTGGACGGCCCCGGCCAGGCGGACGCACTGCGCGAGGCCGCCACCGAGGCGGGCGTCGCCCTGCTCTCGGTCCGCCGCGAGACCCGCTGGGAGCACCTCGACTCGCTGGCCCGCGCGATCATCGCCGGCCCGGACGCCCCGGACACCCCCGGCGCCCCCGAACCCAACGCGGGCGACCTCTTCTCCCTCGCGCAGACCGTCGCCGTGCTCACCAACGGCATCGTCTCGATCGAGGACACCTCCAGCCGGGTGCTGGCGTACTCCCGCTCCTCCGACTCGGACGAGGTCGACGACCTGCGCCGGCTCTCCATCCTCGGCTGGCAGGGCCCCGAGCCGTACCTGTCCAAGCTCCGCGAGTGGGGCATCTTCCAGCACCTGCGCACCTCAGACGCCCCGATCGCGGTCGAACCGCACCCCGAACTCGGCCTGCGCCGCCGCCTGGCGATCGGCATCCGGGCCGGGGCGCAGCCGCTCGGCACCATCTGGGTGCAGGAGGGGGCGCAGCCGCTGGCGCCGCTCGCCGATCAGGCCCTGGTCGGCGCCGCCCGGGTGGCCGCCGCCCAACTGGTGCGCCGCCGACGCGAGTTGTCCGCCGACACGCGACTCACCCGGACGCTGCTCACCGGCCTGCTGGAGGGCTCCACCGGCCCGCAGTCGCTCGCCACCCACCTGGGGCTGGACCTGCGGCGCCCGGCCACCGTGCTCGCCTACAGCGCGCACACCACCGAGGCGCTGCACCGCTCCGACGTCACCGGCCTGATCTCAGTGCACGCCGCCGCCCGACACCGCACCGCACTGCTCGCCCCGATCGAGTCCCGGGTGTACGTGCTGCTGCCCGAACTCCCGCCCGGCCTGCCGATGGCCACCGTGCGCGGCTGGGCGGACGAGGTGGTGGCGGCCGCCCGGGAGCACCTCGGCGTCCCGCTGCGCGCCGCGATCGGCTCGACCGTGGACGGCCTGGCCCAGGTGCCGGACTCCCGCGCGCAGGCGGACCGCATCCTGGACGCGATGGGCCGCGGCGGGGTGGACCTCGACGTGGCGGCGCTGATCGACGTCCAGGCCGAGGTGCTGGTCAGTGAGATGCTCGCGCTGCTCCAGGAGCGCTCCGGCCTGCGCGACCCCCGGCTCACCGCGCTCGCCGCGTACGACCGCCGGCACGGCACCCGGCTCGCCGAGTCGGTGCTGGCCTGGCTGGACGCGCTCGGCGAGGTCCGGGTCGCCGCGGACGCCCTGCACATCCACCCCAACACCCTGCGCTACCGGGTGCGCCGCGCCGAGCAGTTGACCGGCATCGACCTCGCCCAGCCGCAGCAGCGCCTGCTGGCGATGCTGCAACTGAGGCTGCCCGCGGACGAATGACCGCGGGCAGCCTCGACTCTCAGTGGCTCACTCGCCGTAGCCCTGGCCGCGCTTGTGCTCGTTCAGCCGGTGCCACGGGCCGGTGATGGCCAGCTGGATGCCCGGGGTCTGGATGTTGGCGAAGAGGGTCTTGCCGTCGTCCGAGAAGGTCACCCCGGTGAACTCGCTGAACTCCGGCTTCTCGGCGGTGCCGATGTTCAGCTCGTTGCGGGCAACGGAGTAGGTCAGCCCGTCCTCGGTGGCGCCGAACAGGTGCGACACGCCCTCGCCGTCCTCGGCGATCACGATGCCGCCGTACGGCGAGACGGTGATGTTGTCCGGGCCGTCGAAGTTGTCGTGGTCGCCCCAGACGTCGGTGTTGACGCCGAGCAGCACCTTCAGGGTGATGGTGCGGCGGGTCGGGTTGTAGAACCAGACCTGGCCGTCGTGCTGCACCGGGCTCTCCGAGCGGGCGAAGCTGGAGACGAAGTAGAAGCCGCCGTCACCCCACCACATGCCCTCCAGCTTGCGGGCGCGGGTGACCTCGCCGTCCTTGAACTGCTTGCGGACCGAGACGGTCCTGGCGTCGCGGTCCTGAACCTTGACCCAGTCCGCGCCGTAGGTGGTGCCGACCTTGGTGGCGCGGGAGAGGTCGTCGACGAACTTGCCCTGGGAGTCGAAGACCTTGAAGGCCTCCAGCACGCCCGCGTCGGCGGCCAGCTTGCGCAGCTGGTAGCGGCCGTGCTTGAAGCCGGCCGGCGGGGTCCAGCGGAACAGCAGGCCGTTGGGGTTCGAGGCGTCCTCGGTCAGGTAGACGTGGCCGCGCTTCGGGTCCACCACGACGGCCTCGTGCGCGTACCGGCCGAAGGCCTTCACCGGCTGCGGGTCGCGGTTGTAGTCGTCGTCGAACGGGTCGACCTCGAAGATGTACCCGTGGTCCTTGGTGAAGCCGTTCTTGCCGGCCTTGTCCTCGGTCTCCTCGCCGGACAGCCAGGTGCCCCACGGGGTCACGCCGCCCGCGCAGTTGGTGGAGGTGCCGGCGATGCCGACCCACTGCTCGACCGAGCCGTTCCGCTTGGCGTGCACGATGGTGCAGCCGCCGGCCGCGCCCGGGTCGTAGACGTGGCCCTCGGTCAGCGGCACCGGGTACGGCCAGTTGGCGCGGGCACCGGACAGCTCGTGGTTGACGACCAGCAGGTTGCCGCCGCGCTCGTCCTCGAAGGCGGAGGTGCCGTCGTGGTTGCTCGGGGTGAACTCGCCGGTGCGCAGCCGGGTGACGCCGGCGCGGTTGACGACCTTGTACGCGAAGCCCTTGGGCAGCGACAGCAGCCCGGCCGGGTCCTGCACCAGCGGGCCGTAGCCGACGGCGGCGCGCGCGGCACCGGTGTCACCCGTCGCGGACGCGGCCGGCAGCTCGCCGCCGGCCGGGGCGGCGATCGCGCCCGGAGCGCTGGCCAGCGCCTCCGCGCTGCCGGCGATCAGCACGCCGGCCCCGACGAGGGTGGAACGGTTGACGAAGTCCCGGCGGGACAGCGGCATGGCAGCAACTCCTGAGGAATCGGCCGCCGGACCGGGGGCGGGCCCGGTGCCCGGCGGGCGGGGCGTCGAGACGGGGCGTCGACGACCAGCAGACTCCGCCGCGGGGATGAACCCGGCATGAAGCCCACCTCACGCCCAGGCGGCCATTTGCCGACCGATGACCGACACATGACCTCCGCTTTGCCTACGGCACCTGCCGGGGGTCACCCCGACCGCGTCGTCCGCCACTGCTCCCAGGCCGACAACCACAGCTGCTCGGCGAGCCGGTGCTCCTCCCAGACCTCCGGCCCGCCGCCCCGCCGCTCCCGCCAGAGCTGCTCCCAGGCCCGCTGCGCCGGCAGGCTCGCCACCTCGCTGGCGAACACCGTGTACCGGACGACCTCCTCGACGGCCGCCCCGCCCTCCGGCGTGCCGATCAGCCAATGCGTGTACCGGGCAAGCCGGTTGAGGTGGTTGACCATCGCGGTCAGCGCCGTCACCGCCTCCTCCCGGGTCTCGGTGGCGAGCCGCATCTGCTGGCGCACCGCCACCTCCCAGCGCACCTCGTAGGCGTCCCCGCGCGGGCGCCGCGGCGTCCGCCCGGCCCGGACCTGCGCCTCGACGGCGGCGGACTCGGCGACGCTCTGCGCGATCAGCTCCCGGTGCGCCTCCAGCCCGACGGCGGGCGGCAGTTCGCGCTCCTCCACCGGGACCTGCCGGGCCCGCCGGGCGGCCAGCTCGCCCAGCAGCTCGGCCCGGCCGCGCAGGTACGGCTCGAAGTCCGCGATCCCGCCGAGCTCCACGCCGCCGGGCGGCACCCCGCGCCCGCACACCGTCACGGTCAGCCCGCCGATCCGCAGCCGCCCGGCCCAGACCGGTGCCGCCCCGTCGGCGGCCGACGCTCCCGGCCAGAGCACCGGCCGGTCCTCGTGCACCTCCACCGGGTACGGCTCGCCGTCCACCGTGATCCACTCGCGCAGCGCCCGCACCCGGCCCGGCCCGTCGCCCTCGTCGACCCCGAGGTGGTCGTAGACCCGGTCCCGTTCGTCCTCGACCACGTCCTCCAGCTCGGGCAGGTCCTCGCCGTGCTCCGCGCCCGGCCGGTAGGTGCGCACGCTGACGTACGGGCCGGCCACCGAGCTCCAGTCGCCGGACTGCACCTCGACCCAGGCGAGTTCACCGCCGGAGGTCTCGAAGGCGGCCAGCGCCTCGCCCCAGCCGCCCGTCGCGCCGCCCCCGCGCGACAGCCCCGCGACGACGCCGTACACCGGGAAGTCGGCCGCGGCCACCGTCCGGCGGGAGAAGTCCTCCACCGCGGCGAGACGCTCCTCCCTGCTCCTCGGGTCCGGGACGCGCGCAGGGTCCGTCCGCCCGACGTTCCACTCCGGGGGCCTGCCGCCACTCTCCCGCATCATCCTGTGCCGCACCCCCGAGTCCTCGCGCCCGCACCGCCGACGCCACCTTAGTGCCCGGGACCTGCCGGGTCATCAGCTCGGGTGCCGGGCACCGGCGCAGGCCGCGTCGGGACGCCCGGTCGCCAACGGGCACGGGCCGTGTCAGGAGGCGCGGTTGTCAGCCGCCCTCCCTACCCTGGCGGCATGACAGCAGACAGCAGCTTCCCGGCCCGGATCAGCATCGTCACCCTCGGGGTCTCCGACCTCGACCGCAGCGCCCGCTTCTACGAAGGCCTGGGCTGGCGGCGGTCCTCCGCCTCCAGCCCGGAGATCGTCTGGTTCCGCACCGCCGACTCGGCGCTCGGCCTCTTCCCCACCGAGGAGCTGGCCGCCGACGCGGGCGTGCCCGCCACCGGCGAGCCCGCCTTCCGCGGCGTCACCCTCGCGGTGAACCTGGAGTCCCCCGCGCTGGTGGACGCCGCGTTGAAGACGGCGGTCGAGGCCGGCGCCGTGGTGGTCAAGCCGCCGGTCCCGACCAGCTGGGGCGGCTACTCCGGCTACTTCGAGGACCCGGACGGCCACCTCTGGGAGCTGGCCCACAACCCGTTCTTCCCCTTCGCCGAGGACGGCTCCCTGGATCTCCCCTGACCCGCCCGCCCATCAGCCCGCCGAAGCCCCCCCCCCGTCGGCCCGTCAGCCCTTGGACCGCGCCTTGAAGGCCGCCTTGCGCGCCTCCTTGGCCACCGCCCGGTCCAGGTGCAGCTCCCCGACGGCCTCCAGGACGTCCGCCGTGTACGGGTGGTCGACCCGCCAGAGCTCGCCGAAGTAGGACGCCGGGTTGCCGGTCACCGGCAGGTCCGCGATCAGCTCGCGCAGCAGCTCGGCGTCGCCGCCGCTGTCCAGCAGCTGGGCGGCGAAGGTGTCGACCACCGTCCACAGCGCCATCGTCCGCTCCGGCACCGGCACGTCCGTCGCTCCCTTCGAGGTCAGCCAGGCCCGGGCGGCGCCGCCCAGCTCGGGGTCGTCCAGTACGTCGCGCACGGCCGGCTCGGCGGCCGTGCCCAGCATGTTCAGCGCCGAGACGCCGAGCATCCGCCGCATCGGGGCGTACGCGTCGTCGCCGCGCGCCGCCGCCAGCAGCTCGCGCGCCGCCGCCACCGGCTCCCGGCCGGTGATCCAGACCCGCAGCTCCTCGTCCGGCAGCACGTTGGCGGCCTCGCACACCGCGCGCAGCAGCTCGGCCGCGTCGCCCTGGGCCAGCTCGCCGACCAGCGGCGCGTCGTAGCCATCCTCCAGCAGCCACTGCCGGATGCCGTACTGGCCGAGCGGGGTGAGCCGGACGAGACCGAAGCGCGCCGACTCCTCCTCGTCCAGCGGCGCCTCGCCGACGAGGGCGGGCTCCTCGCCCTCCGGGCCCTCCTCCTCGCCGAACAGCTCCGGGTCGATCGGCCGGTACTCCAGCAGGCCCAGCTCGGCCAGGTCGCCCAGCATCGGGTCCAGTGCGACCATCACATCGGTGATGTCGCCCAGCAGCTCCTCGCTCGGCTCCTCGCCCTCCGGCACCACCAGCAGCGCGGCCAGCACGCCCAGCGGCACGGTCTCGTTGCCCGGATCGGCGAAGGCGGTGGTCTCGTACAGCACCTGCAACGCCTCGTCCAGCAGCTCGGCGGCGGCGTCCCGGGCCTCCTCGACCTCGCTCAGGGCGTCCTCGTCCTCCTCCCCGGCCTCGCCGGCCTCCCCGCCCTCGGCGGCCCGCGCGGCCTCCTCCTCCGGCAGCGAGTCGGCCTCCACGGCCAGCTCCCGGACGATCCCGGCGGCGGTCAGCCACAGCTCCAGGACGGTCTCCGGGTCACCCTCCTCGGCGGGCTCCAGATCCGGGCCCGGCACGGCGACGTGCTCACCGGCCGCCGTCGTCCCGATCTCCACCAGGTCCAGGTCGCAGGCCAGCGACCAGGCCCGCATCGCCTCGACCTCCGCCTCCTCCGGCACCTCCCCCTCGGCGGGGGCCAGGCCCAGCAGCTGCGCCGCGGGAGCCCGGTCCTCCTCCACCAGGTCGCCGAACTCGTCCACCACCCGGTGCGGGGCGGCCCAGCGGGCCAGCGCCAGCGCGTACCCGAACATCGGCACGGCCTTCGCCAGGGCGGCCAGCTCCTCCTCGGCGGGCAGCTTCACCGGCGGTACCAGGACCGCCGCGTCGTCCAGGTCCTCGTCGTCCAGCCCGTGCGCGGCGAACGCCCCGTAGAGGTCCTGGAGCTCCAGGTCGGCGGGCAGAACCGGCTCGGCCGCACTCTCCCCCGGCGAAGCCCCGGCGTTCTTCCGACGTCGTCCGGCCATCGTTGTGCGTTCTCCCTCAGCCAGCGGTCCGCCTATCAGCTCAGCGTCCCGATCCACCACCTCAGCGTATAGGCCGGGCACCCCCGATGCCCGGCCTCAAGGGGCGCGCGCCGCAACCGTGCGCCCACCCTTTATCCTTCGCATTGGCACCGTGCACACCCCGCGCGGGCCACCGGGCAATGAAGCCCTTCGCCCTCCCCGCCCGACACCGGGCAGGAGGGGCCCACTCAGCTCACCCGCTCCACCAGGGAGCCCCGCACCGCGGCCACCACCACAGCGCCTCAGGACGGGCGCGCCGGCACACCCCGCCGACCCGGTGGTGCCCTGCCACAGGAGATCCCTTACATGGCGGACCTCTCCCCCGCCGGCTCCGGCCTGCGCACCGCGCAGCTCGACGGACGCCGACTCTCGGAGGCCCTGCTTCCCCTGGAGCTCGCGCCCCGCGCCCAGCTCCAGCTCGCCGCGGTCAGCCGCTGGAACGCGCTGCGCGGTGTCCGCGTCGGCCTCGTCGCCGCCGCCCTGCTGCTGATGCTGATCGGTGCCAACCTGGCGACGCCGATCTACCCGCTCCTCCAGCAGCGCCTCGGCCTCGGCCCGCTCGACACCACGATCCTCTTCACGATCTACGTGTTCGCGCTGGTCCCCGTACTCGCCGTGGTCGGCCACTGGTCCGACCACCTCGGCCGCCGCGCCCTGATCCTGCCCGCCGTCGCCCTGGCCGCCGCCGGCGACGTCGTGTTCGCCACCTCGGGCAGCTTCTGGCAGCTCGCGGCCGGCCGGGCCGTCCAGGGCATCGCCGTCGGCCTCTCCACCGGCGCCGCCGGGGCCGCCCTCGGCGACCTGCTGCCCGACCACCCGACGCTCGCCGCCAAGCTCACCCTGGCCTGTTCCGCCGGCGGCGTCGCGCTCGGCCCGGTGGTCGGCGCCCTGCTCGCCGACGGCGCGGACCCGCTGCTGACGCCCTTCCTGCTGCACGCCATCGCCCTGCTGGCGCTCTGCGTGCCGCTGGCCCTCGTCCACCCGCGGATGCCCGGCCGCAACCGCCCGCCGACCACCCCGCCCCGCATCACCACCCCGGCCCACCTGCGCCCGCGCCGACTCGCCCTGCCGGTCGCCGGCCGCCGCGAGTTCCTGCTCGCCGCCTCGGCCGGCTTCATCTCGTACGCGGTGTTCGGCGTCTACCTGGCGCTCGCCCCGGCCTTCTCCGCCAAGCTGCTGCACACCTCCTCGCACCTGACCGGCGCGATCGTGGCCGCCCTGCTGCTCGGCTCCTCCGCGCTGGCCCAGTTGGTCGTCCCGCCGACCTCCGACCGTCTGGTGATCGCCCTCGGCATGACCGGCCTGGCCGCCGGCCTGGCCCTGGTCGTCGCCGCCCAGTACACCGGCACGCCCGCCCTGCTCTTCATCGGCAGCATCCTCGGCGGCGCCTGCCAGGGCATCGCCTTCCGCTCCCTGTTCACCAGCGCGGCCGCCGCGATGGACCCGGAGCGCCGCGGTTCCGAGCTCTCCGCCCTCTGGGTCATCGTCTACCTCGGCAGTTCCCTCCCCATCGTGATCGTCGGCGCCCTGGTCCAGCACTACGGCCTCCTCCCCGCCGTCAGCGGCTTCGCCGCCGTCGCCGCCCTCCTCTGCGCGGCCCTGGCCCTCGCCGTGGCCCGCAAACCCAGGCAGTCCTGACCTACCGCAGCCAAAAACGCCGCCGCCCGGGACCGAAGTCCCGGGCGGCGTTCGTACAGGGCTACTCAGCCCAAGGGGCCCAGTCACCGGTGTTGATCTCAAGATCAAAGGGCTTGGGCAACCGAACTGGCTCGCCGAACTTCCACTGACCCAGCACCTGGTAGGTCCCCTCGCCGCGGTCCGGCTCGCCGAACAAGGTGACGCCGGGCTGCCGCGGGTCACGGTCGACCAACAGGTAGTACGGGATCCCGGTGCGTGCGTAACCACTCCATTTGGTGGGCTTCACCTGTCGACCGAACATGGGGCGCCGGTCATGGCGCGCGTTGGACGCGGAGGTCACCTCCACCACCAGCTCAAGATCGACCGGGTGGACGTACAACACATCCTTGGCCCGCTTCTCTGCATCGACGTCCCTGCTCACGATCACCATGTCCGGGATGTAACCGCCCTCGATCTCGACCAGGTCCAGGTTGACCGTCCGGACGGCGCGCCATTGGAACTTCGCGTCAGCGATTTTGCCTGCCAGCACCGACTCCTGAATGTCCGTGAGGATCCCCTCATGGAGGTACACCGGGGCTGGTGACACAACGATCTCCCCTCCGATCACCTCAACCCGTGTGCCGTCATCCGGGAGCCGGAGATACTCGCCGAGTTCTCCCCGGACCCACATGGCGTACGGCGAGTCAGGCAGAAGCAACTGCGCGAACGCAACTACCGACATGACTTCGCTCCCTCCGAGGTCGCGGCTCCAGCCTGGCCGCCCGCTGGCAGATATACCACTGCCGCACAAACCTTTCCCCCGAAGGAGAGGTTTGCGCGGCAGCGGGTTGACGGAAAAGCCGTCCGTCAGACGTTGAAGCCGAGGGCGCGGAGCTGGTCGCGGCCGTCGTCGGTGATCTTGTCGGGGCCCCACGGCGGCATCCAGACCCAGTTGATGCGCAGGTCCTGGACCAGGCCGTCGGTGGCGGTCTTGGCCTGGTCCTCGATGACGTCGGTCAGCGGGCAGGCCGCCGAGGTGAGCGTCATGTCGATGGTGGCCACGTCGGACTCGTCGATGTGGATGCCGTAGATCAGGCCCAGGTTGACGACGTCGATGCCCAGTTCGGGGTCGACGACGTCCATCAGGGCCTCGGTCAGGTCCTCCACGGACACGGTGCCGGCGGTGGTGCCGACGATGACGACGCCGTTCGGCTGGTCCTCCGCAGCGGAGGGGGTTTCGTCACTCATGGTCTGTCCTCCTCTGCGGGTCAGTCGTTCACGGCGGGGTGCTGGGCGAGCGCCTGGGCGGTGGCGTCCTTCCAGGCCATCCAGCTGAGCAGGGCGCACTTGACCCGGGCGGGGTACTTGGAGACGCCGGCGAACGCGACCGCGTCCTCCAGCACCTCCTCGTCGCCCTCGCCCTGGCCCTTGCTCTGCATCAGCTCCAGGAAGGCCTCCTGGACGGTCTGCGCCTCGCCGACGGTCTTGCCCACGACCAGGTCGTTCAGCACCGAGGCGCTGGCCTGGCTGATCGAGCAGCCCTGGGACTCGTACGAGACGTCGGCGACCGTCGAGCCGTCGAGCCGCACCCGCAGGGTGATCTCGTCACCGCAGGTCGGGTTGACGTGGTGCACCTCGGCGTCGCCGTCCCGCAGCCCCTTGCCGTGGGGGTTGCGGTAGTGGTCCAGGATGATGTCCTGGTACATCGAGTCGAGCTTCATGTCCTGCCCTGTCCCGTCAGCCGAAGAAGTTCCGGACGTGGTGCAGGCCGTCGATCAGCGCGTCGACCTCGCCCGGCGTCGAGTACAGGTAGAACGACGCCCGCGTGGTCGCCGGAATTCCGTACCGCAGGCAGACCGGCCGCGCGCAGTGGTGGCCGACGCGCACGGCGATGCCCTGCTCGTCCAGCACCTGGCCCACGTCGTGCGGGTGGATGTCGCCGAGGGTGAAGGAGATCGCGGCGCCGCGGTCGACGGCCGTGCGCGGGCCGATGATCCGCAGGTCCGGGACCTCCAGCAGGCGCTCGACCGCGTACGCGGTGATCGCGTGCTCGTGCGCGGCGATCTTCTCCATGCCGATGTCCGACAGGTAGTCGATGGCCGCGCCGAGCCCGACCGCCTGGGCGATCGGCGGGGTGCCGGCCTCGAACTTGTGCGGCGCCGGGGCGTAGGTGGACGAGCCCATGGTGACGGTCTCGATCATCTCGCCGCCGCCGAGGAACGGCGGGAGGTCCTCCAGCAGCTCCTGGCGGCCCCAGAGCACGCCGATGCCGGTCGGGGCGAGCATCTTGTGACCGGTGAAGGCGACGAAGTCGGCTTCCAGCGCCTGGACGTCCAGCACCATGTGCGGGGCGGCCTGCGAGGCGTCGATGACGACCAGCGCGCCGACCGACTGGGCCTTGCGGACGATCGTCTCGACCGGGTTGACGGTGCCGAGCAGGTTGGAGACCAGGGTGAAGGAGACCACCTTGGTCTTCTCGGTGATCAGCTCGTCGATGTCGGACAGGTCGAGCCGGCCCTCGTCGGTGAGCCCGAACCACTTCAGCTTCGCGCCGGTGCGCTGCGACAGCAGCTGCCAGGGAACGATGTTGGAGTGGTGCTCCATCTCCGTGATGACGATCTCGGAGTCGGCGTCCACCCGGTACGGCTCGTCGGCCCAACCGAGCATGTTGGCAACGAGGTTGAGCGACTCGGAGGCGTTCTTGGTAAAGATCACCTCGTTGCGGCTGGGCGCGTTGACGAAGGCCGCGACCTTGTCCCGCGCGCCCTCGTAGAGCGCCGTGGCCTCTTCGGCGAGCACGTGCACGCCGCGGTGGACGTTGGCGTTGTGCCGCTCGTAGTAGGCGGTCAGGGCTTCCAGCACCTGGCGCGGCTTCTGCGAGGTGGCCGCGTTGTCCAGGTAGACGAGCGGCTTCTCCTCGTGCAGCACACGCTGCAGGATCGGAAAGTCCTTGCGGATCGCGTCGGTGTCGAGCAGACCCGTGAACGGATGCGTCACTCGGACGCGCCCCCCTTCACATACGCCTCGTAGCCCTCGTTCTCCAGCTTGTCGGCCAGCTCGGCACCGCCGGACTCGACGATGCGGCCGCCCGCGAAGACGTGGACGTAGTCGGGCTTGATGTACCGCAGGATGCGGGTGTAGTGGGTCACCAGCAGGGTGCCGACCTCGCCGGTCGAGCGGACCCGGTTGATGCCCTCGGAGACGATCCGCAGCGCGTCGACGTCCAGGCCGGAGTCGGTCTCGTCGAGGATCGCGATCTTCGGCTTGAGGAGCTCCAGCTGGAGGATCTCGTGGCGCTTCTTCTCGCCGCCGGAGAATCCCTCGTTGACGTTGCGCTCGGCGAAGGCCGGGTCCATCTGGAGGGCGGCCATCGCCTCCTTGACCTCCTTCACCCACAGACGCAGCTTGGGGGCCTCGCCGCGGACGGCGGTGGCGGCGGTGCGCAGGAAGTTGCTCACCGAGACGCCCGGGACCTCGACCGGGTACTGCATGGCCAGGAAGACGCCGGCCTTGGCGCGCTCGTCGACGGACATCTCCAGGACGTCCTCGCCGTCCAGCAGCACCGAGCCGCCGGTGACGGTGTACTTGGGGTGGCCGGCGAGCGAGTAGGCCAGGGTGGACTTGCCGGAGCCGTTCGGACCCATGATCGCGTGGGTCTCGCCCTGCTTCACGGTCAGGTCGACGCCCTTGAGGATCTCGCGCGGGCCGTTCTCGGCCTCGACGGAGACGTGCAGGTCGCGGATTTCAAGCGTTGCCATGGGTACTCAGGACTCCTGGTTGACGGAGACGAGCACATCGTCCCCTTCGATCTTTACGGGGTAGACAGCGACCGGCTTGGTGGCGGGCAGGCCGGAGGGCTTGCCGGTGCGCAGGTCGAAGCTGGAGCCGTGCAGCCAGCACTCGATCATGCAGTCCTCGACCTCGCCCTCGGAGAGCGAGACGTTCGCGTGCGAGCAGGTGTCGTTGATCGCGAACACCCCCTCGTCGGTGCGGACGACGGAGACCGGCACGCCGTTGAGGTCCACGCGCTTGGGCACGTCCTCCTGGAGGTCGCTCAGCGCGCAGGCACGGAGGAAGGTCATCTGGATCAGACCGCCGCTTCCAGCTCGGCCTCGATCTTCTCCATCAGCTGGTCCTGGATCTCGGCGACGCCGATCTGCTGGACGAGTTCGGCGAAGAAGCCGCGGACCACCAGGCGGCGGGCCTCGTCGGCCGGGATGCCGCGGGACCGCAGGTAGAACAGCTGCTCGTCGTCGAAGCGGCCGGTCGCGGAGGCGTGGCCGGCGCCGACGATCTCGCCGGTCTCGATCTCCAGGTTGGGGATCGAGTCGACCCGGGCGCCGTCGGTGAGCACCAGGTTGCGGTTGAGCTCGTAGGTGTCGGTGCCCTCGGCGGCGGCGCGGATCAGCACGTCGCCGACCCAGACGACGTGGGCGTCCTGGCCCTGCAGCGCGCCCTTGTAGACCACGTTGGAGCGGCAGTGCGGGGTGTCGTGGTCGATGACCAGACGGTGCTCCAGGTGCTGGCCGGCGTCGGCGAAGTAGAGGCCGAACAGCTCGGCCTCGCCGCCGGGCGCGGCGTAGTTGACCCGCGGGTGGATCCGGACGACGTCGCCGCCGAAGGTGACGACCACGGACTTCAGCGAGGCGTCCCGGCCGACCAGCGCGGTCTGCTGGGCGACGTGGACGGCGCTGCGGTCCCAGTCCTGGACGGAGACGAAGGTGAGCTTGGCACCGTCGCCGACGAGCAGCTCGACGTTGGCGGCCCGGGTGCCGGTACCGGTGTGGTTGATCACCACGACGGCCTCGGCGAACGGCTTGACGTCGACCACCACGTGGGCGAAGCGGGTGCCGCCCTCGCCGTGCACGTCGATCTTGACCGGCCCGGTGAGCACCGCGTCCTGGGGGACGGTGACCACGAGCGCCTGCTCGAAGGCGCTGAACGCCTGCGCGGCGACCCGGTCGACGGGCTTGCCGGCCTTGCCCAGACGGGCGTCGTCGCGGCCGACGGTCTCGGCGGTGACGCCGTCCGGCAGGCTCAGCTCGACCTTGTCCTCGCCCTTGGCCGCCTCGGCGGCGGTGCCGTCGTGCAGGCCGCCCAGGCGGTGCATCGGGGTGAACCGCCAGTCCTCCTCGCGGCCGGTGGGCACCGGGAAGTCGCCGACCTCGAACGAGGGCTTGACGGCGACCCGGGCGTCGATCGGCTGCTGGACGGTGGCGCGGCCGGTGCCGGGGCCGGCGAGCTGGGCGCCGGCGCCGGCGGTGCCGACCTCGATCGACCCGGCGGTGGTGGAGCCGGTGGTGGTGTTGACGTCAGCCATGGCTGTCGTAGTGCTCTCTTCCTCGAAAAGCTCGAAAAGTCGGTGGGCGGTCAGCGGCTGGACGTCAGCCGACCGCACCCTCCATCTGCAGCTCGATCAGCCGGTTGAGCTCCAGCGCGTACTCCATCGGCAGCTCGCGCGCGATCGGCTCGACGAAGCCGCGGACGATCATCGCCATCGCCTCGAACTCGGTCATGCCCCGGCTCATCAGGTAGAACAGCTGGTCCTCGCTGACCTTGGAGACCGTCGCCTCGTGGCCCATGGACACGTCGTCCTCGCGGACGTCCACGTACGGGTAGGTGTCCGAGCGGGAGATGGTGTCCACCAGCAGCGCGTCGCACAGCACGTTGGACTTGGCGCCCTTGGAGCCCTCGCCGATCTCGATCAGACCGCGGTAGGAGGTCCGGCCGCCGCCGCGCGCCACCGACTTGGAGACGATGTTGGAGGAGGTGTTCGGCGCCATGTGCACCATCTTGGCGCCGGCGTCCTGGTGCTGGCCCTCGCCCGCGAAGGCGATCGACAGGGTCTCGCCCTTGGCGTGCTCACCCATCAGGTAGACGGCCGGGTACTTCATGGTGACCTTGGAGCCGATGTTGCCGTCGACCCACTCCATGGTCGCGCCCTCGTACGCCACGGCGCGCTTGGTGACCAGGTTGTAGACGTTGTTCGACCAGTTCTGGATGGTCGTGTAGCGGCAGCGGCCGCCCTTCTTGACGATGATCTCCACGACCGCGGAGTGCAGCGAGTCGGAGGAGTAGATCGGCGCGGTGCAGCCCTCGACGTAGTGGACGTACGCGTCCTCGTCGACGATGATCAGCGTCCGCTCGAACTGGCCCATGTTCTCGGTGTTGATCCGGAAGTAGGCCTGGAGCGGGATGTCGACGTGGACGCCCTTGGGCACGTAGATGAACGAGCCGCCGGACCACACCGCCGTGTTCAGCGCGGCGAACTTGTTGTCGCCGGCCGGGATGACGGTGCCGAAGTACTCCTTGAAGATCTCCGGGTGCTCGCGCAGCGCGGTGTCGGTGTCCAGGAAGAGGACGCCCTGCTCCTCCAGGTCCTCGCGGATCTGGTGGTAGACGACCTCGGACTCGTACTGGGCGGCGACACCGGCGACCAGGCGCTGCTTCTCGGCCTCCGGGATGCCCAGCCTGTCGTAGGTGGCCTTGATGTCCGCGGGCAGGTCCTCCCAGGACTCGGCCTGCTTCTCGGTGGAGCGGACGAAGTACTTGATGTTGTCGAAGTCGATGCCGGAGAGGTCGGAGCCCCAGGTCGGCATGGGCTTCTTGCCGAACAGCTTCAGGCCCTTGAGACGCAGGTTCAGCATCCACTCGGACTCGTTCTTCTTCGCGGAGATGTCGCGGACGACCTCCTCGCTGAGCCCGCGCTTGGCCGCGGCACCGGCGGTGTCCGGGTCGGCCCAGCCGTACTCGTAGGTGCCCAGGCCCTCGAGCTCGGGGTGCGAAACGGTGTCAGTCATGCGAGCTTCCTAACGCGCGGACGCTGAATCTTCGGTGGACGTACCGGCAGTCGGCACTGCATCGGAGCCGCGGCCCGCGGAACGCCGGGCAGGCGACGATGCGGCACCGGGTGCCGGCACATAGGTGGTGCAGACCCCGTCGCCGTGGGCGATGGTGGCCAGCCGTTGCACATGGGTGCCCAGCAGCTGGGAGAAGACCTCGGTCTCCGCCTCGCAGAGCTGCGGGAACTGCTCGGCGATGTGCGCGACCGGGCAGTGGTGCTGGCAGAGCTGGGCGCCTGCCGGGGCCTTCGCCACGGCCGGCGGGACCCGCCGCACCGTGGCAGCGTACCCGTCCGCGCTCAGCGCCTGGGCGAGCGCCTCGGTGCGCTCCCCCGCCTCGGCCAGCCGCAGGAGCTCCAGGTACCTCTCGCCCTGCTTGCCGAACCGGGCCCGGGCGAAGGCGGCGACCGCCTCCTCGCCCGCCTTCCCGCCGCCGACCGAGTCGGAGATCCAGCGCAGCGCGTCGGCGGCGAGCTGGTCGTACGCCTGGTAGAAGGCGTCCCGGCCGCCGTCGGTGAGGGCGAAGACCTTGGCCGGGCGGCCCCGGCCACGGCTGCCGTAGACCCGCTGCTCGCGGGACTCGACCAGGCCGGCGGCGGCTAGTCCGTCCAGGTGGCGGCGGACGGCGGCGGCGGTGAGGCCGAGCCGGGTCGCCAGGTCGGCGGCGGAGGAGGGGCCGTGGTCGAGGATCGACCGGGCGACCCGGTCCCGGGTGGCCCGGTGGCCCTCCAGCAGCACCTCGGCCGCCGTCACGGGCACGTCGCACCCGGGGGCCGACTCGGCCTCCTGGGGCGTGGCGTGCTCGCGCATGTTTTTCACAACACCAGTGTTGCGTAATTACTTCCGACAGGACAAGCCGTGATGCAGGCCTCACTCGTGTCATCTGTCACGCAGGTAAGCCTTACCTGACCTGCAAAAACGATCATCGAGGGCGCCGTCCGGGCCCGGCGTCGGGGCCTCTTACACTCGCCGGTATGCACTCCGAACCCGCGGTGAAGATCGCCGGGCTGGTCAAGCACTACGGCGACAAGCCCGCGGTGGACGGCCTCGACCTCACCATCGCACGCGGCGCGATCACCGCCGTCCTCGGCCCCAACGGCGCCGGCAAGACCACCACCATCGAGACCTGCGAGGGCTACCGCCGCCCCGACGCCGGCACCGTCCGCGTCCTCGGCCTCGACCCGGTCGCCCAGAACGCCGCGCTGCGCCCCCGGATCGGCGTCATGCTGCAGTCGGGCGGCGTGTACGCGGGCGCGCGCGCCGTCGAGATGCTGCGTCACACCGCCGCACTGCACGCCCACCCGCTGGACGTCGACGCGCTGGTCGAACGGCTCGGCCTCGGCTCCTGCGGCCGCACCGCCTACCGGCGCCTGTCCGGCGGCCAGCAGCAGCGGCTCGCCCTGGCCATGGCCGTCGTCGGCCGCCCCGAGCTGGTCTTCCTGGACGAGCCCACCGCCGGACTCGACCCGCAGGCCCGGCGCGCCACCTGGGAACTGGTCCGCGACCTGCGCCGGGACGGCGTCACCGTGGTCGTCACCACCCACCACATGGACGAGGCCGAACAGCTCGCCGACCAGGTCGCCGTCATCGACCGCGGCCGGGTGATCGCCACCGGAAGCCCCGAGGAGCTGTGCCGCGGCGGCGCCGAGAACGCCCTGCGCTTCGACGGCCCGCCCGGGCTCGACCTCGGCCCGCTGCTCAAGGAACTGCCCGAGGGCGCCACCGCCACCGAGACCACCCCCGGCGGCTACCGCGTCGAGGCGCCCGTCGACCCGCAGCTGGTGGCCACCGTCACCGGCTGGTGCGCGGCCTCCGGCGTCCTGCCCGAACGGCTGTCCGTCCAGCGCCGCAGCCTCGAAGACGTCTTCCTCGACCTGACCGGACGGGACCTGCGCTCGTGAGTACGACCACCGACTACTCCCCCAAGCCCGGCGCGGCCCCGGTCGGCCGGATGCTGCTCGCCCAGACCGCCTTCGAGACCAGGATGCTGCTGCGCAACGGCGAACAGCTGCTGCTCACCGTGGTCATCCCGACCGTGCTGCTGGTGCTGTTCTCGGCCGTGGACATCGTCGCGGTGGACGGGCCCGGCAAGCGGGTCGACTTCCTGGCCCCCGGCCTGCTCGCGCTGGCCGTGATGTCCACCGCCTTCACCGGGCAGGCCATCGCCACCGGCTTCGAGCGCCGCTACGGCGTGCTGAAGCGGCTCGGCGCCAGCCCGCTCCCGCGCTGGGCACTGCTGACCGCCAAGACCGGCTGCGTCCTGGTCACCGAGGCGCTGCAGGTCGCGCTGCTGTCGGCGATCGCGCTGGCGCTCGGCTGGTCCCCGCACGGCAACCCCCTGTCGGTCGTCGCGCTGCTGGTGCTCGGCACCGCGGCCTTCTCCGGCCTGGGCCTGCTGATGGCCGGCACGCTCAAGGCGGAGGCCACGCTGGCCGCCGCCAACCTGGTGTTCATCCTGCTGCTGCTGGCCGGCGGGGTGATCGTGCCGCTGAGCAGGTTCCCCTCGGCCGTGCAGTCGGTGCTGGAGCTGCTGCCGATCTCCGCGCTCTCGGACGGCCTGCGGTCGGTCCTCCAGCACGGCGCCGGGGTGCCCTGGTCCGACCTCGGCATCCTGGCCGGCTGGGCCGTCCTCGGCCTGGCCGCCGCGGCCCGCTTCTTCCGCTGGGAGTAGCCCCCGGCCCCGCACGTGAACCGCTACGTACACGAGGCCGCACCGCACGTGAGGCCGCACCGCACGGGAACCGCCCCCCGGCCGCTTCGGCCGGGGGGCGGTCTCACGTCACCGACGGAACGTCAGCTCTGGCTGCCGCGACGCTTGCGGGCCAGCAGGACGAGCGCGCCACCGACCAGCAGCACGCCGCCGCCGGCCGCCGCGATCATCGGGGTGGCGTCGTTGCTACCGGTCTGGGCGAGCGCCGGGCCACTGGTGGTGGGCGTCGGGACCGGGGTCGGGGTCGGCGTCGCGGTCGCGGTCTTGCTCGCGGTGGGCGAGGCCGACGGGGTCGGGGTCTTGGTGGGCGTGGGAGTCGGCGTCGGAGTCGTGGTCTGCGACGGGGTCGGGGTGGGAGTCGGGGTCGAGGTCTTGGTGGGCGTGGGGGTGGGAGTCGGCGTCGGAGTCGGCGTGTGGCACGGCTCGATCGTCTTGGTCTCGTTGATGTTCCAGCCCTTTTCGTTGGGCGTCTCCGTCGTGTTCACCACGAGGTTCGCCTTGACGGGGGCCGTGTGGTCCTTCACCGGGAAGGTGCCGTGGAACTCCGCGGGGAAGGCCTTGGCGTCCAGGACCTTCTCGCCGTCGATGGTGAGGCTGACGGTGTTCTTCACGTCGGGCTTCGGGCTGTAGTTGATCAGATCGATCACGATCTTGTCGCAGGTCACCGACCAACTCGGCACGTGCGCCGAGGCGTTGGTTGCCAGCGCCAGAGGCAGGAGAATTCCGGCCGCCGCCGTCCCGGCGAGTGCCGCCGCGCCGATCCGCATGTGCCGCTGCTGTCGCGCCATTTACGCTGTTCCCCTCAGAACGGTCTTGCGCAGCAGGCGTGTTGAAGGTTTCGCGGTGGCCCGCTACGACTGTCCGGGGGACTCTACCGGCACTCCCGCACCTCTCCACACCCCGCCGTACGACCGAATTTCGTCTGTTGGTCCGTCGTCTGATGTGTATGACCAGCCCATCACAGCTGCCACCTCGCGGAACGCGGATTCGGCAAACTTGAATGAACTTCGTCACCTGACTGAAATACGTGCGCCCTCGGTGATCAGGTTCAATCACCAAGGGCGCAACACCGGTCGACCGGCGAAATGATCAGGCCTTCTTCGCCGCCCGACGCCGGGTGACGACCACGATCGCGCCACCGGCCGCGAGCACCACCGCGCCGCCGATCGCCAGCGGCACGACGGGCCCGGAGCCGGTGTGCGCGAGGTTGCCGCCCGCGTTCGCCTGGGCGGACGGGCTCGCCGAGGCCGAGGCCGAGGCGGCCGGCACACCCGCCGAGGCGGTGGCCGACGGGCTGGCCGAGGCACCCGCGCTCGGCTTGCCGCTCACCGGGGCGGAGGGCGTGTCCGAGGGGCTCGCCGAGGTCCCGGGCGTGGCCGAGGTGCCGGGAGTCCCGGGCGTCCCGGGCGTGGTGGAGGCCGACGGCGTCCCGCTCGGCACCACCGGCGGCACGGTGGGCGTGGTGGACGGCGTCGGGACGACGACGCCGGGCAGGCAGCCGGCGAACGGGTAGTGGTGCGTCTCCGCCCCGCCCTTGCCGGTCAGCGAGGCCGCGATGACCGAACCGTTGACCGGGCCGCCGCTGCCGAGGTCGAAGGCGGCGTTCGGCGCCAGCACGGTGCCGGCCCAGGCGGCCTTGCTGTTCTTGACCACCTTGGTCGCGGTGGGGAAGTTCCACAGCAGCTTGGCGCGGATCGCCCCGCCGGCCGCGCTCTGCAGCTTGTCGTCCAGGACGAAGGACGCCTTGGCCTCGTCCCACAGGTGGAAGCCCGTGGTCCCGGCGGCCGCCATGTCGTACGAGCCGCCGGTCACGGTGACCACGGTGACGGACCCGGCCGGCACCTTGAGGAAGACGTCCTTGGCGCCCTGGAGCTTCGCGGCGTCGACGGTGAAGCTGTTGTACTTCGCGTCGCCGCCGGTGAACGTGAGCTTGGCCCCGTCGGCCTGGACGGTGGCGCCGGCGGTCTGCGGCGCGGCGGCCAGCGCGGTGGAGGCGGCGCGCAGCTTGGCGAACTCGGCCTTGAAGTCGATCGGGGAGGCGCCCTGGGCGATGGCGCCCTGGTGGGCCTGGACGACGGCGCCGTCGGCCTTGGAACCGTAGACGCCGCTGCCCTTCATCACCTGGGTGTTGCGGCCGGTGATGCGGCCGGCGACCACCAGCGCGTTCTTGCCGGGCAGGGCGTCGACCTCGGCGGGGGTCAGCTCCTGGCCGACCGAGAAGCCGCCGGTGAAGTCGGCGTTGCCGCCCACCGCGACGGCGCCCTCGGCGTCGGGGGTGTGGGTGTCGTCGCCCTCGATGAACTCGCCGTAGAGGTTGGCGACCCCGAGGCTGCGGCACTCCTGGCCGGGGTCGGCGGCGTGGGCGGCGGCGGGGGCGATCAGGCCGGCCAGTGCGAGCGAGCCGCCGACTGCGAGCGCGGCGGCGGACGTGGGTATGCGCATGTGCAGGTCTCCGCTTGTGCGGGAGGAGTGGGAGAGGTCCGAAAAAGGTATGGACCAATCCGCACTCTTTCGGCCTCGCAGGTGATTGGTCAAGACCAATGACCGCCTTGACCGAAGAGTCCGGTTTGCGCCCCGTCCGGCCCGGTGCGGGCGGCGCCCGCGCGGCACCCGCGCCCCGCCCCAAGATCGGCTGTAAGGCCGCCTACGATTGACCCCGTGCCTAATCCCTTCTCCCTGCTCGCCGACCGCTGGCAGCCGTCCGCCGTGATGGTCCGGCGCGCCGCGTTCGCCGCGCTGGTGATGAGCGTGGTGATCGTCGTCACCGGCGGCGCCGTCCGCCTCACCGCCTCCGGCCTCGGCTGTACGACGTGGCCCCGCTGCACCGCCGACAGCCTGACCCCGACCGCCGAGATGGGCTTCCACGGCGTCGTCGAGTTCACCAACCGGATGCTCACCTACGTGCTGAGCGCCGCCGTCGGCTGGGCCATCCTGGCCGCCCGCTGCCACCGCCCCTGGCGGCACAGCATGACCAGGCTCGGCTGGGCGCAGTTCTGGCTGGTGATGAGCAACGCGGTGCTCGGCGGCATCACCGTGCTGACCGGCCTCAACCCGTACACCGTCGCGCTGCACATGATCGCCGCGATGGCGCTGGTGTGGGTCGCGCTGCTGATGTGGGAGCGGTCGAAGGAGGGCGACGGCGTCCCCAAGCTCGCCGTGGCCCGCCCGATCCACCAGCTCTCCTACGTGCTGGTCCTGGTCGTCGGCCTGCTGGTCGCGGCCGGCACCCTGGTCACCGGCGCCGGCCACCACCCGGGCACGCCGAAGGACAACAAGATCGTCCCCCGGATCCCGATCGACTACGACAGGCTGGCCCAGTTCCACGCCGACCTCGCGTTCGTGTCGGTCGGCCTGGCCATCGCGGTGCTCTTCGTCTTCGCCGCCGTCAAGGCCCCGCCGGCGGCGAAGGCCCGCGCCAAGGAACTGCTGGCGGTCCTGCTCCTCCAGGGCGTACTGGGCTTCATCCAGTACTTCACCGACGCCCCCGAGCTGATGGTCGGCCTCCACATGCTCGGCGCCACCCTCACCTGGATCGCCGCCCTCCGCATCCCCCTCGCCCTGCGCGTACGCGAGGTCGAGGCCCCCGCCGCGCCCCTGCCCACCCAGACCCCACAGGCTGCCACCGTCTGAGCCTCGTCGAAGGCCCCCATCCTCGGATGGGGGCCTTCGACGTGTCACAACAGCCGCCGCCCGTCGTGGCTCCGGATACTCGGCGACGTGTCCCCCCGAAGCGCGTCCAACACCCGCACGGCATAGACCTCCGCCATGCGCACGGAGACCTCGTCCGCCGTGAGCCAGTCGACCTCGACCGACTCATCCGAGGGCCGTACTTGTCCGCCCTCAGGCCGACACCGGAAGACCAGCGCGACAACCCCTCGACGCAGGTTCTTGTAGACACCGGTCAGCCGCTCCACGCCGGCGTGGATCCCGGTCTCCTCGTAGACCTCCCGGTACACGCCGTCCTCGATGCCCTCGCCCAGCTCCAGCACGCCCCCCGGCGGCTCCCAAGCCCCGTTGTCAGCCCGCCGAATCGCCAGCACCCGCCCGTCCTCCCGCACCACCACCCCCGCGACGGACACCGAGTGGAGTGGCGTCACGCTCGCACCACCGGGTGGATCAGATCGAGGAGCATCACGTCGTGCCGAGCCGCGCCGTCCCACGGGATCGCCGACCCGACACGCCGGTAGCCCCACACTCGGTAGGACGCCCGGGCCGCAACCGCCTCTGGTCGGGTGTTCAGCATCACCCGGGCGTTGTCGATGCCCTCGATGAGGACGCGATGCATGCGAGTGGCGACGCCCTGGCGCCGCCACCGGGGCCGAACCGCCAACTCGAAGAGACCGAACGTGCGCTTTCCGTCCTCATGCCTGGGGTTCTCGGGCACGGGATCGATCAGGGTGTCCCACCATCCGGTGTCCGCCGACAGCGGGTAGCCGTACGCCATGCCCACAACGGTGTCGCCGTCGAAGGCGATGGCCGCCTGGAACCCCCGCCGACGCGCCTGCGAGCGGAACCGGCGAAACGCCCGCTCCACGTCGGTCGGCCCCTCGCCGTAGGGGGCTTCCGCGAACGCCTCCGAGAACACCTCCTTCAACTGGCCCTCCAGCTCGACCGCCTGCTCGCCGTCCAACAGCCGAACCACCACCGTCACACCGTCCTCTGTTTCCGGGCCGAAACCCCGAGCGATCGAAGTTCCTCGACGCAGTCTCGCGCCATCGCCGTATCAACAGGACGACCAGCGGCTACGAGCCCTGCGGCCTCTCGACCGACCACCAGCGCTGGTTCGAGGCGGCCTACACCGACGCCCCCGTCGTCACCCAGGTCAATGACGGCCAGGCATCGGCCGATCCGCCCGACCCAGCCGACGTTTGGCGCTCCTCCTCCGCTTCCGCCCCTCGATCGTCGTCCGCATGCTCCGCGACCTCGACGTCCGACCCGGAATGAACGTCCTGGAGATCGGCACCGGCACCGGCTGGCTGGACCAACCGGCCCGACTCGTCCGGGTGCTCGACCGCGAGGAGCTGCCCCGTTGAGCCCACGGCGACGGCCCGGCTCCCCCGCCTGAGGGAGCCGGGCCGTCGCCGTGGGCGCCGAAGTGATCAGCCGCCGAGCTGGATGCCGGCCATGCGCTTCCACTCGTACGGGCCGGTCTTCACCTTGAGGGCCAGCTCGCCCTCGAAGTCGTCGTGCAGGGTCAGCCCGGCCAGTTCGGCGGCCCGGCGACCGACGGCGTAGCTCGGGGCCACCTGGTCGCCCCAGGCGCCGTCCGCGCCCACCACGACGATCCGGGTGGCCACGGCGCCGACGTACTCGACGACCGCGTCGGCGCCGCCCCCGTGCTGGCGGGCGAAGCTGCTGAGGTGCTTGGCGATGCGCTTGGCGCGGCGCTCGGTACGGGCGTCCGGCGCGGTGGCGGTGGCGGTCTCTGCGCTGCTCATGCCCGCATGCTACCCACCGGTAGTCGAGCTGGCGACGGGAGCGCCCTGTGCACCGGGCCACATACTGGAGGCGTGACCTTCTCCGGCTGGCCGGCCGCGGCGCTCGACTTCTACGAGCACCTCGAAGCCGACAATTCCAAGACCTTCTGGCAGGCCCACAAGGAGCAGTACGACAACGACGTACGGACCCCGATGGAGCTGCTGCTCGCCGAGCTGGAGCCGGAGTTCGGGCTTGGGAAGATCTTCCGTCCCAACCGCGACGTCCGGTTCAGCGCCGACAAGTCTCCGTACAAGACGCACATCGGCGCCCACCTGGAGACCGGCGGCTACGTCCAGCTCTCCGCCGACGGCCTGGCCTGCGGCAACGGGATGTACCAGCTCGCCCCCGACCAACTGGACCGCTACCGCGCCGCCGTCGCCGAGGACGTCAGCGGCGCCGAACTGGAGCGGGTGATCGCCGCAGTGGAGCAGGACGGCCCCCAGGTGCACGGCCGGGACTCCCTCAAGACCGCTCCGCGCGGTTTCCCCAAGGACCACCCGAGGATCGAGCTGCTGCGCCACAAGGGCCTGGTCGCCTGGCAGGAGTGGGCGCCCGCGAAGTGGCTCGGCACCCGTGGCGCCCACACCCGGATCACCGCCTTCCTGCGCGCCTCCCAGCCGCTCCGGGACTGGCTGGACGACCACGTCGGCCCGTCCGAGCTGCCGGCCCGGTGAGAACGCGAAGAGCCCCGGTCCACCGGACCGGGGCTCTTCGACGTCGGACGGGCCCTACTTCACGAACGGGTCGATCGCGCACACCACGAACAGCAGCGACAGGTAGGTGATCGACCAGTGGAACAGCCGCATCTCCTTCAGCTTCGCGCCCACCACGCCGGCCTTGGCCCGGCCGTACAGCGCGTGCGCCTCGCGCAGCCAGAACCCGCCGAGCAGCACCGCCGCGACGGGGTACAGCCAGCTCATGTGCCCCAGCGGCCACACCGCCAGCGAGGTCGCCACCATCACCCAGGAGTAGGCGACGACCTGCTTGCCGACCGCGACGTTGCCCTTGACCACCGGCAGCATCGGCACGCCGGCCCGCTCGTAGTCCTCGCGCACCTTCATCGAGAGCACCCAGGTGTGCGGCGGCGTCCAGAAGAACACCACCAGGAACAGCGCGACCGCCGCCCAGGACAGCGAGTTGGTGACGGAGGACCAGCCGATCAGCACCGGCATGCAGCCGGCGATGCCGCCCCAGACGATGTTCTGCGAGGTGCGCCGCTTGAGCCCCAGCGTGTAGACGAACACGTAGAACAGCAGCGCGCCGAGCGCCAGTCCGGAGGAGAGCCAGTTGACGCCGAAGCCCAGCAGCAGGGTCGAGACGATCGCGAGGGCGATGCCGAACACCAGCGCCTCGCGCGGCGACACCATCCCGGTGACGATCGGCCGGCGCTCGGTGCGGGACATCACCGCGTCGATGTCGCGGTCGATGTACATGTTGAGGGCGTTGGCGCCGCCCGCCGAGAGGTAGCCGCCGACCACGACCTTCAGCACCAGCAGCATGTTCGGGACGCCCTGCTGGGCGAGGAACATCACCGGCACCGTGCTCATCAGCAGCAGTTCGATGATCCGTGGCTTGGTCAGTGCGACGAAGGCGCCGACACGGGCCCCGATGGGCCGGTGCGCAGGAGTCGCCCCGGTGACCCCGGCGGGACGGGTTTCGACGGCGGTCACTAACACCCCAACTGAAGATGAATCCTCGCAGGCGTCCACAGGAACGAAGGGTCCCAAATCGTCCGCTCTGCGCGTACCACGCCACCTTAGACGCTCCATATATCCCATCCGGCTCCGGGGTCCCCCGGCGAGGCCGATGGCACACCCCCGGGTGAACCGACCGGGTGAAGCCACGGAGCCGTTCCGGCGCGCCGCCGCAACCCGTCCTGACCACCGGAGCGGCAGGGTGCCGTAAAACAGGAGAGCCTGGGACAAAATCAGGCAGACCGCCCTGGTGGGAATCACCATCCGGATTTCCTGGTTGTCCCAGCACGGAGGGTGAGCCCCGGACCGGACGGTAGGCTCGCACGCAGAAGCGGGATCTACCCTCCGTGACCGGCACCACCCAGCGTCGAGACCACAGCGCCGTGGCCGACCCGGTCCCCTTTCACGGGGTCACTCTTCACAACGGAAGGAGCCCTGAGACAGGGTGAGCACGACGCCGACGAACGCATTCGAGTGGTCCGAACTGGATGAGCGCACGGTTGACACAGCGCGGGTCCTGGCCATGGACGCCGTCCAGAAGGTCGGCAACGGACACCCCGGGACGGCCATGTCGCTGGCCCCCGCGGCGTACCTGATCTTCCAGCGTTTCCTGCGCCACGACCCGACCGACCCGTCGTGGGTAGGCCGCGACCGGTTCGTGCTGTCCCCCGGGCACACGAGCCTGACCCTCTACACCCAGCTGTACCTGTCGGGCTACGGCCTGGAGCTGGACGACCTCAAGGCCTTCCGCGTCGCGGGCAGCCGCACCCCGGGCCACCCGGAGCACGGCCACACCGCGGGCGTGGAGACCACCACCGGCCCGCTCGGCCAGGGCATCGCCAACGCGGTGGGCATGGCAATGGCCGCCCGCTACGAGCGCGGCCTGTTCGACCCGGACGCCGCCGCCGGCGAGTCCCCCTTCGACCACACCATCTGGGCCATCGTCTCCGACGGCGACCTGGAGGAGGGCATCTCCGCCGAGGCCTCCTCGCTGGCCGGTCACCAGAAGCTGGGCAACCTGGTCGCCCTGTACGACGACAACCACATCTCGATCGAGGGCGACACCGAGACCGCCTTCTCCGAGGACGTCCTCAAGCGCTACGAGGCGTACGGCTGGCACGTCCAGCGGGTCGCCCCGAAGGCCAACGGCGACATCGACGTGGCCGTCCTGGCCGACGCGCTGGCCGCGGCCAAGGCCGAGACCACCCGTCCGTCGATCATCGCGATGCGCACGATCATCGCCTGGCCGGCCCCGGACGCCCAGAACACCGCCAAGGCGCACGGCTCCGCGCTCGGCGCCGCCGAGATCGCCGCCACCAAGAAGGTCCTGGGCTTCGACCCGGAGAAGACCTTCGAGGTCTCCGACAAGGTGATCGAGCACGCCCGCGAGGTCATCAAGCGCGGCAAGGCCGCCCACGCCGAGTGGGAGCAGTCCCTGGAGGCCTGGCGCGCCGCCGACCCGCAGCGCGCCGCCGAGTTCGACCGCATCCAGGCCGGCGAGCTTCCCGAGGGCTGGAAGAAGACCATCCCGGTCTTCCCCGCCGGCAAGGACGTCGCCACCCGCAAGGCCTCCGGCGAGACCCTCAAGGCGATCGGCGCGGTCATCCCGGAGCTGTGGGGCGGCTCGGCCGACCTCGCCGAGTCCAACCTCACCACCATCGACGAGGACAGCTCGTTCCTCCCCGAGGGCAACCCGCTGAAGAGCGCCAGCCCGTACGGCCGGACGATCCACTTCGGCATCCGCGAGCACGCCATGGGCTCGACCATGAACGGCATCGCCCTGCACGGCAAGACCCGCGTGTACGGCGGCACCTTCCTGGTCTTCGCCGACTACATGCGCCCGGCCGTTCGCCTGGCCGCGCTGATGAAGCTGCCGGTCACCTACGTCTGGACGCACGACTCGATCGGCCTCGGCGAGGACGGCCCGACCCACCAGCCGGTCGAGCACATGGCCTCGCTGCGCGCCATCCCGGGCCTGGCCATGGTCCGCCCGGCCGACGCCAACGAGACGGCCGTCGCCTGGCGCACCGTCATCGAGCGCCAGACCACCCACCCCGGCCCGGTCGGCCTGGCGCTCACCCGCCAGAACGTCCCGACCTTCGACCGCGAGGTCTTCGGCTCCGCCGAGGGCACCGCGAAGGGCGGCTACATCCTGGCCGAGGCCTCCAGCGGCGACCCGCAGGTGATCCTGCTGGGCACCGGCTCCGAGGTCCAGCTGGCCGTCAAGGCCCGCGAGGTGCTGGAGGCCGAGGGCATCGCCACCCGGGTGGTCTCGGTGCCGTCCTTCGAGTGGTTCCAGGAGCAGGACCAGGCCTACCGTGACAGCGTGCTGCCGCCGTCGGTCAAGGCCCGGGTGTCGGTCGAGGCCGGCATCGGCCAGGGCTGGCGCGAGCTGGTCGGCGACCACGGCCGGATCGTCTCGCTGGAGCACTTCGGCGCCTCCGCCGACTACAAGGTGCTCTTCGAGGAGTTCGGCCTGACCGCCGAGCGCGTGGTGGCCGAGGCCCACAACGCCCTCCGTTCCCTTGAGGCCGTCAACCGCTGACGCCCCCTGGGGCGGGGGGGGGGGGGGGGGGGGGGGGGGGGGGGGGGGGTGGGGCGCCCACAAAAAGAAAAAAAAAAAAAAAAAAAAAAAAAAAACAACAAAACGAACGGAGC
>NZ_JBWKER010000004.1:151727-254708 GCF_056435345.1 Kitasatospora sp. NPDC043950
CTTCCTTCTGTTTGGTGCGGCTGCTGATGCGGTGCCGCCCGTGTGAGGCGCCGACGCCCCCCCCCCCCCCCCACGGCCCCCTCTGACTACCCCACGAAGCAGAACAAAAAAGGACTGAAGCACCATGACTGACGCACTGAAGCGCCTCAGCGACGAAGGCGTGGCGATCTGGCTGGACGACCTCAGCCGCAAGCGGCTGAACACCGGCAACCTCGCCGAGCTGGTGCAGAACAAGCACGTGGTGGGCGTTACCACCAACCCGACCATCTTCCAGAAGGCCATCGGCGGCGGCGACGACTCCTACGACGGCCAGCTGCGCGACCTCGCCGTCCGCAAGGTCACCACCGACGAGGCCGTCCGCATGATCACCACCTCGGACGTGCGCGACGCGGCCGACGTGCTGCGCCCGGTCTACGACGCCTCCAACGGCCGCGACGGCCGGGTCTCCATCGAGGTCGACCCGCGCCTGGCGCACGAGACCGCGGCCACCGTGGCCGAGGCCAAGCAGCTGTGGTGGCTGGTCGACCGCCCGAACGTCTTCATCAAGATCCCCGCCACCAAGGCCGGCCTGCCCGCGATCGCCGAGGTGATCGGCCGGGGCATCAGCGTCAACGTCACGCTGATCTTCTCGCTGGAGCGCTACAAGGCCGTCATCGACGCCTACCTGACCGGCCTGGAGGCCGCCAAGGCCAAGGGCCTGGACCTCTCCCAGATCGAGTCGGTCGCCTCCTTCTTCGTCTCCCGCGTGGACACCGAGATCGACAAGCGCCTGGAGAAGATCGGCGGCGACGCCCGGGACCTGCGCTCCAAGGCCGCCCTGGCCAACGCCCGCCTCGCCTACCAGGCGTACGAGGAGGTCTTCGGCTCGGTCGACGGCAAGTCCGCCGGCAGCGCCCGCTGGCGCTCGCTGGAGGCCGCCGGCGCCAAGCCGCAGCGCCCGCTGTGGGCCTCCACCGGTGTCAAGGACCCGGCTCTGCCGGACACCCTGTACGTCACCGAGCTGGTCGCCCCCGGCACGGTCAACACCATGCCCGAGGCCACCCTGGAGGCCACCGCCGACCACGGCGTGGTCACCGGCGGCACCATCGTCCCCAACTACGCCGACGCCAAGGCCGTGATGGACGCCATCGCCGCCGCCGGCGTGGACTACGACGACGTGGTCCAGGTGCTGGAGGACGAGGGCGTGGAGAAGTTCGAGCAGTCCTGGAACGAGCTGCTCGACACCGTCACCGCCTCGCTCGCCTCCTTCGCCGGCGAGAAGTGACCGTTCGCTCACACAGCCAGCGCACGAAAGCGGAGCCCAACAAGTGAGCACTGATTTCCCCGAGTTGACCTCGGAGTCGGACGCGGACGATCTCCCGCCGGCCCCCGTCAACCCGCTTCGTGACCCGGCCGACCGACGGCTCCCGCGCATCGCGGGGCCGTCCGGTCTGGTCATCTTCGGAGTCACCGGCGACCTGTCCCGCAAGAAGCTCATGCCGGCCATCTACGACCTGGCCAACCGCGGTCTGCTGCCGCCGGGCTTCTCTCTCGTCGGCTTCGCCCGGCGCGAGTGGGACGACGAGGACTTCGCCAAGGAGGTCCACGACGCGGTCAAGGACCACGCCCGCACCCCGTTCCGGGAGGAGGTCTGGCAGCAGCTCGCCAAGGGCATGCGCTTCGTCCACGGCACCTTCGACGACGACGACGCCTTCGACAAGCTCCGCGAGACCATCGACGAGCTGGACAAGGCGCAGGGCACCGGCGGCAACTTCGCCTTCTACCTGTCCGTCCCGCCGAAGTTCTTCCCGACCGTCGTCCAGCAGCTCAAGAAGCACGGCCTGGCCGACCCCCCGCAGGGCTCGTGGCGCCGCGCGGTCATCGAGAAGCCCTTCGGCCACGACCTGGAGAGCGCCCAGGAGCTGAACCGGATCGTCCACGAGGTCTTCCCCCGGGACGAGGTCTTCCGGATCGACCACTACCTGGGCAAGGAGACGGTCCAGAACATCCTGGCGCTGCGCTTCGCCAACCAGATGTTCGAACCGATCTGGAACCGGTCGTACGTCGACCACGTGCAGATCACCATGGCCGAGGACATCGGCATCGGCGGCCGGGCCGGCTACTACGACGGCATCGGCTCCGCCCGCGACGTCATCCAGAACCACCTGCTCCAGCTGATGGCGCTCACCGCCATCGAGGAGCCGGCGTCCTTCCACCCGAAGGCGCTGGTGGCCGAGAAGCTCAAGGTGCTCAGCGCCGTCAAGCTCCCGGCCGACCTCGGCCGGCACACCGTGCGCGGCCAGTACGCGGCCGGCTGGCAGGGCGGCGAGGAGGTGGTCGGCTACCTGGACGAGGACGGCATCGACCCGGACTCCAAGACCGACACCTTCGCGGCGATCAAGCTGGAGATCAACAACCGCCGCTGGGCGGGCGTCCCGTTCTACCTGCGCACCGGCAAGCGGCTGGGCCGCCGGGTCACCGAGATCGCGGTGGTCTTCCAGCGCGCCCCGTACCTGCCGTTCGACTCCTACGCGACCGAGGAGCTGGGGCAGAACGCCCTGGTCATCCGGGTCCAGCCGGACGAGGGCGTGACGGTGCGGTTCGGCTCCAAGGTGCCGGGCACCTCCTTCGAGGTCCGGGACGTCACGATGGACTTCGCCTACGGCGAGTCCTTCACCGAGTCCAGCCCGGAGGCGTACGAGCGGCTCATCCTCGATGTGCTGCTCGGCGACGCCAACCTGTTCCCGCGTCACCAGGAGGTCGAGCTCTCCTGGCAGATCCTCGACCCGATCGAGAAGTACTGGGACACCCACGGCAAGCCCGCCCAGTACTCCGCGGGGACCTGGGGCCCGGCCGAGGCGGACGAGATGCTCGCACGAGACGGCAGGAGCTGGCGCCGGCCATGAAGATCGACCTCACCAACACGACGTCCAGCAAGATCAACGCCGCGCTGATGGAGGCGCGCCGGGCCAGTGGCTCCACCGCCGCCGGTATGGTGCTCACCCTGGTGATCGTGACCGACGAGGGCAGCGCGTACGACGCCCTCAAGGCCGCCAACGACGCCTCCCGCGAGCACCCCTCGCGCACCCTCGCGGTGATCAAGCGCGCCGGGCGCTCGCCCCGGGCCCGCGCCGAGACCCGGCTGGACGCCGAGATCCTCGTCGGCACCGACGCCGGCTCGGGAGAGACGGTCATCCTGCGCATGCATGGCGAACTCGCCGCGCACGCGCAGTCGGTGGTCCTGCCACTGCTGCTCCCGGACGCCCCGGTCGTCGTCTGGTGGCCCGACAACGCGCCGCTGCACCCGGCGCAGGACCCGCTGGGCGCGCTCGCCCAGCGCCGGATCACCGACGCCGTCACCGCCGAGTCCCCGGTCGGCCAGCTCGCCCAGCGGGCCCAGAGCTACACCCCGGGCGACACCGACCTGGCCTGGACCCGGATCACCGGCTGGCGCTCGATGCTGGCCGCCGCGCTGGACCAGCGGCCGGTCACGATCACCTCCGCGGTGGTCGAGGGCGAGTCCTACAACCCCAGCGTCGAACTGCTCGGCCTCTGGCTGCACAACCGGCTGCACGTGCCGGTCGAGCGGATCGTCACCGGCGGCCCCGGCATCACCGCGGTGCACCTGCGCACCAAGGACGGCGACATCACCCTGGACCGCCCGGACGGCCTGATGGGCACGCTCTCCATGGTCGGTTCCCCGGACCGCCAGGTGGCGCTCAAGCGGCGCGAGACCTCGGAGCTGATCGCCGAGGAACTGCGCCGGCTCGACCCGGACGACATCTACGCGACGGCCGTGCGCACGCCCGTCGACCGGCTGCGCGAGCCGGACACCGCCGAGACGGCGGCGGCCGAGCGGGTCGCCCGCGCGGCGGTCACCGAGGCCGCGGTGGCCAACCCCGCCCGGGTGACCGCCAAGGTCGCGTCCGAGGACGTGGCCGAGGCCGAGGCCGCCGAGAAGGCTCCCGCCAAGAAGCCCGCCAAGCGCGCCGCCAAGGGGAGCGCATGACCAACGCGACCCCGCAGCTGGTCGTCCACCGGGACAAGGAGCTGATGGCCCAGGCGGCCGCGGCCCGGCTGATCACCCGGATCGTGGACGCCCAGGCCGCCCGCGGCACCGCCTCGGTGGTGCTCACGGGCGGGCGCAACGGCAACGCCCTGCTGGCCGCGATCGCCGCCTCCCCGGCGCGCGACGCGGTCGACTGGGCGCGGCTGGACCTCTGGTGGGGCGACGAGCGCTTCGTCCCCGCCGGGGACCCGGACCGCAACGCCGTCCAGGCCCGCGCCGAACTGCTGGACTCCGTCCCGCTCGACCCGGCGCGGGTGCACGAGATGCCCGCCTCGGACGGTGCGGACGGCTCGGATGTGGAGGCCGCCGCCGCCCGCTACGCGGAGGAGCTGGCGAAGGCCTCCGGCCCGGGTGACCGGCTCGGCGTCCCGGCCTTCGACGTGCTGCTGCTCGGCGTCGGCCCGGACACCCACGTCGCCTCGCTCTTCCCCGAGCACCCGGGCGTGCGGGAGACCGAGCTGACCGTGATCGGCGTGCGCGGGGCCCCCAAGCCCCCGCCGACCCGGATCTCGCTCACCCTCCCGGCGATCCGGGCGGCCCGCGAGGTCTGGCTGCTGGCGGCCGGCGCGGACAAGGCGGACGCGGTCGCGATGGCCCTGTCCGGCCCGGGCGAGCTCCAGGCGCCCGCCTCCGGCGCGTACGGCCGCAGCCGCACCCTGTGGCTGCTGGACCGGGCCGCGGCGGAGCAGATCCCGCCCCAGCTGTACCCGCCGGCCTCGGCGTAACGGGCCCGGCAACGCACAAGGGCGCCACCGTCCTCGACGGTGGCGCCCTTCGCTGTCTGTCGTCCGGGTCAGATCTCGCCGCGCAGCTTGGCCAGCGCCTCGGCGAGGATCGCCTCGCCGTCGGCGTCGGTGCGCCGCTCGCGGACGTAGGCGAGGTGGGTCTTGTACGGCTCGTTGCGCGAGGGCGCGGGCGGGTTGTGCTCGTCCTGTCCGGCCGGGAAACCGCACCGCGGGCAGTCCCAGGTGTCCGGGATGACGGCCTCGGCGGCGAAGCTCGGCCGGGTCTCGTGCTTGTTGGCACACCAGAAGGTGATCCGGTTGCGCGGGGCGGACTCGCCGCGCTCCGCCTCGCCCATCGGGCCCGCTCCGACCCTGCTGCCACGGATGGCGTTGCCACTTGCCACGGTCTGACTCCCTGCGTGCTGGTGCGCCGACCCTCCGCGGTGCGCGTCGGTGGCGAAAGTCGTCCTAGTGTAAGCAGGAGTTAAGCGTCCACCGCCATCGCCTCCGCCCCCGACCGTCCCAGGATAGGCGCTCGGGCGACGGGGCGTCAGGGTTACGTCAGCTCTTGTACTTCAGCACCAGGCCCAGCACGATGATGCAGGCGAACCAGGCGAGACCGACCACGATCGTGATGCGGTCCAGGTTGCGCTCGGCCACCGCCGAGCCGCCGCCGGTGGACATCGCGCCGCCACCGAACATGTCCGACAGGCCGCCGCCCTTCCCCTTGTGCAGCAGCACCAGCAGGATCATCAGCAGACTGAAGATGATCAGGGCAATCGAGAACCCGAGAACCACGACGGGACCAACTCTCTCGTATCTTCGGCGACGGGGCCGGACCGCTGACGGCGGTCCGGCCCCAAAGCCTACGTTGCTGCAGCGGCGTTAGCCTACTGCCTGCTCACGGTAGCGCACGATCTTGACGAACTCGTCGGCGTCCAGCGAGGCACCGCCGATCAGGCCGCCGTCGATGTCGGGCTTGGCCATCAGACCGGCCGCGCTCGACGCCTTCACCGAACCGCCGTACAGCACGCGGACCTTGTCGGCCAGCTCGGCGTCGTACAGCTCGGCGATCCGCTTGCGGATGGCGGCGCAGACCTCCTGCGCGTCCTCCGGGGTGGCCACCTCGCCGGTGCCGATCGCCCAGACCGGCTCGTAGGCGACCACGATGGACTCGGCCTGGTGGGCCGGGATGTCCGCCAGGGCGCCGTCCAGCTGGGCGAGGGTGTGCTCGACGTGGGTGCCGGCCTTGCGGACGTCCAGCGGCTCGCCGATGCACAGGATCGGGGTGATCCCGGCCCGGTAGGCGGCCTTGACCTTGGCGTTGACGATCGCCTCGTCCTCACCGTGGTACTGGCGGCGCTCCGAGTGGCCGATCACCGCGAAGGTGCACTTCAGCTTGGCCAGCATCGGGCCGGAGACCTCGCCGGTGTAGGCACCGGAGTCGTGCTGCGAGATGTCCTGCGAGCCGTACTTGATCTTCAGCTTGTCGCCGTCGACCAGGGTCTGCACCGAACGCAGGTCGGTGAACGGCACCAGGACGGCGACCTCGACGGCCTCGTAGTCCTTGTCGGCCAGCGCGAAGGCCAGCTTCTGGGTGTGCTGGATGGCCTCAAGGTGGTTGAGGTTCATCTTCCAGTTGCCCGCCATCAGCGGGAGACGCTCAGTCATTGCTTTCAGCCTTCCAGGGCGGCGAGACCGGGGAGGGTCTTGCCCTCCAGGTACTCGAGGCTGGCGCCACCGCCGGTCGAGATGTGTCCGAATGCGTTCTCGTCGAAGCCCAGGATGCGGACGGCCGCGGCGGAGTCGCCGCCACCGACCACGGTGAACGCGTCGCTGTCCAGCAGCGCCTGGGCCACGGCCTTGGTGCCGTTCGCGTAGTCCGGGTGCTCGAAGACGCCCATCGGGCCGTTCCAGAACACGGTGCCCGCGTCGGCCAGCTTCGCCGCGTACAGCTCGCGGGTCTTCGGGCCGATGTCCAGGCCCTCCTGGTCGGCCGGGATCGCGTCCGCGGCGACGAGCGAGGGGTTGGCCGGGGCCTTGGTCTTGAGGTCGGGGAAGTCCACCGACACCAGGACGTCCACCGGCAGGACGAACTCGACGCCCGTCTCCTCGGCGCGCTTCAGGTAGTCCAGGACGACCGGGATCTGGTCCTCCTGCAGCAGCGAGATGCCGACCTCGTGGCCCTTGGCCTTGAGGAAGGTGTACGCCATGCCGCCGCCGATCAGGATCCGGTCGGCCTTCTTCAGCAGGTTGTCGATCACGCCGAGCTTGTCGGAGACCTTGGCGCCGCCGAGCACGACCACGTACGGGCGCGCGACCTCCTCGGTGAGCTTCTTGAGCACACCGACCTCGGTGGCGATCAGGTCGCCGGCCGCGTGCGGCAGCAGGCCGGGCAGGTCGTAGACCGAGGCGTGCTTGCGGTGCACGGCGCCGAAGCCGTCACCGACGTACAGGTCCGCGAGGGCGGCCAGCTGCTCGGCGAAGGCCTTGCGCTCGGCGTCGTCCTTGCTGGTCTCGCCGGCGTTGAAGCGCAGGTTCTCCAGCAGCGCGACCTCGCCGTCGCCCAGCGCGGCCACGGTGGACTCGGCGCTCTCACCCACGGTGTCGGTGGCGAAGGCGACGTTCTTGCCGAGGATCTCGCCGAGGCGCGCGGCCGCCGGCGCGAGGGAGAACTGCGGGTCCGGCGCGCCCTTGGGGCGGCCGAGGTGGGAGGCGACGACGACCCGGGCGCCGCGCTCGACGAGCTTGGCGATGGTCGGGGCGACGGCGCGGATCCGGCCGTCGTCGGTGATCGTGGTGCCGTCCAGCGGGACGTTCAGGTCGGCACGGACGAACACGCGCTTGCCGGCGACGTCGAGGTCTTCGATGGTCTTCACGGGGATTGGCTCTCCTGGGGAGATGGTTGATGCGCAGAGGCGGCACGGCGCAGGGGCCGCCTGGGAAGTCCTGGTGCGCAGAGCGAGGGCCCGGTCGGCACAGTGCGCCAGCCGGGCCCTCGCCCCTACATCACGTCAGCTCCCGCTGCGTCAGAGCTGGCCGCCGACGAGGGAGGTCAGGTTGACGAGGCGGTTCGAGTAGCCCCACTCGTTGTCGTACCAGCCGAGCACCTTGACCTGGTTGCCCTGGACCATGGTGAGCTGGGAGTCGAAGATGCAGGAGGCCGGGTCATTGACGATGTCCGAGGAGACGATCGGGTCCTCGGTGTAGGTCAGGATGCCCTTGAGCGGGCCCTCCTGCGAGGCCTTCTGGAAGGCGGCGTTGACCTCGTCCTTGGTCACCTCGCGCTCCAGGGTGACGACCAGGTCGGTGATGGAGCCGGTCGGGACCGGGACGCGCAGCGAGGTGCCGTCCAGCTTGCCCTTCAGCTCCGGCAGGACCAGGGCGGTCGCCTTGGCGGCACCGGTCGAGGTCGGGATGATGTTCTGCGACGCGGCACGGGCGCGGCGCAGGTCCTTGTGCGGGAAGTCCAGGGTCACCTGGTCATTGGTGAACGCGTGGACGGTCGTCATCAGGCCCTTGACGATGCCGAAGTTCTCGTGCAGCACCTTGGCCATCGGCGCCACGCAGTTGGTGGTGCACGAGGCGTTGGAGATGATCGAGTGGTTGGCGGCGTCGTACTTGTCCTCGTTGACGCCCAGGACGATGGTGACGTCCTCGTCGCTCGCGGGCGCCGAGATGATGACCTTCTTGGCGCCGGCGGTGAGGTGCTTCTTCGCGGCCTCGGCCTTGGTGAAGATGCCGGTGGACTCGACGACGATGTCGGCGCCCAGGGCGGCCCACGGCAGGTTGGCGGGGTCACGCTCGGCGCTGACCTGGAAGGTCTTGCCGTCGACGGTGATGCTGTCCTCGGTGTGCGAGACCTCGCCCGGGAAGGTGCCCAGGGTGGTGTCGTACTTGAGCAGGTGAGCCAGGGTCTTCGTGTCAGTGAGGTCGTTGACACCGACGATCTCGATGTCCGCGCCCTGCGCCTTGACCGCGCGGAAGAAGTTGCGGCCGATGCGGCCGAATCCGTTGATGCCTACCCGGATCGTCACGAACCGATCTCCTCGTTAGGTACGCCGGAGCTAAGCCGACGGGGGTGAGATTTGGGAAGTCCCCGACCGCCTATGACCCTACCCCTCCCAGGCCTGGGAGGGCACATCGCGCCACGTGCGACGACCTGGCGTGGCGCGAAATCAGGCCGACCGTCCTTGGCCGTCAGGGCAGTTGGTCCCGGTCAGTGGTCTCTACCAATTTGCGCACACCGGGCGCGTCCGGGTATCCCCTCCGGACACGGCGGCGGCCGGTGCCCGGAATCCGGACACCGGCCGCGGAACAGCCACTCGGTGCGGCGGTCAGTTCATCGCCATCTCGTCGGTGAGGTTGGCCTCGGTGCTCGGCAGGCCGAGCTCGGAGGCGCGCTTGTCCGCCATCGCCAGCAGGCGGCGGATCCGGCCGGCCACCGCGTCCTTGGTCAGCGGCGGGTCGGCGAGCGCGCCCAGTTCCTCCAGCGAGGCCTGCTTGTGCTGCATCCGCAGCTGACCGGCCGCGGCCAGGTGCTCGGGCACCTCCTCGCCGAGGATCTCCAGCGCCCGCGCCACCCGGGCGCCGGCCGCCACCGCGGCGCGGGCCGAGCGGCGCAGGTTGGCGTCGTCGAAGTTGGCCAGGCGGTTGGCGGTGGCCCGGACCTCGCGCCGCATCCGGCGCTCCTCCCAGGCGAGCACCGACTCGTGCGCGCCGAGCCGGGTCAGCAGCGCGCCGATAGCGTCGCCGTCGCGGATCACCACCCGGTCCACGCCGCGCACCTCGCGGGCCTTGGCCGGGATGCCGAGCCGGCGGGCCGCGCCGACCAGGGCGAGGGCGGCCTCGGAGCCGGGGCAGGTGATCTCCAGCGAGGAGGAGCGGCCCGGCTCGGTGAGCGAGCCGTGCGCCAGGAAGGCCCCGCGCCAGGCCGCCTCGGCATCGCAGGTGGCCCCGGAGACGACTGCCGGGGGCAGCCCCCGGATCGGCCGGCCCCGGCCGTCCACGAGGCCGGTCTGGCGCGCGAGCAGTTCGCCGTCCTTGACCACCCGGACGACGAAGCGGCTGCCGCGCCGCAGTCCGCCGGGGGCCATCACCACGAGGTCGGAGGAGTGTCCGAAGATCTCCAGCAGGTCCTTGCGCAGCCGCCGCGCCGCCGCGCCGGTGTCCAGCTCCGCCTCGATCACGATCCGGCCGCTCACGATGTGCAGCCCGCCCGCGAACCGCAGGATCGCCGACACCTCCGCCTTGCGGCAGCAGGCCCTGGTGACCGGGAGCCGGCTGATCTCGTCCTTCACCGCTGGAGTCATCGCCATGGCCCGATCCTTCCATGTGTCCGGAAAATCCGGTCGTACGCTGCCGCCAACAGCTCCGGGTCGTGTCGCGGGGTGCCGTCGGTGCGGGCCACCCGGCCCAGGACCAGGGCGGCGCCCATCCGCTCGGCGGCCTTCTCCAGACCGGCCAGATCCGCCTGGCCGAAGGCGCCGCCGGTGACGGCGCGCTCGTCCACCAGGATCGCATCCACCGCGAGGCCCGGGGCGTGGTCGGCGATGACCTCCAGGTGGCGCTGCGGGGTGAAGCCCTCGGTCTCGCCGGGCTGGGGGGCCAGGTTCAGGGTGAGCAGGCGGCGGGCGCGGGTCTCGGTGAGCGCCTTGGCCAGCTCCGGGACCAGCAGGTGCGGCAGCACGCTGGTGAACCAGGAGCCGGGACCGAGCACCACCCAGTCCGCCTCCCGGACGGCGGTGACCGCCTCCGGGACGGCCGGCGGCCCGTCCGGCAGCAGCCGGATCGACTGCACGGTGCCGGGCGTGACCGCGACGCTGGCCTGGCCGCGGACGGCCGACAGCTCGCCGGGGCGCTCCGGGTCGTGGCCGCGCACGGTCGCCTCGATGTCCAGCGGCACCGCCGACATCGGCAGTACCCGGCCCTGGACGTTCAGCAGCCGGCCGACCCAGTCCAGGGCGGCCACCGGGTCACCGAGCTTCTCCCAGAGCGCGACGATCAGCAGGTTGCCGACCGCGTGGCCGCCCAGCTCGCCGGTGCCGGTGAAGCGCTGCTGGATCACCTCGGACCAGGTGCGCCCCCAGTCGTCGTCCCCGCACAGCGCGGCCAGCGCCTTGCGCAGGTCGCCGGGGGGCAGCACGCCCAGCTCGGTGCGGAGCCGGCCGCTGGAGCCGCCGTCGTCGGCGACAGTGACCACGGCGGTCAGGTCGCTGGTGAGCCGGCGCAGCGCGGAGAGCGAGGCGGACAGGCCCTGGCCGCCGCCGAGCGCGGTGATCCGAGGGGCCGGGTTGGCCCGGGCGGGGCTGCTGCGCGGCCGGCTCGGGACCGGCGGCCGGGCCGGGCCACCCGCCCGGTCGGCACTCCTGTTCTGCGGCTGCCGCCCGGGCACATATCCCGCCACACTCACCTCGCGTTCCTCGCCGCGGCCGCCGGCCCCGCCGGCGGCCCGGCTAGGAGGCGGCGGTCACTCCCGTCCCATGTCACGGTGGACGAGCACCGTCTCCACTCCGTCGGCGATGAGACGCTTGGTCAGGCGCTCGGACATCGCGACGCTGCGGTGCTTGCCACCGGTGCAGCCTACGGCAAGCGTCATGTAGCGCTTCCCCTCGCGGCGGTACCCCTCGGTGATGATGCGCAGGAGCTCGGCGTAGCCGTCCAGGAACTCGTTGGCGCCGGGCTGCTGGAACACGTAGTCGGCGACGTCCGCGTCGGTGCCGGTGCGGGCGCGCAGCTCGGGCACCCAGTGCGGGTTGGGCAGGAAGCGGCAGTCCACCACCAGGTCGGCGTCGACCGGCAGGCCGTACTTGAAGCCGAAGGACATCACGGTGGCGCGCAGCTCGGGCTCGTCGTGGTCGGCGAACTGGGCGTCCAGCTTGGCGCGCAGCTGGTGCACGTTGAGGTTGGAGGTGTCGATCACCAGGTCGGCCTCGCCGCGCAGGTCGCGCAGCAGGTCGCGCTCCTGGGCGATGCCGTCGACGATCCGGCCGTCGGCCTGCAGCGGGTGCGGGCGGCGCACGCTCTCGAAGCGGCGGACCAGCGCGTCGTCGGAGGAGTCCAGGAAGACCACGCTGAGCCGGACGCCGCGCTTCTCCAACTCGTCGAGCGAGGTGAGCAGGTCGTCGAAGAACTGGCGGCCCCGGACGTCCACGACCACGCCGATCCGGGCGACGTTGCCCTGGGAGCGGGCGCCCAGGTCGACCATGGTCGGGATCAGGGCCGGTGGCAGGTTGTCCACCACGAACCAGCCCAGGTCCTCCAGGCACTTCGCGGCGGTGGAGCGGCCGGCTCCGGACATGCCGGAGATGATCACCAGCTCCGGCGCGTTCTCGGCCACGTCTGACACGGTCACTTCGGTTCCCCGCTCTCGGTCTTTCTGCTGGGGAGAACGCGCACGGCGCGATCGCCCTTCCCCTGCCCGGACAGGCGGGCGGGGGCTGGGCGCGCCGTCTGACGGTCGGCGTCGACCGTCATGGCGTCTCCTGGGATGGTGCGGTCTGGGATGCTGCGACCACCGGCTCGGCGGCCGGTTCGGCCCCGTCCTCGATGATCTCGCCGGTAGCGGTGTTCACCGCTGGTGCGACGGGTGTACGGGAGGACAACGCCGCCGCAACAGTCTCCGCCGTGCGGCGTCCGATGCCGGGTACGGCGCAGAGTTCGTCGACGGTGGCGGCCCGGAGCCTCTTCAGCGAGCCGAAGTGCTTGAGCAGCGCCTGGCGGCGAGTCTCGCCGAGGCCCGGGACGGAGTCCAGTTCCCCGGCGGTGAGTCGCTTGGAACGCTTGCTGCGCTGGTAGGTGATCGCGAAGCGGTGGGCCTCGTCGCGGACCCGCTGGAGCAGGTAGAGGCCCTCGCTGGAGCGCGGCAGCACGACCGGGTCGTCCTCACCGGGCAGCCAGACCTCCTCCAGCCGCTTGGCCAGGCCGCACAGCGCGACGTCGTCGATGCCGAGTTCGTCCAGGGCGCGCTTGGCGGCGGCGACCTGCGGCTGGCCGCCGTCGACGACCAGCAGTTGGGGCGGGTAGGCGAAGCGGCGCGGACGGCCCGTCTCCGGGTCGATCGGGCCGGCCGGGGCCCCGGTGCCGTCGGCGGCGGCGCCCGGGTCGTCGGCCTCGGGGACGACCCACTCGCCGGTCTGCTCGCGCTCCTGGAGGTAGCGGCGGAAGCGCCGACCGATCACCTCGTGCATCGAGCGGACGTCGTCCTGGCCCTCGAAGCCCTTGATCTGGAAGCGCCGGTACTCGCTCTTGCGGGCCAGGCCGTCCTCGAAGACGACCATCGAGGCGACCACGTCCTCGCCCTGGAGGTGGGAGATGTCGAAGCACTCGATGCGCAGCGGCACCGAGTCCAGCTCCAGCGCGTCGGCGATCTCCTGCAGGGCGCGGCTGCGGGTGGTGAGGTCGGAGGCGCGCTTGGTCTTGTGCAGTGCCAGCGCCTGCTGGGCGTTGCGCTGCACGGTGGCCATCAGGTCCTTCTTGTCGCCGCGTTGCGGGATCCGCAGGTCGACCTGGCTGCCGCGCAGGCCGCTCAGCCAGTCCCGGACCGGACCGGCCGGCTCGGGCAGCGCGGGGACGAGCACCTCGCGCGGGACGGACTCGTTGCGCTCGTCCGGGCCGCCGGCACCACCGTAGAGCTGCTGGAGGGCGTGCTCGACCAGGCCGGCGGTGTCGACGTCCTCGACCTTGTCGGTGACCCAGCCGCGCTGGCCGCGCACCCGGCCGCCGCGGACGTGGAAGATCTGGACGGCGGCCTCCAGTTCGTCCTCGGCGACGGCCAGCAGGTCGGCGTCGGTGGCGTCGGCGAGCACGATGGCGTTCTTCTCCATCGCGCGCTTGAGGGCGCCGATGTCGTCCCGCAGCCGGGCCGCCTTCTCGTACTCCATCTCCTCGGCGGCCTCCCGCATCTGCTCTTCCAGCCGGCGCAGGTAGTTGCCGGTGCGCCCGGCCATGAAGTCGCAGAAGTCCTCGGCCAGCGCCCGGTGTTCGTCCGGCGAGACCTTGCCGACGCAGGGCGCGGCGCACTTGCCGATGTAGCCGAGCAGGCAGGGCCGGCCGACCTGCCGGGCGCGCTTGAACACGCCGTTGGAGCAGGTGCGGACGGGGAAGACGCGCAGCAGCAGGTCGACCGTCTCGCGGATCGCCCAGGCGTGCCCGTACGGGCCGAAGTATCGCACGCCCTTCTTGTGCGCCCCGCGCATCACCTGGACCCGCGGGTACTCCTCGTCGAGGGTGACGGCGAGTTCCGGATAGCTCTTGTCGTCGCGGTACTTGACGTTGAACCGCGGGTCGAACTCCTTGATCCAGGAGTACTCCAGCTGGAGCGCCTCGACCTCGGTGGCCACCACCGTCCACTCCACCGAGGCGGCGGTGGTGACCATGGTCGCGGTGCGCGGGTGCAGGCCGGCCAGGTCCTGGAAGTAGGACGACAGGCGCGGCCTCAGGCTCTTGGCCTTGCCGACGTAGATGACCCGTCCGTGGGCGTCACGGAACTTGTAGACGCCCGGTGAGGTCGGGATCGCGCCCGGCGCCGGGCGGTAGGTGCTCGGGTCAGCCATGGGTCCACCGTACCGAGTGGGGCCGGGGCCGCGAAGGAGAGATCGACGGGGCGGAGATCAACGGGGCGGGGATCGACTGGGCGGAGATCAACTGCTTCAGCTCGGGGTCACCTTGAGGTTCCCGCCGTCGACCGTGACGGCGTAGGCGGGCAGCGGCCTGGGGGCCGGGCCGTCCTGGACGGCGCCGTCGGTGATGGCGAACCGGCTGCCGTGGCAGGGGCACTGGATCTGCTGGCTCTTCACCTGGTCGACGACGCAGCCGGCGTGGGTGCAGACGGCGCTGAAGGCCTTGTACTCCCCCGCGGTCGGCTGGGTCACGACGATCTTCTGGTTGCGGAAGACCTTGCCGCCGCCCTCCGGCACCGCCGAGGCCGGGCCGAGGTCCACCGGGCTCTTGGCCGCGCTGCCGGCGCCGGAGGAGCCCGAGGAGGAACCGCAGCCGGCGACCGCCACGGTGCCGCCGGCCGCCAGTACGGCGGCGGCGCCGCAGAGCACGGTGCGGCGGGAGGTGGCGGGGCTGGTCTCGGGGGCCTCTGACATCGGTGCGCTCCTGCGGTTCGGCTTCCTACGAGGGACCACGGAAGTCTATGCGGCACCCGCTCCGCCGCCCCGGGGGGCGGGGCGGCGGAGCGGGTCGCTTCTCCCTCTTCGCTACTTCTTCGCCGCGGCGGCGCGCTTGCGCGGCGCCTTCTTCACCGGGGCGACCGGGGCGTCCGCGAACTCGCCCGGAAGGATGTCCCGGAGGAACTTGCCGGTGTGGCTCTCCGGGACGGCGGCGATCTGCTCCGGGGTGCCCTCGGCGACCACCATGCCGCCGCCGGAACCGCCCTCGGGGCCCATGTCGACGACCCAGTCGGCGGTCTTGATCACATCGAGGTTGTGCTCGATGACGATCACCGTGTTGCCCTTCTCCACCAGCCCGCTGAGCACCTTGATCAGCTTGCTGATGTCCTCGAAGTGCAGGCCGGTGGTGGGCTCGTCCAGCACGTAGACCGTCCGCCCGGTGGAGCGCTTCTGCAGCTCGGAGGCGAGCTTGACGCGCTGCGCCTCGCCGCCGGAGAGCGTCGGCGCGGACTGGCCGAGCCGGACGTAGCCGAGGCCGACGTCGTTGAGCGTCCTGAGGTGCCGGGCGATCGCCGGGACGGCCTCGAAGAAGGCCAGCGCCTCCTCGATCGGCATGTCCAGCACCTCGGAGATGGACTTGCCCTTGTAGTGGACCTCCAGCGTCTCCCGGTTGTACCGGGCGCCGTGGCAGACCTCGCACGGCACGTAGACGTCCGGCAGGAAGTTCATCTCGATCTTGATGGTGCCGTCGCCCGAGCAGTTCTCGCAGCGGCCGCCCTTGACGTTGAAGGAGAACCGGCCGGGCAGGTAGCCGCGGACCTTCGCCTCCTGCGTCTCCGCGAAGAGCCGGCGCACGTGGTCGAACACCCCGGTGTAGGTGGCCGGGTTGGAGCGCGGGGTGCGCCCGATCGGCGACTGGTCGACGTGCACCACCTTGTCCACCAGGTCGGTGCCGGTGATCCGGGTGTGCCGGCCGGGCACGCTGCGGGCGCCGTTCAGCTCCCGGGCGAGGTGGGTGTAGAGGATGTCGTTGACCAGCGTCGACTTGCCGGATCCGGAGACGCCGGTGATCGCGGTGAAGGTGCCGAGCGGGAAGCCGACCGTGACGTCCTTGAGGTTGTGCTCGCGGGCGCCGTGGACGGTCAGCTGGCGCTTCTTGTCCCGGTCGCGGCGGCCCGCCGGGATCGGGATGGACCGCTTGCCGGAGAGGTACTGGCCGGTCAGCGACTCCTTGTTGGACAGCAGCCCCTTCAACGAGCCGGAGTGCACCACCTTGCCGCCGTGCTCGCCGGCGCCCGGGCCGATGTCGACCACCCAGTCCGCCGTCTTGATGGTGTCCTCGTCGTGCTCGACCACGATCAGCGTGTTGCCGATGTCGCGCAGCCGCACCAGCGTCTCGATCAGCCGGTGGTTGTCCCGCTGGTGCAGGCCGATGGACGGCTCGTCCAGCACGTACAGCACGCCGACCAGGCCGGAGCCGATCTGGGTGGCCAGCCGGATGCGCTGGGCCTCGCCGCCGGACAGGGTGCCGGCCGCGCGGTTCAGCGAGAGGTAGTCCAGGCCGACGTCGACCAGGAAGCGCAGCCGCTCGTTGACCTCCTTCAGGACGCGCTCGGCGATCTGCTTGTCCCGGTCGTTCAGCTTCATCGCGCCCAGGAACTCGGCGCAGTCGCTGATCGACATCGCCGAGACGTCGGCGATCGACTTCTCCTCGACGGTGACCGCGAGCACCACCGGCTTGAGCCGGGTGCCCTCGCACGTCGGGCAGGGCACCTCGCGCATGTAGCCCTCGAAGCGCTCGCGGCTGCTGTCGCTCTCCGCCTCGGTGTGCCGGCGCTGGATGAACGGGACGGCGCCCTCGAAGCCGGTGCTGTACGAGCGCTCGCGCCCGAAGCGGTTGCGGTAGCTGACCTGCACCTGGTGCTTGTGCCCGTACAGCAGCGCCTTCTTGGCGCGGGCCGGCAGCCCGGCCCACGGGATGTCGGTGCGGAAGCCGAGCTCCCCGGCGAGCGCGTCGATCAGCCGCTGGAAGTACTCCTTGGCGTGGCCCGCCGACCACGGGTGGATCGCGCCCTCCTCCAGCGAGCGCTCGGGGTCCGGGACGACCAGCTCCGGGTCGACCTCCATCCGGTTACCCAGGCCCGAGCAGTCCGGGCAGGCGCCGAACGGCGAGTTGAAGGAGAACGAGCGCGGCTCCAGCTCCTCGAACGACACGTCGTCGTACGGGCAGTAGAGGTGCTCGGAGTACATCCGCTCGCGCTCCGGGTCGTCCTCCGCGAGGTCGACGAAGTCGAGCACGACCATGCCGCCGGACAGCCGCAGGGCCGTCTCCACCGAGTCGGTGAGCCGCCGCTTGGCGCTCTCCTTGACGGTCAGGCGGTCGATGACCACCTCGACGGTGTGCTTCTCCTGCTTCTTGAGCTTCGGCGGCTCGGCGAGCTGGATCGTCTCGCCGTCCACCCGGGCGCGCGAGTAGCCCTTGGACTGGAGGTCGGCGAAGAGGTCGACGAACTCGCCCTTGCGCTCGCGCACCACCGGGCTGAGCACCTGGAACCGGGTGCCCTCGGCGAGCTCCAGCACCTTGTCGACGATCGCCTGCGGCGACTGCTTGGCGATCGGGCGGCCGCAGTGCGGGCAGTGCGGCTTGCCGATCCGGGCGAACAGCAGGCGCAGGTAGTCGTAGACCTCGGTGATCGTGCCGACGGTCGAACGGGGGTTGCGGTTGGTGGACTTCTGATCGATCGAGACGGCCGGGGAGAGGCCTTCGATGAAGTCCACATCGGGCTTGTCCATCTGCCCGAGGAACTGGCGGGCGTAGGAGGACAGCGACTCGACGTAGCGGCGCTGGCCCTCGGCGAAGATCGTGTCGAAGGCGAGCGAGGACTTGCCGGAGCCGGAGAGGCCCGTGAAGACGATGAGGGAGTCGCGGGGCAGGTCGAGCGAGACGTTCTTGAGGTTGTGCTCGCGAGCACCGCGGACGATGAGGCGGTCGGCCACTGCTTCTGGCGCCTTTCTCCGGGGCGAGAGGACTTGCGGGGAGATGTGTGCTTCTTCCAGGATGCGGCAGCCAGCCTACTAGCTCAGACGTTCGAATATCGACCGTGTCCAGTGGAGTCCACCCGAACGAGTGAGAGCGCCCCTCGGACCCTCCGTACCCGGACCGAAAAAGGCCCTGCTCAGCGGTCGGATTCGGCGATAGCGTCAGCTGGTCAACGAGCGGAGCCCCCCGCGGGCAACGCGCCGTCTCCCACAGAAGGCCGATCCGATGACCGACCCGCAGACCGCCGCCGAGGCCGCCGCGCAGTACCTGGCCCTGGTCGAGGAGAGCACCCGGCACCTGCTGCACACCGTCGCCGAGCTGAAGCCCGAGGCCGTCGCCGAGCCCTCCGCCCTGCCCGGCTGGACCCGCGGTCACGTGCTGGCCCACCTCGCCCGCAACGCCGACTCCCTGGTCAACCTGCTGGACGGCGCCCGCACCGGCACCGACATCCCGCAGTACGCCAGCACCGAGGCCCGCGACCGGCAGATCGAGGAGGGCGCGCCCCGCCCGGTCGACGTCCAGCTCGCCGACCTGCGCGACTCCCGCGAGCGCTTCGCCGCGGCCGCCGCGCTGCTGCCCGCCGATGCCTGGACGGTCGAGGTCCGCCACCGCACCGGCTACGTCTTCCCCGCCCACGACCTCCCGTGGAAGCGCCTCGCCGAGGTCGAGTACCACCACGTCGACCTGGACGCCGGCCACACCCCCGCGCACTGGCCGGAGGTCTTCGCCGTCACCGAGTTCCACAAGATCGCCAACAAGCTGCACGGCGCCGCCCTGCCCGGCGTCGAGCTCGTCGCCGAGGACACCGGGGACATCGGCCTGATCGGCACCGGCGAGCCCGCCCTCACCGTCCGGGGCCCCCTCCGCTCCCTGCTCGCCTGGCTCTCCGGCCGCTCCGACGGCGCCGACCTCCGGGCCACCCCCGACACCGCCCTCCCCCAGCTTCCCCCGCTGGGCTGACGGCGCGAAGATGATCCTGAACCCCTTCACCGGACGAGGAGCGGACGGATGACGTACCACGGAGCGGTCAAGGTCGGCGGGCCGCCGGACGTGCGGGAGCTGGCGCACCTGATCATCACCAAGGTGGCCGTCGGCCCGTACGACAACAACGCCTACCTGCTGCGCTGCCGGGCCACCGACGAGCAGCTGCTGATCGACGCGGCCGCCGACGCCCCGGTGCTGCTGGAGACCATCGGCGACGAGCTGGCCACCGTGGTCACCACCCACCGGCATCACGACCACTGGGCCGCGCTCGCCGAGGTGGTCGCGGTGACGGGGGCTCGCACCGCCGCCGGCGCGCACGACGCCGAGGGCGTCGACGTGCCCACCGAGCTGCTGCTCGCGGACGGCGACAAGCTGCGGGTCGGCGACGTGGAACTCACCGTCCGGCACCTGGTCGGACACACCCCGGGCGCGATCGTGCTGGTCTACGACGACCCGCAGGGCCACCCGCACGTCTTCACCGGCGACTGCCTCTTCCCCGGTGGCGTCGGCAACACCTGGGGCGACCCGGAGGCCTTCCGCACGCTCTTGCGAGACGTCACCGAGAAGGTCTTCGACGTGCTGCCGGACGAGGCCTGGGTCTACCCCGGCCACGGCAACGACACCACCCTCGGCGCCGAGCGCCCGCACCTCGACGAGTGGCGCGAGCGCGGCTGGTGACCTCGGCCTCCGGGCACCGGGCACCGGGCACGACGAGGCCCCCGCGACCCCTTTCGGGTCGCGGGGGCCTCGGCCGTCACGCGGGGGTCAGGCGTCCAGCTTCTGGGCCTCGCGCTCGGCCCGCTCCTGCTTCTTCGAGGCGATCAGGCTGGTCACCGTGGTGACGGCCAGCACGACCACGATGACGCCCAGCGAGAGCGGGATGCCGATCTCCGGCACGTTCGCGCCCGCCTCGTGCGCCGCGTGCAGCACCAGCTTCACGCCGATGAAGCCGAGGATCACCGACAGGCCGTACGACAGGTGGACCAGCTTCTTCAGCAGGCCGCCGATCAGGAAGTACAGCTGGCGCAGGCCCATCAGGGCGAAGGCGTTGGCGGTGAAGACGATGTACGGGTCCTGGGTGAGGCCGAAGATCGCCGGGATGGAGTCCAGCGCGAACAGCACGTCCGTGGTGCCGATCGCCAGCATCACGATCAGCATCGGGGTCATCAGCCGGCGGCCGTTCTCCCGGATGAAGAGCTTGGTGCCGTGGTACGTGTCGGTGGACGGGAAGCGCCGCTCGATCGACTTGAGCAGGCGGTTCTCCTCGAACTCGTCCTCCTCCTCGCCGGCCCGGGCCTCCTTGATCAGCTTCCAGGCGGTCCAGATCAGGAAGGCGCCGAAGATGAAGAACACCCAGGAGAACTGGGTGACCAGCGCCGCGCCGCCGGCGATGAAGACCGCCCGCAGCACCAGCGCGATGATCACACCGAACATCAGCACGCGCTGCTGGTAGATCCTCGGCACCGCGAACTTGCCCATGATCAGGATGAAGACGAACAGGTTGTCGACACTGAGCGACTTCTCGGTGATGTAACCGGCGAAGAACTCACCGGCCGGCTGCGCGCCGGAGTGCCACCAGAGGAACCCGCCGAAGATCAGCGCCAGCACGATCCAGACCGCGGTCCAGATCCCGGCCTCCTTGACCGAGACCTCGTGCGGCTTGCGCCCTCCGATGAAGAAGTCCGCCACGATCAGTGCGATCAACACACCGATCGTGGTGACCCACATGGCTATGGAAACGTCCACTACTGCTCCTCCGGCAGGTAGGCGAGACAGTCATCGTCACTGCCGGAGGTCTCTTCCGCCCGTCGGGCCCGCTCTCGGGGCGTCCGCACGGACCAGCGCCCCGGGGCGCCGCTCGTGGGCGCCCGTGATGACGGGGACAACTGCGGGGGAATACTCCCCTCCGCTGCCATCGAGAGTAACAGGAAGCCCAAAGAAAGGTAAAGAAGGTAAAGAACCGTCAGAGGTACGGCTCGATCGCCGGCAGCAGGTCCTGGAAGGTCCGCCCCTTGGCCGGCGCGCCGATCGCCTGCATCTCCCAGCCGCCGGCCCCGTCACGGAACACCTTCGCCATGATCTGCCCGGTGTGCGACCCTCCCCCGGCCAGCTCGTACCGGGCCAGCTCCTCGCCCGTGGTCTCGTCCACCAGCCGGCAGTGGGCGCCCCGCACCTCCGCGAAGGTCTGCCCGGTGTACGAGCTCACCGTGAACACCACCTGGGTGATGTGCGCCGGCACGTGCAGCAGGTCCACCAGGATCGCCTCGTCGTCCTCCGTGCCCGAGCCGCCCTCCAGGTTGTCCCCGGTGTGCCGGACGGAACCGTCCGTGCTCTCCAGGTGCTGGAAGAACACCACGTCGGACGGGGTCTTCTCGGCGTACAGGAGCGCCGACGCGTCCAGGTCGATCGTCCTGGTGCGGCTGCCGAACAGGCCCCGCTTCGGCGCGGCCTGCCAGCCGAGCCCCATCCGGACCACGGTCAACGCGCCGCCCGGCCCCTTCTGGAGACTGACCCGCTGTCCCTTGGCAAGGTTCACCGACACGGCGTTGTCCTCTCTACCCGGCCACGCGGTCGCTCCCCGCGCGGCGCCACGGTGGAACACCCCGTGCCGTCCCCCGGCTGAGGCCCCCTGTTGCTGTCTGTCGCACCACCCCGTCCCGAGGTCGATGCCGCAGGCCAGCCTAGGGCCTGCGGCACCCCGCACCTCCCGGCGGTCGCCGCATTGTGGCAAGGCTGAGACACCGCCGGGCTTGACCGGTGTCACACCGGCCCGGCCCGGCGGCCGTCTCGACCCGCCTCAGACCCCCGTCGGCCCCTCGGCCCCTCGGCCCCTCGGCCCCCGCTCAGGCCACGCCGGCCTCCCTCATCTGGCGCAGCTCCCGCTTCAGCTCCTTCACCTCGTCGCGCAGCCGGGCCGCGACCTCGAACTGGAGGTCGGCGGCGGCCGCGTGCATCCGGTCCGTCATCGACTGGATCAGCTCCGCCAGCTCGGCGGCCGGCAGGCTCTCGCCCTGCTTGCGCTCCATGCCCAGGGCCGGCACCGGGGCCTTGCCCTTCCCGGCGGCCCCGCGGTAGCCGGTGGACAGCAGCTCGTCGGTGTCCACGTCCTCGCGGGCGAGGGTGTCCAGGATGTCGCCGATCTTCTTCCGCAGCGGCTGCGGATCGATCCCGTGCTTCTTGTTGTACGCCTGCTGCACGACCCGGCGGCGGTTGGTCTCGTCGATCGCCTTCTCCATCGACGGGGTGATCCGGTCCGCGTACATGTGCACCTGGCCCGAGACGTTTCGGGCGGCCCGCCCGATCGTCTGGATCAGCGAGGTGCCGGAGCGCAGGAAGCCCTCCTTGTCCGCGTCCAGGATCGCCACCAGCGACACCTCCGGCAGGTCCAGGCCCTCGCGCAGCAGGTTGATGCCGACCAGCACGTCGTACCTGCCCGCGCGCAGCTCGCGCAGCAGCTCCACCCGGCGCAGGGTGTCCACGTCGCTGTGCAGGTACCGGACCCGGATGTCCAGGCCGAGCATGTAGTCGGTGAGGTCCTCGGCCATCTTCTTGGTCAGCGTGGTCACCAGGACGCGCTCGTCCCGCTCCACCCGCTTGCGGACCTCGTGCACCAGGTCGTCGATCTGGCCCTCGGTCGGCTTGACGATCACCTCCGGGTCGATCAGACCGGTCGGGCGGATGATCTGCTCGACCTGGCCGTCGCCGCGGGACAGCTCGTACGGGCCGGGCGTCGCCGACAGGTACACCGTCTGGTCGATCCGCCCCAGGAACTCCTCCCACTTCAGCGGGCGGTTGTCCATCGCGGAGGGCAGCCGGAAGCCGTGCTCCACCAGGGTGCGCTTGCGCGAGGCGTCGCCCTCGTACATCGCGCCGATCTGCGGGACCGTGACGTGCGACTCGTCGATGACCAGGAGGAAGTCCTCCGGGAAGTAGTCGAGCAGGGTGTTCGGCGGGGAGCCGGGCTCGCGGCCGTCGAAGTGCATCGAGTAGTTCTCGACGCCCGAGCAGGTGCCGATCTGGCGCAGCATCTCGATGTCGTAGGTGGTGCGCATGCGCAGCCGCTGGGCCTCCAGCAGCTTGCCCTGCTTCTCCTGCCGGGCGAGCGTCTCCTCCAGCTCCTTCTCGATGCCGGTGATCGCCCGCTCCATGCGCTCCGGGCCGGCCACGTAGTGCGAGGCGGGGAAGACGTACACCGACTCGTCCTGGCTGATGATCTCGCCGGTGAGCGGGTGCAGGGTGTACAGCGCCTCGATCTCGTCGCCGAACATCTCGATCCGGACGGCCAGCTCCTCGTAGACCGGGAAGATCTCGATGGTGTCGCCGCGGACCCGGAAGGTGCCCCGGGTGAACGCCACGTCGTTGCGGGCGTACTGGATGTCCACGAAACGGCGCAGCAGGACGTCCCGGTCGATCTCCTCGCCGACCTTGAGCGGGACCATCCGGTCCACGTACTCCTGCGGGGTGCCGAGGCCGTAGATGCAGGACACCGACGCGACCACGATCACGTCCCGCCTGGTCAGCAGCGAGTTGGTCGCCGAGTGCCGCAGCCGCTCGACCTCCTCGTTGATCGAGGAGTCCTTCTCGATGTAGGTGTCCGTCTGCGGGACGTACGCCTCGGGCTGGTAGTAGTCGTAGTACGAGACGAAGTACTCGACCGCGTTGTTCGGCAGCAGCTCGCGGAACTCGTTCGCCAGCTGGGCGGCCAGCGTCTTGTTCGGCGCCATCACCAGGGTGGGCCGCTGCAGCCGCTCGATCATCCAGGCCGTGGTGGCCGACTTCCCGGTACCGGTGGCACCGAGCAGGACGACGTCCTTCTCCCCGCCCTTGATCCGCCGCTCCAGCTCGGCGATCGCCGCCGGCTGGTCCCCGTTCGGCTGGAAGGGACTGACGACCTCGAAGGGCGCCACTGACCGCTCAATACTCGTGATGGGTCGCACGAGTCCACCGTACGACCCACCACCGACAAGCGGTGCGGCTCCCTCAGGCCGCGTGCCCCTCGAACCTCATGGCCGGCTCGCGGGCCGGGTCGATGCGGACGACCGAGTCGAAGTCGGCGGCGAGGCGTTCGATCAGCGGCAGGGCCGGATCGACGCCGCTCTCCTCGATGCTCTCGACCGTCGCCTCGTCCAGCCCGGACCGCTCCGCGAGTTCGGCGAGCGTCCAGCCGAGAGCGGAGCGGCGGGCGTACACGGCCTCGGCCGGCGCCATCCGCCGCCCGGCCGGCCGGTACTGCTCGCTCTCCCGATGCTCCGGCGGCACGACCCACCGCGTGTGACAACCGCTGCTCACCGCTGCTCCTCCCGGTCGTAGACGTCGTGGTCGGCAGCGGGCAGATGCTCGGCCTCACGCTCTGCTCCGCCGGGCCCTGTCCGGCTGATCTTGCCGGACAGGGCCCGGGAGCAGCGCCCGGCCGGGGCGGGGGTCACGGGCTCAGGTCTTCGCGCTGTCGCGGGCGAGGGCTACCAGCCGGGAGATGGCGCGGAGGTACTTCTTGCGGTAGCCGCCGCGGAGCATGTCGTCGGGGAAGACCTGGTCGAAGGGGAGGCCGGAGGCGGTGATGGGGAGCTCGCGGTCGTACATGCGGTCGGCGAGGACGACCAGGCGCAGGGCGGTGGACTGGTCGTCGACCTGGCGGACGCCGCGCAGGCAGACGGCGGTGACGTCGTCGAGCAGCGCGCCGTAGCGGCTGGGGTGGACGGCGGAGAGGTGGGCGAGGAGGGTGTCGAAGTCGTCCAGGGAGGCGCCGGGGGTCCGGGCGGCGACGGCGTCGACGGCCGCGTCGGGGTAGGGCGGCGGGGCGTCCGGGAGGCCGCGGTGGCGGTAGTCCTGGCCGTCGATCCGCATCGGGCGGAAGTGCGCGGACAGGCCCTGGATCTCGCGCAGGAAGTCGGCGGCGGCGAAGCGGCCCTCGCCGAGCTTCTCCGGCAGGGTGTTCGAGGTGGCGCAGAGCTTGACGCCGTTGTCGACGAGGCGGCCGAGCAGCGTGGAGACGAGGACGGTGTCGCCCGGGTCGTCGAGCTCGAACTCGTCGATGCACAGCAGCGTGTGCCCGGAGAGGGTCCGGACGGCCTGCTGGAAGCCGAGCGCACCGACCAGGTTGGTCAGCTCGACGAAGGTGCCGAAGGCCTTGGGGCCGGGGGCGGCGTGCCAGAGCGAGGCGAGCAGGTGGGTCTTGCCGACGCCGTAGCCGCCGTCGAGGTACACACCGGCCGGGCCGGTGGGCGCCGGGGCGGAGCGGCGGAACCAGCTGCGCTTGGGTGCGGAACCGTTTCCCCCGCCGAGGGTGGTGGCGAACTGCTCCAGGACCTGGACGGCCTCGTACTGGCTGGGCTGGTTCGGGTCCGGAATGTACGTCCCGAAGCTCACGTCGGAGAACCGGGGCGGCGGGACCATCTCGGCGACCAGCCGCTCGGCGGGCACGACGGGGCGGCGGTCGGCGAGCGCGATCGGGGAGCCGGCCGCGCTCGCGGCGGCTATGGACTCGGTCGCGGTGTCGGGGCGGGGGGCTGCTGGCACGTTAGTAGAGGGTACGCCTGGTCCCAGGCCCCTCGGGACGGCGGCCGGTGGAAGACTGAGGGCATGCAACAGTTGATCAGCCCGCTGGGCGAGCCGGTCGTGGACCCGGCCTCGCTGGAGTCGCTCGCCGCCGTCTACGCGTACCCCGACCAGGTGAATCGGGGGCGGCCCTGGCTGCGCGCCAACATGGTGGCCGGTCTGGACGGCGGGGCGAGGCTGGAGGGCCTCTCGGAGGGCCTGTCCGGGGACGCCGACAAGCGGATCTTCGGTGTGCTGCGCGCGCTGTCGGACGTGGTGCTGGTGGGCGCGGAGACGGTCCGCGCGGAGGGCTACCGGCCGGCCCGGGCCCGGGCCGAGTTCGCGGCGGCGCGGGCGGCGGCCGGGCAGGCCCCGGCTCCGGCGATCGCGATCGTGAGCCGCTCGCTGACCCTGGACCTGACCGCGCCGCTGTTCACCGCCCCGCTGGTCAGAACGGTGGTGATCACCACCGCGGACGCGCCCGAGGAGCGCCGCCGGGCGGTCGCCGAGGTGGCCGACCTGGTGCTCGCCGGGGAGGGGGCGGTGGACCTGCGGGCGGGCGTGTCGGCGCTGGCGGAGCGGGGCTGGACGCGGTTGCTGAGCGAGGGCGGCCCGCGGCTGCTGGGGCAGCTGGCGGCGGCGGGTCTGCTGGACGAGTTGTGCCTGTCGCTGGCTCCGTTGATCACGGGCGGCGACGCGCCGCGCATCATCCGCGATGCGGAAATGCCTGACGTGCAGCGGATGCGGCTGGTCTCATTGATCGAGCAGAAAGGATTCCTCTTCACCCGCTACATGCGTCCGCCGACCCCGTGACCGACGGGTCGTGATCCCGTTAATGCGATGCCGGGGCCCGGGGGCCGGCCACTGGAAGGGACTCACGTGTTCAAGACGGTACTGATGATCGAAAAGGCTCTCTCCGACGCGGACGTGGAACTCGTCACCACGCTCCACAGCGACGAGAAGGTCTCCTTCGTCGTCCTGATGCAGCCGCGCGGCAAGCAGGACGAGCTGCTGCGGGCGCTGGACGACGTGGCGCTCGGCCACCTCGACAAGGTGGTGCACGAGCACGACGAGTCCGAGTCCGGGCCGACCGTGGCCTCCGAGTCGCTCGAACACAGCCTGCGCCACCTGCGCGCGGCCGGGGCCGAGGCGGTCGGCGAGCTGGTCGAGGAGAAGCCACTGGACCGGCTGCGGGCGGCGGTCGAGGAGCACCGCGCGGACGAGGTGGTGGTGCTCACCTCACCGCACTTCGTCGAGGAGTTCTTCCACCGCGACTGGGCCTCCCAGGCCCGGCACAAGGTGGGGGTCCCGGTGCTGCGGCTGTTCGCCAGCGACTCCTAGGGATCCCGGCCGGTGGTGCAGAATCGTCCTTGCGGTCCGCCCGCGAGGACGATTCCCCATCCCGTCCGCCCGACCATTCCGCCCCCGCCCTACGGAGCCCCGCCTTGAACGACGCCGCGCACGACCTGCACGCCCCGCACTTCATCGGCATCGGCGGCGCCGGGATGTCCGGCCTGGCGAAGATCCTCGCGGTGCGCGGCGCCAGCGTCTCCGGCAGCGACTCCAAGGAGTCCGAGACCGTCCTCGCGCTGCGCGCCCTCGGCGCGACCGTGCACGTCGGCCACGCCGCCGAGCACGTGCCGGACGGCACCAGCAGCGTGGTGGTCTCCAGCGCGATCCGCGCCGACAACCCGGAGCTGGCCGCCGCCCACGAGCGCGGCATCCCGGTGGTGCACCGCTCCGACGCGCTGGCCGCCCTGATGGGCGGCCGCCGGGCGCTGGCGGTGGCCGGCACCCACGGCAAGACCACCACCACCAGCATGCTCGCCGTCGCCCTCGGCGAACTGGGCCTGGACCCGTCCTACGCGATCGGCGGCGACCTCGACACGCCCGGCTCCAACGCCCACCACGGCGCCGGCGAGATCTTCGTCGCCGAGGCCGACGAGAGCGACCGCAGCTTCCACAAGTACGCGCCCGAGGTGGCGATCGTGCTCAACGTGGAGCTGGACCACCACGCCAACTACGCCTCGATCGAGGAGATCTACGAGTCCTTCGAGACCTTCGTCGGCCGGATCACCCCCGGCGGCACCCTGGTGGTCTCCGCCGACCACGACGGCGCCCGCGAACTGACCGCCCGGGTGGCCGGCCGCGAGGGCCTCACCGTGGTGACCGTCGGCGCCGCCGAGGACGCCGACGTCCGGGTCCGCTCGGTGGTCGCCCGCGGCATGACCAGCGAGGTCACCGTCGAGCTGGACGGCGCCGAGCTGTCCTTCACCGTCTCGGTGCCCGGCCGGCACTACGCGCACAACGCGGTCGCCGCGCTGGCCGCCGGCGTCGCACTGGGCGTCCCGGCCGCCGACCTGGCCAAGGCCCTGGGCGCCTACACCGGTGTGCGGCGCCGCCTCCAGCTCAAGGGCGAGGCCGGCGGCGTCCAGGTGATCGACTCCTACGCCCACCACCCCACCGAGATGACCGCCGACCTGGAGGCGATCCGGGAGGGCCTGGAGGGCGAGGGCCGGGTGCTGGTGGTCTTCCAGCCGCACCTGTTCAGCCGCACCCAGCAGCTCGCCGAGGAGATGGGCCGGGCCCTGGCGCTGGCCGACGCCTCGGTGGTGCTGGACATCTACCCGGCCCGCGAGGACCCGATCCCCGGCGTGACCAGCGAGCTGATCATCGACGCCGCCCACCGGGCCGGCGCCGACGTCACCGCCGAGCACTCCTTCGCCGCCGCCCCCGCCGTGCTGGCCGGCCTGGCCCGCCCCGGCGACCTGCTGCTCACCATGGGTGCCGGCGACGTCACCAACCTGGGCCCCGCCATCCTGGAGGAGATCCGGGGAAGCGTGCAGCACCTCTCGAACGTTGCCTCCAACGTCTGACGTACCCCGACCGGGAGCCGTGATGAGCTACGAGATCGAGAAGACCGAGGCCGAGTGGCGGGACGAGCTGAGCCCCGAGGAGTACCACGTGCTCCGCGAGGCCGGCACCGAGCGCCCGTTCACCGGTGAGTACACCGACACCAAGACCGTCGGCGTCTACGGCTGCCGGGCCTGCGGCGCGGAGCTGTTCAGCTCCGAGACCAAGTTCGACAGCCACTGCGGCTGGCCGTCGTACTACGCGCCGCTGGCCGGGGACCGGGTCCAGTACATCGAGGACACCACGCTCGGCATGCGCCGGGTCGAGGTGCGCTGCGCCCGCTGCGGCGGGCACCTGGGCCACGTCTTCGAGGGCGAGGGCTACGGCACGCCGACCGACCAGCGGTACTGCATCAACAGCGTCTCGCTGACGCTGAAGCCGGCCGAGTAGGGCCGGCCGGTCGCGCCGCGAGGGCCCGGGTTTCCGTACGGACGGACGCCCGGGCCCTCGTGCGTCCCGGGCCGCCGGGGCCCGGACCAGCAGGGTCCGGGCCGCCGAGGGGCGGGCCGCCGGGGCTCAGGCCGTCGGGGCTCAGGCCGTCGGGGCTCAGGCCGCCGGGGCTCAGGCCGCCGGGGCTCAGGCCGTCGGGGCTCAGGCCGTCGGGGCGAAGCGGACCGGGAGGTGGACCAGGGCCCGGTGGAACGGGCCGGGGCGCCAGAGCAGGTCCTCGGCCGGGGTGGCCAGCTCCAGGTCGCTGAGCCGGCTGGTCAGCTGCTCGATCGCGGTGATCGCGATCAGCAGCGCCGGGTCACGGGCCGGGCAGCCGTGCGGGCCGGCCGCCCAGGCCAGGTGGGCGCTCTCGCCGCTGCGCAGCTCGGTGCCGTCGGTGGGCGGCGCGGCCTGCGAGTTGGCGGCCGCGTAGGAGACCAGCACCAGCGTGCCGGCCGGGATCTCCCGGCCGTGGAAGGTGATGTCGTAGCGCGGGTAGTGGGCGGAGAGGTTGGCCAGCGGCGGCTCGTGCCAGAGCACCTCGTCGATCGCCTGGTAGGCGGTCATCGCGCCGCCGATGAGGGAGCCGGCGTAGCGGGCGTCGGTGAGCAGGCGCAGCAGGGCGTTGCCGATCAGGTTGGTGGTCGGCTCGTGCCCGGCGATCATGGTGAGGGTGATCTGCCGGATCACCTCGTCGTCCTCCAGCCCGGCCGGGTGGGTGACGAACCAGGAGGTGAGGTCGTGCCGGGGCCGCTCGCGCCGCTCGGCGACCATGGCGGTGACCACCGCGACGAGGTCCCCGTACGCGACGACGGCCTTCTCGGTGGACTCGATCATCCCGGCGATCCCGGCGACCAGCCGGGCGCTGTGCTCCTCCGGCACGCCGAACCAGGTGGTGAGGACGAAGGCCGGCAGCTGGCGGGCGTACTCGGCGATCAGGTCGGCGGTGCCGGCCGCCTCGAAGCGGTCGACCAGCTGGTGGGCGACCTCGGCGACCCGGCGCTGGAGCCGGTGCGGTTCGAGCAGGGCGAGGCCGTCGGTGATCACCGCGCGGTAGCGCGCGTGCACCTCGCCGTCACTGAACAGGGCGGTCGGGCGGTAGCCGAGCACCGGCAGCAGCGGGTTGTCGGGGGCGACGGTGCGCTGCCAGGCGCGGGAGTCCTTGGAGAAGGTGTCGGTGTCGCGCAGCAGGTCCAGGGCGGCCTGGTAGTCGGTGACCAGCAGGGCCTCGACGCCGGGCGCGATCTCCACCGGGGCGACCGCGCCGTAGCGGCGCAGCCGGTCGTAGACCAGCTGCGGGTCGGCGGCGAAGACCGGGCCGTAGATGGGGGTCGGGCGGGTGTCGGTGGTCACGGGCGCTCCTCGGCGGCGGAGGCGGCAGGGGCGGTCGCTGCCGGGACGGCGGGCTCGGTGACGTCCGCCGGGGTGGCGAGGTCGGCGGCGTCCGCGGGGGCGGCGGGCAGGCCGTCGAGGACGTGCTCGGCCAGCGCGATCAGCGCGTCCAGGCTGGCACCGCGCTCGCGGGCGTCGCAGAGCAGCAGCGGGGTGGTGGGGTGCAGGTCCAGGTGGGCGCGTAGCACCTCGATCGAGTGGACCGGCGCGTCCGGGAAGCAGTTGACGGCGACGGCGTAGGGCAGGCCCCGCTCCTCGACCATGTCCATGATCTCGAAGGAGTCGGCGAGCCGGCGGGTGTCGGCGAGCACCAGCGCGCCGAGGGCGCCGCGGGCGATGTCCTGCCAGAGCGGGAAGAAGCGGCGCTGGCCGGGGGTGCCGAACATGTAGAGCACGAGGTTGCCGGGCAGGGTCAGCCGGCCGAAGTCGACGGCGACCGTGGTGGTGGCCTTCTCGGGCAGGCCCGCCAGGTCGTCCACCGGCCGTCCGGTCTCGGTCATCGCCTCCTCGGTGTGCAGGGTGGCGATCTCGGAGAGGGTGCGGATGAGCGTCGTCTTGCCGACCCCGAACGGGCCGGCCACCACCAGCTTCATCAGCGTCTGGTCCCGGTCGGGCAGGTAGCCCACCCGGCTCGGCCGGTCGGCCGGGCTACCGGAGCGCACGGAGTCCAACGAGGAGCCTCTCGACGATGGAGCGGTCGGTCTGCTGGGCGCGCGGGATCGGCGCGCGGGCGCGCAGGCAGCCCGCCTCGACCAGATCGGCCGCGAGGAAGACGGTGGCGCTGACCGGCAGGCGCAGGTGCGCGGCGGCCTCCACCACGGTCAGCGCGCCGGGGCGCAGCAGTTCCCAGAGCCGCTGGTGTTCGGGTTCCAGCTCGCGGGGCGGTTCGACGCGGTCCGCGAACAGCACGGTGAGCCGGTCGAAGCCGGCGGTACCGGGGCGGCTGCGGCCGCCGGTGGCCAGGTAGGCGGGCACCATCCGCCTGCGGGGTACGGCGGTCATGATCGGACGGTGGTGTCCTGCTGCCGGGTCGGACTCGCGAGGGCACGGCCCAGGGCGGCGACCTGTACCTGCATCTGGTAGGCCACGTTGCCGAGTTGGGCCTCCGGGGAGGTGAACACTGCGAGCGAGGTGTTCTCCCCGGCCGGGACGACGACGGCGTAGCCGAGGTCGGACTCGACCACGGTCTGGGCCAGCCGGGGCCGTTCGGTGTCGGTGAAGGCGCTGGTGAACGCGCGGGCGGCGGCGTGCACGGTGGCGGTCATCGCGGCGACCCGCTCGGCGGAGGCGCGGTCGAGCCCGTCCGAGGCTCCCTCGACGAGGCCGTCACCGGTGGCGATGACCGCGTGCAGCACCCCCGGCAGCTCCAGCAGCGGGGTCAGCACCCACGAGATCTCGTCGGCGGTGGTCGGGCTGGGCGTGCTGGTCACTGCTCGGCTCCTTCGGGGGTCGGGGCGGTCGGGCGGACGGTGGTGCGGGCACCGGTGTCGCGGGCGGCCGCGGTCGGGCCGGTCGCGCTGGTCCCGGCGGTCGCGCTGGACTCGCCGGTCGTGCTGGTCCCGCGGGCGGCCTGTGCCACGGCGGCGCGGCCGGAGTCGGTGCCCTCCTGGAGCGCCTGCCAGTGGGCGGCGGCGCGCTCGGGCGTCCGCTCGGGGGCCCGGGCGGGCGGCTCGGCCGGTGCGGCGGACGGCCCGGCGGCGGGCTCGGGGGCTCCGGGGCCGTCGGCGGTGACCGGTCGGCGGCGTCGCCGACTGGGCAGGCCGGTGCCGTCATCGACCGGGTCGGCGGGGCCGGCCGGTGCGTCGGGCACCGCGTGGATGGCGGGCGCGGGGTGCGGGCCCGGCTGGTTGTGCCGGTCGGCGAGCGGGGGCGGCCCGTCGCCCTCGTCGGCGTCGCGCATCGGCGGGACGGCCTGGACGGTGGGCGCGGGGGCCGGGCCGGCGCCGGCCCGCAGCGGCAGCGGGGTGAGCACCGACAGCGGCTGCTCGTCGTCGACGACGGTCACCAGCGCGGCCGGGATGCGCAGGATGGTGCGCATCCCGCCGTACGGCGAGGGCTCGATGTGGCAGGAGAAGCCGTACTGGCGGGCCAGTTTGCCGATCACCGCGAAGCCGGTCTTGGGCGGGTTGCCGAGTTCGGTGAGCAGGACGTCGGGCGGGCCGGCCAGCAGTCGGCGGGCCCGGCGCAGCTGGTCGTCGTCCATGCCGATGCCGCTGTCGTCGATGATCACCAGCGCGCCGCGGCCGCCCTGCTGGACGGTGACCGGGATGTCGGTCTCCGGGTGCGAGTAGGCGGAGGCGTTGGCGAGGAGTTCGGCGACGGTGATGGCCAGCGGCTCGGCGGCCCGGGCGACCACGGCGAGCCGCTGCTCGCGCAGGTGGTTGGCGACCTTGATCCGGGCGTAGCCGGGCACCCGGGAGAGCGCGCCGACCACCACTTCGGCGAGCGGCGAGTCGGTGCGGGCCAGGCCGGGCCAGGCTTCGCAGAGCACGGCGACGGTCTGGATCCGGCGCAGCGCGACCTCGTTGCGGAAGTCGACCTCCAGCAGCCGGGGGTCGTCGTTGTCGTGCTGGAGCTGCTGGACCAGGCTCTGGATCTGGTAGAGCAGGGTCTGGATCCGGGAGGTGGCGCCGCGCATGGCGGCGCGGGCGGCGGCGTCGACGCGTTCGCGCTCGTCGGTGAGGGCCGCGGAGGCGGCGTCCAGGACGGACTGCAGCGCCCGGACGGCCTCGGGGCCGACGGCCTGCCCGTCCAGCGGGCCGACCAGCGGGGCGTTGGCGTGGCTGAGCCGGACGGCGGTGGCGGCCACCCGTTCCTGGGCGAGGTGGCCGATCTCGGCGAGCACGGCGGCGGTGTGCTCCTCGGCGGCGGTGAGCCGCCGTTCCGCCTCCCCGGCCCGGGTGTTCGCGGCGGCGGCCCGCTGGTCGGTCTCCCGGGTGGCGTCCTCGGCGGTGCGGGCCCGGCTCTCGGCCTCCCGGGTGCGCTCCTCGGCGGCCCGGTAGCGGCTCTCGGCGTGGTGGGTCTCCTCGGTGGCGCGCCGGGCGGCGTCCTGCGCCTCGCGCAGTTGCTGCTCGGCGCGGGCCAGCCGGCCTTCGGCGGCGCGGGCGCGTTCCTCGCCGTGTCCGCGGGCGGTCTCGGCGGCGACCGCCCGGGTGAGGGCCCGGGCCCGGCCGCGGGCGAGCACGCCCGCCGTCGCGGCGGCGACCAGCGCCAGGGCGATCAGCGCAATCTGCGCGATCTGCGTCATCGAAGTCCTCGGAAGTCCTCTGGGGGTCCGGTTGGTCGGCTGCTGCCGGGGCCGGGGCCGGCGGTGGTCCGGCCCGGGCGCGGCGGGCGGTCGGTCCCGGGCGGTCAGTCCCGGGCGGCGGCGCGCGGGCGCGGGCTGCGGGCGGCGTCCTCGGCCAGTTCGCGGGCCACCTGGGCGACCTGGCCCATGGCCACCAGGACGTTCGGCACCTCGGTGCCGTCCAGGTGTCGGTACTCGGCGGCGACGGTGAGCACCAGCCGCTCGGGCAGGCCGAGTTCGGGGTGGCGCTGCTCGGCTATCACCCGCCGGGCGGCGTCCAGCGCGGGGATCCCGGCGGTGTGCAGGGCGTGCGCGCGCTCCCGGACGTACGTCAGGTAAGCGATGTGGTGGCGAACCCCGTCGCGGTCGAGCACAGGGCCGTGGCCGGGGACGAAGATCTCGGCGCCGGTGGCCAGGATCCGCTCACAGGCGGTGATCACGTTCTCCAGCGGGCCGGCCCAGTGCACCGGGTGGTCGCCGGGGTACTCGGGGGTCGAGCCGAAGATCACGTCGCCGGTGAAGACGGCGCGCTGGTACGGGAGGTGGACGATCAGGTCGCCGCCGGTGTGGGCGGCGGGCAGGCCGGTCACCTGCACCGGGTACTCCCCCACCCGCAGTTCCAGCTCGCCGGTGAAGACGGTGTCGGGGTGCACGGGGTCGGTGGCGGACCAGTCGAACCGTCCGAAGTGCTCCCTGAGGTAGCCGCCGAGCGGGGAGTCCGGGTCGCCGCCGACGACGAGGGCGTGCTGCTGCTGCGGGGTGGGCTCGTAGTGGATGTGCTCCAGCGCCTCACGGGTGGAGATCACCTCGGCGTCCGGGACGACTCCGGCGCCCCACAGGTGGTCGCCGTTGGCGTGGGTGACGATCACCCGGTCGACCTCGACCCCGGCCGGCAGCAGGCGGCGGCTGGCGGCGAGGAACTTCCCGGCCAGGGTGGGGTCGTAGGGGGTGTCGATCCAGAGCGCGGTCTTCGCCGAGGCCAGCAGCCCGCAGTTGGCCAGGCCCCAGCCCCGCTTCGGGGGGAGCCACACGTACAGGTCCTCGGCAATCGCGCTCACGTTCGCACGGTTGATCGTCATGTGCGCGATTATGCCCAAAGTGTGTCAGGGGCGGGGCAAAACCTGTACGGCTGCCAGGAGTTGCTGCCCCAGACTCTCCCGAGCTGTCCGGTTTCGCCCCTCGTGGTCGAGACCAATCGTCTCAACCGTCGGGACGACCCGTGGACACCTCGCCCCGGAATCCCGACGGGACGTCGGACCGGGGCGCGGGCAGGGTGCGGCAGACCTCGACCGTGACGTCGACGGTGTCCAGGCCTATGACCCGCCCCTCCACCGCGACGAATCCTTTCTCCCCCGAGCGGAAGAGCGCCGCCAGCGGGGAGTTGCGGCTCGCCGCGGTCAACGCCTCCACCGCCATCGCGGAGCCGAAGGCGAACACCCCGCAGAGCACGATGCAGGGCGCCTGCCGGGGCGTGCGGGTCACGAAGATGAAGCCGTGGTCGCGGATCAGCTCCCCGGCTGGGTTGTACAGCGCCTCGAAGGTCATTCCGCCCCACCGGGCGCGGGCCTCGTCCGGGTACTCGATGGCGAAATCCGGGAACACCGCGTCCAGCACGCCGCCGGAATAGGAGTTGACGCTCGGGCCCCCGATCGAGAACGTCGGCATCCGGGGATCCTGCGCGCCGGCCACCACCAGTTCGATCGTCGCCTTCCGGTTGACCTTCCGCAGCAGGTCGGTGAGCCCCGCTATCGCCCTGGCCTCGGCCATCGGCATGAACAGCACGTTCTTCGGCCCGCGGCTGGTCAGCTGGCAGCCGTCCGTGGTGAAGGCGAACTCCGCGACCTCGATGCTCGGCGTGATGATCTGCACCCGGCTGTACGGCGCCAGCAGCGCCCGCAGGAAGCCGTAGCGCAGGAACAGTCTGGTCCGGGCGAGGGAGCGGGCCGCGAGGAATCCGATCACGGCCGGAACCGATGCGATGAACACCTGGAGCAGGATCTCCATATCATCCCCACGGAGGAAGACTCGACCACGAACTGTGTGCCCTGGTTAAGTCCCCTCCGTGGCCGGAAATACCCCCCTCGCGGCAATTCCCACCGTCAGGATCGCCGCACCCGGCGTCACTTCAAGCGCTTGATCCCCTTGCGTTCCCCCGCGCACCGCTCGTACCCCAGCCACGCGTTGATCGCGAGCATCGGCGCATTGGTCTCGTCGTTGGAGGTGTACGCGCGCCGGTAGCCCGCCGCGGCCGCCAGGCGCAGCGACTCCAGCTTGGCCAGCTTGCTCAGCCCTCGCCCGCGGAACTCCCGGCGGCAGGCGGTGAACGCGGACCAGTAGCGGTCCACCCCGTCGGTCTGCGCCATGCTGAACGCGGCCGGTTCGCCGTCCACCACGGCGACGACGGTCAGCGCCCGGTCCAGGTCCGGCCGGGCCCAGTCGCCCCGCAGCCAGTCCTCGTAGTCCAGGGCGTCCATCGGCACCTCGCCGGGCTCGTCCTGGATGGCGTCCGCCTCGACCAGGAACAGCGGGCGTGGGTCGGCCGCCCAGTCTCCGGCCGGGCGCAGCTCGACGCCGGCCGGCCGTACGGGCGCCTGCGGCAGCGGCAGCGCCAAGTCCCGTCCGCCGAACTGCGCCGCGCGCCCGAGCTCGTAGCCACGGGCGGCGGCGAAGGCCAGCGAGGCGGGCTCGTCGTCCAGCCAGGTGTGCAGCTCGCTCACTCCGTGCCCGGCCAGGTGCCGTTCGGCCGCGGCCAGCAGCGCGGTGGACGCGCCGCGCCGCCGGAACTGCGGCAGCACGCTGCCGTTGGCGTACCCGACGCCGGTGGTCGTCGTCCCGAGCACCACCGCGCAGCGCACCGCGCCGACCACCCGGCCGTCCAGCTCGGCGACGAAGGTGCGGAAGTGCTCGCCCGGGCTCTGCCGGCCGTTAAGCCAGAGCAGGGCCTCGGAGGTCATCACCAGGTGCTCGCGCCCGGCCCGGTGGGCGGCGGCCACGGCCTCGGCGTCGTCGGGGCGGAAGTCACGGATCGTCAAAGAAGTCATGGGTTCCCACGCTAACCCCGACGCCCGTCCGGCGCCTTCGAATTTCCCCTCGCCGGTGCGCCTCACCTGCGGCAACGGCCCCGGCTCGGGACCAAAGTCCCTCACCCCCGCAGCGGCAAGCTCAAATAATGCTCTGAGAAGACCGGGCGGGGCTTGGCAGCCGTCCCACCCGGGGACATCCTCAGCACACGGCCGCGCGGTCCTGGCGACGAAGCCCGCACCACCCGGCGGCCTCCCCACCCGGCCCTCCGAAAGGGGGCGAACCGATGACCTCCCCTGCCCTGGACCTGCCCGGCTCCGCCACCCCGGCGCGGGACGGCGCGCCCCGCCTCGGCGTCGGCCTCGGCTGGCGCAGCGAGATCGACACCGTCGTCGAACGCCAACCCGGCCTGGACTGGGTCGAGGTGGTCGCCGAGAACATCTGCGCCGACCACCTGCCCGAGTCCCTGACCGTCCTGCGCGCCCGCGGCGTCACCGTCGTCCCGCACGGCGTGGCGCTCGGCCTCGGCGGCGCCGACCTGCCCGACCCCGCCCGGCTCGCCAAGCTCGCCGAGGCGGCACTCGCCCTCGACTCCCCGTTGGTCACCGAACACCTGGCGTTCGTCCGGGCCGGCGGCCTGGAGGCCGGCCACCTGCTGCCCGTCCCCCGCACCCGGGACTCGCTGCGGGTGATCGCCGAGAACGTCCGGATCGCCCAGGACCAGCTCCCGGTGCCGCTCGCCCTGGAGAACATCGCCGCCCAGCTGGCCTGGCCCGACGAAGAGCTGACCGAGGGGCAGTTCCTCGCCGAACTGGTCGAGCGGACCGGCGTCCGGCTGCTGATCGACGTCGCCAACCTGCACACCAACCGGGTCAACCTCGGCATCGACCCGGCCGCCGAACTGGACCGCCTGCCGCTGGAGGCGCTCGCCTACGTCCACGTCGCCGGCGGCACCCTGGTCGACGGCGTCTGGCACGACACCCACGCCCACCCCGTCACCGAACCGGTGCTGGAGGTCCTGGCCGAACTCTGCGCACGGGTCGCACCACCCGGCGTCCTGCTGGAACGGGACGCCGACTTCCCGCCGCCCAGCGAGCTGGCCGGCGAACTGGACGCCGTCCGCCGGGTGCTGGAGGGGAGCACCCCGCGGACGGCCCCACCGGCCCCCCGCGCCGAGCCCCGGGGGACCGCGGCGGGAGCGTGCCCGAGCGGCACCCGCGCCCGGCTGGCGCGGCGCCAGGAGGACCTGCTCGCCGCCCTGGTGGCCGGCGGGCCCGTCCCGCCCGGCTTCGACCCGGACCAGGTCCGCGCCCAGTCCACCGGCCTGGCCACCAAACGGCGGGACACCGTCGCCAAGGTGGCCCCCGAACTGCCCCGCCTGCTCGGCCGGCCGTACGGGCCGCTGTTCCTCGACTACGCCCGCCGGCACCCGCAGACCGGCGGCTACCGCGCCGACGCCCGGGCCTTCGCCGCCTGGGCGCTCGCCGACGGCGGCCCGCTCGCCGCCGACCACCGCCGGTCCCTGGAGCAGTGGCTCCACCCGGCCGCCGAGCGGCCGCCCGGCGCGTTCGCCCGTCTGCGCCGAGCCCTGCGGCGCTGAGCACCCGCCTTCACCGCACACCTTCGGGGGGAACCCGCCCATGTGGCACAACACCTACTTCGTCATCCCCGCCGTCCTGCTGGTGGCGGCCTCGCTGTACGCGTCCCGGACCAAGCAGCGGGTCGGCCACGTCCCGCACGTCCAGGGCCTGCCGGGCCGCGGCCTGCCGCTGATGGACGCCGCCTTCCTGTCCGGCGGCCCCGGCCGGGTCTTCGACACCGCCCTGATCCGGATGCACCTCTCCGAGCGGGCCGTGATCAGCCGCGCCGGCCTGGTCACCCTCACCGGGCACAAGCCGTACGACGCCGTCGACCAGGCCGTCCTGGACGCCGTCGGCCCGGGCGGCAGCCGTGAACTCGCCCCGCTGCGCCGCGCCGTGATGCGCTCCGCCGCCGTGCAGGAGATCGGCGACCGGCTCGCCGACCGCGGCCTGATGCGCCACCCCGAGCGGCTGCGGCGGGCCCGCACCGCCCGGCGGCTGCTCTGGCTCGCGCTGCTCGGCGTCGCCGTCTCGACCGTCCTCTCCCACGTGCTGGACGAGGGCGGCGCCGGCTCCGACCGCCCCGCGCTGTGGATCCCGGTGGTGCTCCTGGTCTTCGGCGGGATCAGCCTGCTCGTCACCTGGCCGGCCAAGGGCCGGATCACCCCGGCCGGGCGGCGCCAGCTCTCCCTGATGAAGGTCGGCACGCCGTGGACGCCGAGCGCCGGCCTGTCGCCGAAGGCGACCGGCGGCGTGCTGCTGGGCGCCCTCGCGCTCGGCGGGCTGGCCACCGCCGGGCTGGAGGACGACGAGCTGCGGTCCGCGATGCTGGCCGCGTCCGCCCAGGACGAGGCGATGAAGTCGGCCGCCGCGAGCTCCTACGCCGCCTCCTCCTCGACGGGCTCCTCCACCAGCTCTCCCCCCAGCTCGTGCAGCTCGTCCGGGTCCTCCTGCGGGGGCTCCACGGCCTGGTGCGGCTCCTCCCACTCCGGCTCCTCCGGCTGCGGGGGAAGCGGCAGCAGCTGCGGATCCTCGTCCTCCAGCTGCGGCTCCGGCTCCAGCAGTTGCGGCTCCTCCTCGTCGAGCTGCGGGTCGTCCTCCTCCAGTTGCGGGTCGTCCTCGTCGAGCTGCGGTGGTGGCGGCGGCTGCGGCTCCTGACGTCACAGTTCGGTATCGCGGTCCGGGAAGCCGTTCCCCGCGCCATCGGCCCAGGCATACAACAAGCCCATGTGGTTGCTGTTCCTGATACCGGCGTGCGTCGCGGCGGTCCTCTCGTGTCTCCGGCTCGTCCGGACGACCGCCACCGCCGACGCCCTGGCCGAGGCGGACGGCCTGCGCCCGCCCGAGGCCGTCGGGATCGGGCTGTACGAGACGGCCTACCTGGCCGGCGGCCCGGACCGGGTGGTCGAACTCGCCCTCGTCCTGATGGCCGGCCGGGGCCGGCTGCACCTGGCGCACACCGGCTGGACCACGGTGGTCGACCCCCGGGGCCGCAGCCGCCTGGAGCGCGCGGTCATCGTCACCGTCGGCCCCGACGGCCAGTGCCGCACCGACGGGCTGCGCCGGGCGATGGCCGAGCACCCGACCGTCCTGGAGATCGGCGCCCGGCTCTCGCTGGCCGGCCTGGCCACCCCGGCCCTGGTCCAGCGCAGCACCGTCCTGGTGGTCCGGCAGGTGCGGCACGCACTGCTGCTGACGCTCCTCCTGCTGGCCGCCGCGCTGACCCTCACCGGCTTCACCGGCGGTGACACCGTCGCCCCGCTCGCCTGGTTCTCGCTGCCGCTGGTGCTCACCTCGGGCACCCTGCTGATGGCCCGGGTCGACGTCTACCCCTACACCCGCTGGGCGTCCCCGGTCGGCCAGGAGGTGCTGCGCGAGGTCCGACCGGCCCGCCAGCACGGCCTCGCGGACGACGAGGAGCGCGAACTGCTCACCGCCGTCGCCATGAACGGCCCCGCCGTCCTCCCCGACCCCCGCCTGCGCGCCGCCCTCCGCCCCCACCGGACGTGACACGCAAACGGGGCCCGCCGAAGCGAACCCCGTTCACCGATCCCGCGGAACTCAGGCCAGGCCGTTGAGCAGCTCGCTGACCGGCTTGCGGCGGCCGGTGAAGAACGGCACCTCCTCGCGGACGTGCAGCCGGGCCCGGGAGGGGCGCAGGTCGCGCATCAGGTCGACGATGCGGTGCAGCTCGTCCGCCTCGAAGGCGAGCAGCCACTCGTAGTCGCCGAGCGCGAACGAGGCCACCGTGTTGGCCCGCACGTCCGGGTAGCCGCGGGCCATCTGGCCGTGCTCGGCGAGCATCGCGCGCCGCTCGGCGTCCGGCAGCAGGTACCACTCGTAGGAGCGGACGAACGGGTACACGCAGACGTAGTCGCGCGCGCGCTCGTCGGCGAGGAACGCCGGGATGTGCGACTTGTTGAACTCGGCGGGGCGGTGCAGCGCCATGTTGGACCAGACCGGCTCCAGCTGACGGCCCAGACCGGTGCGGCGGAAGCGGTTGTACGCCTCCTGCAGGTCGTCCGAATCCTCGGCGTGCCACCAGACCATGAGGTCGGCGTCCGCGCGCAGACCGGACACGTCGTACGTGCCGCGCACCGTCACGTCCTTCGCGGCCAGCTGGGCGAACAGCTCGTCCACCTCGGCGGCCAGCGCCGTCCGGTCCTCGGGCAGCGTGCCCTTGAGCTTGAACACCGACCACATGGTGTAGCGGATGACCTGGTTCAGGTCGCGCGCCTTCTTCTTCTCGGGCTGCTGCTCCGGCTGCCGCTCAACGGTCTCAGTCATGCGCCCATTGTCCTCTCCGTGGAACCTTCCCCGGTTGCCGGGGTCAACAGTTTGTCGAGGGCGGCCACCGCGGCGGCCGCCGAGCCGATGCAGGCCGGAATGCCGACCCCGTCGTACGCGGCGCCGCACAGCGCCAGTCCCCCCACCCCGGCCGCCGCCGCCCGGACCCGGGCCACCCGGTCCAGGTGGCCCACCGGGTACTGCGGCAGGCCCGCCCGGAAGCGCGAGACGGCGGTGTCGTACGGCCGGGCGGTCAGGCCGATCGCCTCCCGGAGGTCCGCCAGCGACCGTGCCACCAGTTCCTCGTCCGGCAGCTCCAGTGCCTCCTCCTCGCGGTAGCGGCCCAGCGAGGTGCGCAGCAGGAACGCGTCCGGGGCGGAACGCCCCAGCCAGCCCCACTTGTTGGAGGAGAAGGTCGACGCCTTGATCCGCCGCCCGTCCACCGGCGGCACCAGGAACCCGCTGCCGGCCGGCAGCTCCGCCAGGTCGGCCCGGCGGAACGCCAGGGTCACCAGCGCCATGCCCGCGTACTCGACGGCGTCCAGCTCGGCGGCCGCCGCCGGCGCGTCCGCGCGCAGCAGCCGGGCCGCGGCCGGCGCCGGGACGGCCAGCACCACGGCGTCCGCGTGCAGCACCTCGCCGTCGCCGGTCACCACCCGCCAGCCCCCGGGGGTGCGGTGCAGCCCGTCCACCGGCGCACCAGTGCGCAGGTCCACGCCCGCCTTCCGGCAGGCGGTGGCGACGGCCTCCGGCAGGGTGCCGAGCCCGCCGCGCAGGCCCTGGAACACCGGTGTGCCGACCACCTTCGGCCGCGAGGCCAGCTCGTGCACCCCGTCGACCAGCGAGCCGCCGCCCCGCGCGATCGCCAGCAGCTGCGGCACGGCGGCGCGCAGCGAGATCTCCTCGGCCCGCCCGGCGTAGACGCCGCCCAGCAGCGGCTCGACCAGCCGGTCCACCACTTCCTGGCCCAGCCGGTCGGCGACGTAGCGGCCGATCGCCACGTCGTCCCCGACCTCGGTGGCGCCCTCGTGCCGGGCCCGCTCCAGCCCCGCGGCGGTGAGCACTCCGGAGGCCGCCAGCGCGTCCAGGTCGCCCGGGACGCCCATCACCTGCCCGCCCGGCAGCGGGCGCAGTGCGCCCCGCGTCCAGATCGAGGCCTTCGCGGTGGTCGGCGGCTCCAGTTCCTCGCCCAGCCCGACCGCCCGTGCCAGCTCCACCGCCTCCGGCCGCCGCGCGAGCATCGACTCGGCCCCCAGGTCCACCCGGACCCCGCCGACCTCGCCGCCCCGCAGCTTCCCGCCGACCCGCTCAGACGCCTCCAGCAGCGTCACCCGCGCCCGCGCCGGCCCCCCGGCGGCCCCGCTCAGAAAGGCGGCCGCAGCCAGCCCCGCGATCCCACCACCGACGACGACGACCTGTGCATCCGACATGCCTCGCAGTCTCGCAGGTCTTTACACCGGGCCCTCAATCCGCCAGCGCGTTCAGGTCGATCATGATCGGGAACGGCACCGGGCGCTCCAACGACTCCCGGAAGATCCCGGCGGGCACGTACGCCGAGGTCGCCTGGTCCAGCTCGTAGACGTGTACGGCTGGCCGACCGCCCTCTTCCTCCTCGACGATCCAGTAGTGCGGGATCCCTGCCTCGGCATACTTGCGGACCTTGACGAAACGGTCACGGTCTACGGACTCAGGCGAGACGACCTCGATGACGAGCAGGACTTCATCAGGAGTGAACTGCGTGCGCTTTCTCTCGAAATTGGCCTTGACGACGAGAACGTCCGGCTCGGGACGGTTCCGCCTGTCGAGCTTGATCGACATCTCCCGCCCGACCCTGGCCCCTTCCGGGACCTGGGGAATCAGCGCCATCTTCAGGTTGTCGACAACTTCACCGTGCCACCAGCGCTGCGGAGACATCACGAAGACCAGTGCCCCATCGATCAGTTCGGTGTGGCGCGGCGCCTGCGGCAGGTGGTCGAGGTCATCGGCAAACCAGCCCTCGTCTCTGGGCGCGTACATCCAGTCCGGCAGCTCGCTCATGCTCCCAAGATAGCGAGTTCCGAGGCCCTGCGAGCCGCTGCCTAGGCTGTGTGCTATGGAACCGATCGTGGTGAGTGCGTGTCTGGCCGGGGTGCCGTGCCGGTACGACGGGCGGGCGAAGACCTCGCCGGACGTGGTGGGGCTGGTCGAGGCGGGGCGGGCGGTGGTGGTGTGCCCGGAGGGGGCCGGCGGGCTGCCGACCCCGCGCCCTGCGGCGGAGATCGTCGGCGGGGACGGGGCGGACGTGCTGGACGGGCGGGCCCGGGTGGTGGACGCGACGGGCGCGGACTGTACGGCGGAGTTCGTGGCCGGGGCCCGGGCGGCGCTGGCGGCGGCCGAGGCCGCGGGGGCGCGGCGGGCGGTGCTGATGGCGCGCAGCCCGTCCTGCGGCTGCGGGCGGGTGTACGACGGGACGTTCACCGGGGAGCTGCGCCCCGGGGACGGGGTGACGGCGGCGCTGCTGCGGCGGGCGGGCATCGAGGTTGTCCGGTCCGCTGCCGAGCTGTGATCGAGTCGCGACCTCCCGGCGGGGTCCGCTCGGGGCGTTCCTTCGTCCAATGGGCAGATCTCACAGCGGACTTGGGGAGGGCTTCGGAATGGGGAGACGGGCAGGAACGGGGGCGCTGGCGGTAGCGACCGCGGGCGTGCTGCTGGTCGGGGCGTGCAGCGCCGGCGGTGCGGGCCGGGCGGGGGAGGCGGCGAAGGCGGACGCCGTCGCCCCGGCGGCACCGGCCGCCGCGCCGAGCGCCGCCGGGACGGCTCCGGCGGCGGGGGCGAGCGCCCAGCCGGTCGCGGACAACCGGCTGATCGCGTACACCGCGCAGTTGACGCTGCGGACCGGGGACGTCGCCCAGGTGCTGGCGAAGGCCCGGGAGTTGACGGCGGCCGCGGGTGGCTACGTCGGCACCGAGTCGGTACCCGGCGCGGTGGAGGGCGGGCCGGGGAGCACGGCGGGGGGCGAGGCGGGCGGCCAGCTGACGCTGAGGATCCCCTCCGCCGCCTACCAGCAGACGCTGGACCAGCTGGCCGCGCTGGGCCAGGTGGTGTCCCGCAGGAGCCAGGCGGACGATCTGACCCAGCAGGTCGCGGATGTGGCGAGCCGGGTGCAGACCCAGCAGGCGAGCGTGGAGCGGGTGCGGGCGCTGATGGGGCAGGCGAAGTCGCTGAGCGAGGTGACCACGCTGGAGGCCGAGTTGAGCCGCTGGGAGGCCGACCTGGAGTCGCTCCAGAAGCAGCAGAAGGAGCTGGCCGGCAAGACCTCGTTCTCGACCGTCACGCTGGACGTGCGCCGTGCGGCCGCCTCGCCGACGCCCACCCCGGCACCGCCGAAGGGCGGCGGCGAGGACTTCGGGGCGTCGGTCGGCTCCGCGCTGGGCGGCGGCTGGCACGTGCTGGTGGCGATCGTGCGCGCCCTGGCGGTGGGGCTCGCGGCGGTGGCGCCGTTCCTGCTGGTGCTGGGCGTCCCGGCGGCGCTGGTGTACCGGCTGCGGCGCCGGCGCCGCCCGGCGACCGCGCTGCCCCCGGAGTCCGGCCCGCGGGAAGGGCCCGCGGAGGACTGAGCGAGGACTGAGCACGGCGTGCCCCCGCCCGGTCGGGAGGGGGCACGCCGCCGGGGTCAGCGGGCGCTGGCCTCGTGGACGAAGGCGACGAGGCGGGAGAGGGCGTCCGGGTCCATGGACGGCAGGACGCCGTGGCCGAGGTTGAAGATGTGGCCGCTGGTGCCGAGGGCCTGGGCGGCGTGCAGCACCTCGCGGGCCTTGGTCTCGACGACCTTGGTGGGGGCGAACAGCACGGCCGGGTCGAGGTTGCCCTGGAGGCCCTTGCCGGGGCCGACGCGCTCGGCCGCGACGTTCAGCGGCACCCGCCAGTCGACGCCGACGATGTCCGCGCCGGCCTGGCCCATCAGGCCGAGGAGTTCGCCGGTGCCGACGCCGAAGTGGATCCGCGGCACGCCGTAGGAGGCGACGGCGTCGAAGACCTTGGTGCTGGACGGCATGACCGAGCGGCGGTAGTCGTCGGGGGCCAGCGAGCCGACCCAGGAGTCGAAGAGCTGGACGGCCGAGGCGCCGGCCTCGATCTGCACCTTCAGGAAGGTGGAGGTGATGTCGGCGAGCCGGTCGACCAGGGCGGCCCACAGCTCGGGCTGGCCGTACATCATGGCCTTGGTGTGCTCGTGGTTCTTGGACGGGCCGCCCTCGACCAGGTAGCTGGCCAGCGTGTAGGGGGCGCCGGCGAAGCCGATCAGCGGGGTCTCGCCGAGTTCGTCCACCAGCAGGCCGACGGCCTCGGTGATGTAGGGGACGTCGTCGGGCTCCAGCGGGCGCAGCCGCTTGAGGTCCTCGGCGGTGCGGATCGGGTCCGCGATGACCGGGCCGACGTTGGGCTTGATCTCGACGTCGATGCCGACGGCCTTGAGCGGCACCACGATGTCGCTGAAGAAGATCGCCGCGTCCACCTTGTGCCGACGGACCGGCTGGAGGGTGATCTCCTTGACCAGCTCGGGCCGCATGCAGGACTCCAGCATGGGGATGCCCTCGCGGACCTTCAGGTACTCGGGCAGCGAGCGGCCGGCCTGGCGCATGAACCACACCGGGGTGTGCGGCACGGGCTCGTGCCGGCAGGCGCGCAGGAACGCGGAGTCGTGCGCGGCGCCGCGGCGCGCGGGGGTGGGCCTGCCGTCGGGGGTGGCCGCCGTGGTGTCTGCCGTAGTCTCGCTCACGGTCCAAATCTTCGCATGCGCCTCGGGGCGCTCTTCCCGGCCGGTCTCGTCGGTTCCTCCAAGATCTGGCCGGGTTTGCCGTTCCGGCACGCCGCTCGGACGGAAGTTGCGGCCTTAACCGCGGTTTTCGACCTAGTCTTCGGGTCATGGCAGCGGTCGGCGGGCACCCCGCGCAGGGTGGCGGAGCAGGTGGCGGAACAGGTCGGGAGGGGGCTCCGAGCGAGTTCCGGGCCGCCGTGGAGGCCCTCGACGGAGCACGTCTGCGGCCCGAGATCCAGCTCTCCCCCGCGCCGGCCCCGCGCCGGCTGGCCCCGTACGCGTTCGCGGTGACCGCCTCGGTGGAGGTGGACGGCGAGGAGCTGGCGGACGGCCGGCTGGTGCTGCTGTACGACCCGGCCGGGCAGGAGGCCTGGAACGGGGAGTTCCGGGTGGTGACGATGACCCGGGCGGAGCTGGAGCCGGAGATGGCCGGCGACCCGATGCTCTCGGAGGTCGGCTGGGCCTGGCTGCTGGACTCGCTGCAGGCACACGGGGCCGGGTACGCGGAGCCGTCCGGCACGGTGAGCCACTGCGCCTCGCAGTACTTCGGCGGGCTGGCGGACCGCCCGTCCTCGACCGAGATCGAGATCCGGGCCTCCTGGACGCCGGCCGACGGCCGGTTCGAGCGGCACCTGGCGGCCTGGGGGGACCTGCTGTGCATCAGCGCCGGCCTGCCGCCGGCCGCGCCGGCCCCGCAGGCGCCGGCCGATGTGCCGTCACTCGGTGGGGTGGTCCCGATGCCCGCGCGGCGGCGTCCTCGTTCGCACTGAGGAGTGGCGCACCGGGCCGGGCGGCCCCGACCGCCCCGATGCCACCCCCAGGGCTGACGGAGTGTGACTTCGAACCCGCTCTGGGTCAATTAACCGGCTGAAACCGACCGATCAGCACCAGATCTGATCGATTTTGTGCGAATTCAGGACGGGTCGTATCACTCATATGCGCGATTTGTCCGTATTGTTACTCACTAGATCGTGATCTTTCGCTAAAGCCGGGCACGGTAGCTGCCGAAGCAGACTGTGACCCTTTCCGAACGCGGAACACTCCGACCGCCCCCTCGGGGTTCCGTCCGCCACTCCCCGCAGGAGGCCTGGTGTCGGTCCTTCTTGAGCACCCCGCAAACGTGGTCGCCTACCGGCCGACCAAGCCCACCGCCATGGTGGTCATCGCCGATCCCCGTGTCCGAAACACCGTCACCCGCCACCTGTGGGCGCTCGGCGTCCGGGACGTGATCGAGGTGTCCTCGATCGCCGAGGCCCGCCCCCGGGTCTCCACTCCGCGCGACATCTGCGTCGCCGACGTACACCTGCCGGACGGCTCCGGCCTGACCATCCTGGCCGAGACCCGCGCCGCGGGCTGGCCCAACGGCCTGGCCCTGTCCGCCGCCGACGACATCGGCGCCGTCCGCAGCGCGCTGGCCGGCGGCGTCAAGGGATACGTCGTCACGGGCACCCGCACCAACGTGGCGATGCCCGGCCGCCCGGGTCTGCCGCTCGGCGCCGCCGGGCTGGCCGGGCGGATGCGCCGCCCCGGCATGCCGGGCATGCCGGGCGCCGTGGGTGCGCCGGGCGCCCACGGAACCCACGGAGCCCCCGGTGCGCCCGGTGCGCCGGGCACGCAGCAGTCCGCCTACCGCGAGCTGTCGGGCCGTGAGGTCGAGGTGCTGCGGCTGGTCGCCGAAGGACAGTCGAACAAGGCGATCGGGGTGGCGATGGGCCTGTCCGCGCTCACCGTCAAGAGCCACCTCGCCCGGATCGCCCGCAAGCTGGGCACCGGCGACCGCGCCGGGATGGTCGCGGTCGCGCTGCGCACCGGCATCATCCACTGAGTCCTCGGACGGACCCGCCACGGCGGTCGAGGAGGAACGTTTCCTCCTCGGCCGCCGTAGCCGTGCCCCTCGGCCACCGCCCGGGCCCCGTGGCATAGTCACGGACCCGGTCTGACCAGTCCGACAACACTCCCGGCCGCGAGGACCGTCGTACCCTTGGTGGGTGACCGACGCCGTAGCAGCCATCCCAGAAGAAGCAGCCCCGGTCCCGCTCCTCGAACCGAAGGAGGGGATCCCGCCCGTCGTGGCGGACGAGCAGGCGCTGGCCGCCACCGTCGCCGCCTTCGCCGGGGGCACCGGACCGGTCGCCGTCGACGCCGAGCGGGCCTCCGGCTACCGCTACGGGCAGCGCGCGTACCTCATTCAGCTGCGCCGTGCGGGCGCCGGCAGTGCGCTGATCGACCCGATCGCCTGCCCCGACCTCAGCGGCCTGGGCGACGCCCTCGCCGACACCGAATGGGTGGTGCACGCGGCCACCCAGGACCTGCCCTGCCTGGCCGAGGTCGGCATGAGACCCCGGCAGCTGTTCGACACCGAGCTGGCCGGGCGGATCGCCGGCTTCGCCCGGGTCGGCCTCGGGCCGATGACCGAGAGCGTGCTCGGGCTGAGCCTGGCCAAGGAGCACTCCGCGGTCGACTGGTCCACCCGCCCGCTGCCCGAGCCGTGGCTGCGCTACGCCGCTCTGGACGTCGAGGTGCTGGTCGAGCTGCGCGACGCACTCGAACAGGAGCTGGACGCCCAGGGCAAGCTCGGCTGGGCCCTGGAGGAGTTCGCGGCGATCGCCGCCGCACCGCGCCCGGCTCCGCGCACCGACCCGTGGCGCCGCACCTCGCAGCTGCACAAGGTCCGCCGGCGCCGCCAGCTGGCCGTGGTGCGCGAGCTGTGGCTGGCCCGGGACCGGCTGGCGCAGGAGCGCGACGTCTCGCCGGGCCGGGTGCTCTCGGACGCCGCGATCGTCAACGCCGCACTGGCCATGCCGCTGAACATCGCCGCGCTGCAGGGCGTCCAGGGCTTCGGGCCGCGGGTGCACCGGCGCCAGCTGGAGCAGTGGCTGGCGGCCGTCCAGCGGGGCCGGGAGGTCCCGGAGAACCAGCTGCCGCCGGCCTCCGCGCCGCACGACGGGCCGCCGCCGCCGCGGGCCTGGGCCGAGAAGGACCCGGTGGCCGCCGCCCGGCTGTCCGGGGCGCGCGCCGCGGTCGCGGACCTCGCCGAGCGGCACAACCTGCCGGCCGAGAACCTGATCACCCCGGACCTGGTGCGCCGGGTCTCCTGGGAGCCGCCGGCCGATCCGGCCGCCGCGGGCGTGGCCGCCGCGCTGCGCCGGCTCGGCGCCCGGCAGTGGCAGGTCGACCTGGTGGCGCCGGTGGTGGCCGCCGCGTTCGCCGAGGCCGCGGCCGCCCAGGACTGACCTGGAGCGCGTCCGGAGGGGGTGCCGTCCTCGTGACGACACCCCCTTCGGCGTATTCGGGGTCCGTCTTTCGAACTCCGCCGGTCGGACGTGTCGCGGGACACACGGGGTGAACCCTCCGTGAGGCCTGGGCAGGTTGGTTACCGACCGGTAGCATGACGGTGAAGCGGCGCCGCTCGGGTCTTCACCGGCGGCAGCCTGCCCACCTCAAATGTTGGTCCCTGGGAGGAGAGCCCCCGTGCCTCGTACCGTGAGGGACGTCGTCTTCGTCGATGGCGTCCGCACCCCGTTCGGCAAGGCCGGCCCGAAGGGCATCTACCACGAGACGCGCGCCGACGACCTGGTCGTCAAGTGCATCCGGGAGCTCGTGCGCCGTAACCCGAACCTGCCCGTCGAGCGCATCGACGAGGTCGCCATCGCGGCCACCACGCAGATCGGCGACCAGGGTCTGACCATCGGGCGCACCGCCGCCCTGCTGTCCGGCCTGCCCAAGTCCGTCCCCGGCTACTCGATCGACCGCATGTGCGCCGGTGCGCTCACGGCCGTGACCGCCACCGCCGGCGGCATCGCCTTCGGCGCGTACGACGTGGTCGTGGCCGGCGGCGTCGAGCACATGGGCCGCCACCCGATGGGCGAGGGCGTCGACCCGAACCCGCGCTTCGTCTCCGAGAAGCTGGTCGACGAGTCCGCCCTGTTCATGGGCATGACGGCGGAGAACCTGCACGACCGGTTCCCGCACCTGACCAAGGAGCGCTGCGACGCCTACGCCGTGCGCTCGCAGGAGAAGGCCGCCAAGGCGTACGCCAACGGCGACATCCAGCCCGACCTGGTACCGATCTCGATCCGCAACACCAACCCCGAGGTCGGCGAGACCGGCTGGGGCCTGGCCACCGTGGACGAGCCGATGCGCCCGGGCACCACGATGGAGAGCCTGGCCGGTCTGAAGACCCCCTTCCGCCCGCACGGCAACATCACCGCGGGCAACTCGGCCGGCCTCAACGACGGCGCCACCGCCTCGCTGCTGGCCGCCGAGGACGTCGCCGAGGAGCTCGGCCTCCCGGTCAAGATGCGCCTGGTCTCCTACGCCTTCGCGGGCGTGGAGCCCGAGGTCATGGGCATCGGCCCGGTGCCGGCCACCGAGAAGGCACTGGCCAAGGCCGGTCTGACCATCGACGACATCCAGGCCTTCGAGGTCAACGAGGCCTTCGCCGTCCAGGTGCTGTCCTTCCTCGACCACTACGGCATCGCGGACGACGACGAGCGGGTCAACCCGTACGGCGGCGCGATCGCCTTCGGCCACCCGCTGGCCTCCTCCGGCGTGCGCCTGATGAACCAGCTGGCCCGCCGCTTCGAGCAGCGCCCGGACGTCCGCTACGGCCTCACCACGATGTGCATCGGCTTCGGCATGGGCGGGACCGTCATCTGGGAGAACCCGCACTGGAGCGGAGCGGAAAAGTCGTCCGAGCTCGAGGGTGGTAAGTGAACATGACGAGCACCACTGAGCTGCTGCAGCACGGCGCCGAGCTGTTCCCCGGCGAGGTCGTCACGACCGCGCACGTGCGCCACCTGGACCTGCCGCTGCAGGCCGGCAAGCTGGCCCTGATCACCCTGGACAACGGCTTCGACCACACCAAGCCGACCACCTTCGGCCCGGGCTCGCTGCTGAAGCTGTCCACCGCGCTGGACCAGGTCGAGGCCGAGGCCGCCGAGGGCAAGGTCGTCGCCGTCGCCGTCACCGGCAAGCCGTTCATCTTCGCGGTCGGCGCCGACCTCAAGGGCGTCGAGCTGCTCAAGGAGCACGCGGACGCGCTGGCCATCGGCAAGGGCGGCCACGAGGTCTTCAAGCGGATCGCCGCGCTGCCCGTCCCCTCCTTCGCCTTCTACAACGGCGCGGCGATGGGCGGCGGCGTCGAGGTCGGCCTGCACGCCACCTACCGCACGGTCAGCGCGGGCGTCCCGGCGTTCTCGCTGCCGGAGGTCTTCCTGGGCCTCGTCCCCGGCTGGGGCGGCTGCACCCTGCTGCCGAACCTGATCGGCCCCTCGAAGGCGATCAAGGTCATCATCGAGAACTCGATGAACCAGAACAAGCAGCTCAAGGGCAAGGACGTGTTCGAGCTGGGGATCGCCGACGCGATCTTCGAGCCGGCCGACTTCCTGGAGCAGTCGCTGCTGTGGGCCGCCAAGGTCCTCAAGGGCGACGTCGTCGTCGAGCGCGAGGAGATCGACCGCGGCAAGGCCTGGGACGACGCCGTCGCCTGGGGCCGCCTGGTCGCCGACGCCAAGGTGCACGGCGCCGCGCCGGCCGCCTACAAGGCGCTGGACATCATCCAGCAGGTCAAGGACTCCGACCTCCAGGCCGGCTTCGACGCCGAGGACGCGGCCCTGGCCGACCTCATCATGAGCGGCGAGCTGCGCAGCGGCATCTACGCCTTCAACCTGGTGCAGCGCCGGGCGAAGCGCCCGGTCGGCGCGCCGGACAAGTCGCTGGCCCGCCCGGTCAGCAAGGTCGGCGTCGTCGGCGCCGGTCTGATGGCCTCGCAGCTGGCGCTGCTGTTCGCCCGCCGTCTGGAGGTGCCGGTGGTCCTCACCGACATCGACCAGGAGCGCGTCGACAAGGGCGTCGGCTACGTCCACGCCGAGATCGACAAGCTGCTCGGCAAGGGCCGGATCGGCCAGGACAAGGCCAACCGTCTCAAGGGCCTGGTCAGCGGCTCGCTCGACAAGGCCGCCGCCTTCGGCGACGCGGACTTCGTGATCGAGGCCGTGTTCGAGGAGATGGGCGTCAAGCAGACCGTCTTCGCGGACCTGGAGAACGTGGTCTCGCCGACCTGCGTGCTGGCGACCAACACCTCCTCGCTGTCGGTCACCGAGATGGCCTCGAAGCTGAAGCACCCCGAGCGGGTCGTCGGCTTCCACTTCTTCAACCCGGTCGCGATCCTGCCGCTGCTGGAGATCGTCCGCGGCGAGCAGACCGACGACGCCTCGCTGGCCACCGCCTTCGGCGTCTCGAAGAAGCTGAAGAAGACCTCGGTGCTGGTCAAGGACGCCCCGGCGTTCGTGGTGAACCGGATCCTGACCCGCTTCATGGGCGAGATCCAGACCATCATCGACGAGGGCACCCCGATCGCCACCGTCGAGAAGGGCGTCGAGCCGCTCGGCCTGCCGATGTCCCCGATCGTGCTGCTGGAGCTGGTCGGCCCGGCCATCGCGCTGCACGTCTCGGAGACCCTGCACGGCGCGTTCCCGGAGCGGTTCGCCGTCTCCGAGAACCTCGGCAAGGTGGTCAAGGCCGGCAAGCGCGGCTTCTACACCTGGGTGGACGGCAAGCAGGTCCTCGACCCCGAGGTGCTGGAGCTGCTGACCTTCGGCGACACCGTGCTGACCAAGGAGCAGGTCCTGGACCGCGCCCTGGAGGCCGTGGCCCAGGAGATCGGCCTGATGCTGGAGGAGGGTGTCGTCGCCGAGGCGCAGGACATCGACCTCTGCATGATCACCGGCGCCGGCTGGCCCTTCCACCTGGGCGGGATCACCCCGTACCTGGACCGTGAGGGCGTCTCGGAGCGGGTGAACGGCAAGCGCTTCCTCGCCCCCGGCGTGGCTTCGGTGCCCGCGTAACGCGTAGCGCCCCCGCACATGCCGGAGCCCCGGTGACCTGGACGGTCACCGGGGCTCCGGCATGTGCGGGGGCGGTCAGCTCTTCTTGAGGCGGTAGACCACGGTGTCGGCGAAGACGCCGACCATCTCGTAGTGGGTGTCCAGCAGGTTCTCGATCCGCGGGACCAGCACCGGCTGGTACGGGGCGATGCCGGAGTCGTCCACCACGACCTCGGGCAGGTTGTCGGCGAGCTCCTTGTCGAAGGTCTGCCAGGCGTTGCTGACGCTGAACTGCTCGCCCACGTTGGCGTTGCCGTCCTTGCCGCCGCTGTAGTTGGTCAGGAAGCCGGCGGTCAGGTAGCGGGTGGCGGGCTTGCGGTCGGCCAACCAGTACAGCTCGGGGTGCATGCCCCAGACCAGGACGGTGTCCTTGGGGGTGGTCTGGGCGGCGACCGCGGTGGCGACCTCGGTGGTGCGGTCGAGCCGCTCCCCCGGCCAGGCCAGGGCCAGCGCCCAGAAGACCGTCGAGGCGACCGTGGTGTACACCAGGACGGGCTTCCAGCGGACCGCCGAGGTGGCCACCGCCCCGGTGCCCAGCAGCACCAGCGGGGGGATCAGCTGTAGGTAGTAGTGGCCGAAGAAGTGGAAGCCCACGCTGACCGCGACGACCGAGGAGGCCAGCCAGACCCACAGGTCGCCGGTGGAGCCGTGCTCCTCCCCGGCGACGGGCAGCGGACGGTGGCGGTGCTTGAGCCAGAGCCGGCGCCCGACCGGGAGCAGGAAGCCCAGCCCGGCCGCGACCAGGATGGCCGAGTTGCCGAGCGCGCGGCCGATCATCTGGAGCCAGGCGCCGCCGAAGGAGGCATAGTCCCCGCTGCCGGTGACCACCCAGAACAGGAAGCCCTTGGGCTTGGTCAGGATGACCGCGACCAGCGCTATCGGCAGGATGAAGCCGAAGCCGATCTTGAACAGGGCGGGCGGCCAGCGCACCCCGCGCCGGCGGGCGTCCTGGAACAGCATCCAGAGCACGGGCAGCAGCACCGCGCCGCCGGTCTGCTTGGTCAGCGAGCAGAGCGCCACCGCGATGCCCGCGGCCAGCCAGCGGCGGCGCTCGGCGTACCGGAACGCGGCCACCATGGCGGGCAGCATGAAGACCTCGAAGGTCGCCGCCTGGGTGTCCTCCGGGGAGAGCCCGATGGAGACCAGCAGGTAGAGCAGCCCCGCACCGGCCCCGGCCCGGTTGCCCCAGCGGCCGCGGGCGATGGACGCCAGCAGGATCGCGGTGACCAGGTGGGCGCCCACCGCCAGGGTGCGCAGCGGCCACAGCGAGGCGGAGCCGAAGATCGTGAAGCAGGCCTGGTAGAGCCAGGGGAGCAACGGCGGCTTGCGGTCCACCACGGTGTCGTACAGCACTCCGCCGTCGGCCAGCATCCGGGCCTGGGTGGCCAGGAACCCCTCGTCGGGGCTCCAGACGGGCCGGGCGAAGGACGGGATGTGGGTGAGCAGTGCGACCAGCGCGAGCACCGGCACCAGCCTCGTCCAGTACCCGGTCTGCACATGGGTACGGACGCGCTCGGGCAGGCGCTCGGCCATTCCGGCGAAGCGGAAGCGGGTGGGGGTGGGCACGGATGACAACCTACCGGGCGGGATCGGCGCGGGCGGCGCCGGTCCCGCCTTTCGGTGCGATTGTCAGCTTGTTTCGTGACGAACTGTTACGGAGTTACGACGAACGGTCGTCGGTGGAACGCGTTCCGGGCCCGTTCTCAGGCCTCGACCCGAGCCGCGTCCAGGCCGGCGACCAGGGCCGTCACCTTTCGGGCGATGTCCGGGGCGTTCAGGCCGATCTCGGCCAGGATCTCGTTCCGGCTCGCGTGGTCCAGGAACTCCTGCGGAATCCCGAAGTCGCGCACCGGCAGATCCACGTCCGCGTCGCGCAGCGCCTGCGCCACCGCGGCGCCGACACCGCCCACCCGGCCGTTGTCCTCGATCGTGACGACCACCCGGTGCTCGGCCGCCAGGCCCGGCAGGGCGGCGTCCACCGGCTTGACCCAGCGCGGGTCCACCACGGTGGCGGTGATGCCCTGGGCGGCCAGCAGGTCCGCGACCTCCAGGCTGGTGGCGGCCATCGCGCCGACCGAGACGACCAGCACGTCCGCGCGGTGCGTGCCGCCCGGCTCCTCGGCGGCGCGCAGCACGTCCATGCCGCCGATCCGGCCGACCGCCGGGACGGCCGGGCCGACGGTGCCCTTGGAGTAGCGGACCACGGTCGGGGCGTCCTTGACCTCGACGGCCTCGCGCAGCTGGGCGCGGACCTGGTCGGCGTCGCGCGGGGCGGCCAGCCGCAGGGTCGGGACGATCTGCAGCATCGACATGTCCCACATGCCGTTGTGCGAGGCGCCGTCGTCGCCGGTGACGCCGGCCCGGTCGAGCACGAAGGTGACGCCCAGCCTGTGCAGGGCGACGTCCATCAGGACCTGGTCGAAGGCCCGGTTCAGGAAGGTCGCGTAGACCGCGAAGACCGGGTGCAGCCCGTTGGTGGCCAGGCCGGCGGCGCTGGTGACGGCGTGCTGCTCGGCGATGCCGACGTCGAAGATGCGGTCCGGGAAGGCCTCGGCGAAGGGCGCGAGGCCGACCGGGTGGAGCATGGCGGCGGTGATGCCGACGATGTCGTCCCGCTCGTGGCCGAGCGCGACCATCTCCTCGGCGAAGACCGAGGTCCAGCTCCGGCCGCCGGCGTTCTTGATCGGCAGGCCGGTCTCCGGGTGGATCTTGCCGACCGCGTGGAAGCGGTCCTCGTCGTTGTTCTCCGCGGCGTGGTAGCCGCGGCCCTTCTCGGTGAGGCAGTGCACGATCACCGGGCCGCCGAAGCCGCGCGCCTTGGTCAGCGCGGACTCCAGGGCGGTCAGGTCGTGGCCGTCGATCGGGCCGATGTACTTGAGGCCGAGGTCCTCGAACATGCCCTGCGGGGCGATGAAGTCCTTGAGGCCCTTCTTGGCGCCGTGCAGCGTCTCGAACAGCTGCTGGCCGACCACCGGGGTGCGCTGCAGCGCGTCCTTGCCCCAGGAGAGGAAGCGCTCGTAGCCCTGGGTGGTGCGCAGGGTGGCGAGGTGGTTGGCCAGGCCGCCGATGGTCGGCGAGTAGGAGCGCTCGTTGTCGTTGACGACGATGACCAGCGGGCGGTCCTTGGCGTCGGCGATGTTGTTGAGCGCCTCCCAGGCCATGCCGCCGGTGAGCGCGCCGTCGCCGATGACCGCGACGACCGGGTCCGGCTTGCCGAGGATCTTGTTGGCCTTGGCCAGGCCGTCGGCGTAGGAGAGCACGGTGGAGGCGTGCGAGTTCTCGATCACGTCGTGCTCGGACTCGGCGCGGGACGGGTAGCCGGACAGGCCGCCCTTCATCCGCAGCATCGAGAAGTCCTGGCGGCCGGTGAGCAGCTTGTGGACGTAGCTCTGGTGGCCGGTGTCGAAGAGGATGCGGTCGCGCGGCGAGTCGAAGACCCGGTGCAGCGCGATGGTGAGCTCCACCACGCCGAGGTTGGGGCCGAGGTGGCCGCCCGTCTTGGCGACCTCGGTCACCAGGAAGGTCCGGATCTCCTGGGCCAGTGTGGCCAGCTGTCCCGGCGTGAGCCGGTCGAGATCACGCGGTCCCCGAATGCGGGTCAGCAGGGCCACCCGTTCCTCCTCGTTCAGTGTTCGCGGACCGCGGGCGGTCCGACGGGCGTCGCTGCCCGGTCTGGCGGCGGGCCGGCGGTCGCGGCCGGTGCCGACCGGTCGAGTCTAATGTCCGCTTGCCGGACACCGAGCGGCGCGCCCGGTGCCACCGACCCGTTACCGCCATTCCCGGAGGTCGGCCCGGGGGTCGCGCGTCACCCTGGATTGACGAATGGACGTTCGGGAACGATCCGGGCCGCAGCGGCTCAGCCCCGCCCCAGCGCCCCGGACTCCCCCATCTCGCTCATCACCAGGGCCAGCGCGCCGAGCACCTCGGCCCGGCCGCCCAGCGTGCCGGGGACCACCGAGAGCTGGCGGGCGGCGCTCGGGATGGCGTAGCGGGCCACCGAGTCGCGGATCGGGGAGAGCACCAGCTCACCGGCCTCGGCGAGGTCGCCGCCGAGGATCACCCGGCGCGGGTTGAGCAGGTTGCACAGGGTGGCGACGCCGGTGCCGATCTGCCGGCCGGCGTCGGCGATCACCCGGCGGCAGCCGAGGTCACCCTGATGGGCCAGCTCGACCACCCGGGGCAGGGTGAGGTCCGGGCCGAGGGTCGGGGTCAGCAGGGAGAGCAGGTAGCGGGAGCCCACGAAGGTCTCCAGGCAGCCGCGGTTGCCGCAGCGGCAGACCGGCCCGGCCTCGTCCAGGGTGATGTGCCCGATCTCACCGGCGGTGCCGCCCGGCCCACGGTAGATCTGGCCATTGACCACCAGTCCGGCGCCGACCCCGCTGGCGACCTTGATGTACGCGAGGTCGCTCAGCCCCCGCCCGGCCCCCCAGACCAGTTCGCCGAGCGCGCCCAGGTTGGCGTCGTTGTCCACGTGCACCGGCATGCCGAGCCGTTCGGCCAGCTCCCGGCCCGGGGCGATGCCCGTCCAGCCGGGCAGGATCGCGGTGGAGCCCAGCGCACCGGTCTCCACGTCGATCGGGCCGGGCACGCCGAGGCCGACGCCGATCACCTTCTCCGGGCGGAACCCGGCCTGCCGGAGCAGCCGTTCCACCATCGCCTCGGCCCGGTCGAAGCCCTGCGCGGCGGAGACGTCCACGTCGATCGGGGCGCTCTCCTCGGCGAGCACCCGGTGCGCGAGGTTGCCGACCGCGACCCGCAGGTGGGTGTGGCCGAAGTCGATGCCCACCACGATGCCCGCGTCCCCGCTGAGCGAGACGCTGCGCGCCCGCCGGCCGCCGGAGGAGGTGTCGGCGACCACGACGGTGCCGCTCTCCTTCAACTCCCGCACGATGTTGGAGACGGTGGCCGCGGACAGACCGGTGCCGCGGGCGATCTCGGCCTGGGTCAGCGAGCCGGCCGTCCGCACCGCGCGCAGCACCCGCTCCAGGTTCGCCCGGTGCAAGGACGACTGCGAGCCCGGTGTGTCCGTCGACATGATCCACCCTCCCAGGGCGGGGACCCCTCCGCCGGGACGTCCCCTTCAACTCCTGAAGGGTAGGGCCTGTGCCGCGGATCGGCGCTGATCGGGCCGGGACGGGGCGACGGGGACCGGCGGCGGGCCCGGGAGCGCGCGGGGGAAAGTGGCGGGGGGAGGTGGCGGGGGAACGGACGGAAACGGGCCGACGGAGTCCTGGGTTCGACCGAAAAACACCCACCACTAGCATGGTGCCCTATCTCACGCGTCCCCCCGGACCGCGGGGCGGTATCGGCAGGGGGACGCTTCCAGGAATGACGGGGAATCAGATGGCAGGGGATCACCCTACGCCGGGGGCAGGCGCAGTGCCGGGCAGCGGCCCGCAGGACAATCGGGGCGTCTCGTTCGGGCGCCCGCCCGGCGGCGTGGATCCGGCCGCCGTGGCGGACCAGGTGACACAGCTCGACGGCGCGGCGATCCCGGGCCCGGCCTCGCCCGCCGGGCCGCCGCCGGCCCAGCCGCCGGCTCCGCCCGCGCAGCCGCCCGCCGCCGGTGCCGGTGCCGGTGCCGGTGCCGGTGCCGGCTACCAGCCGTACGCGCCGACCGCGGCCGCCTTCCCCGGCCAGGCTCCGCCGCCGCCGGCCGGGGCGCCGGTCGGCCCGTACGACCCGATGCCCGGTGGCGCCTACGGCGCGCCGGACGGCGGGCAGGCCTACGGCGCCGGCTACGGATACCCGCAGCAGCAGCCCGGGTACTACCCGGGCGCGCCGCTGCCCCCCGCGCCCAAGCAGCGCAACCCCGTGATGCTGTGGGGCGGGATCATCGGCGGCGTCCTGGCGATCGCCATCGTCGCCGGGCTGGTCGTGCTCCTCAAGGGCAACGACCCCGACCCCACGCCGAACGCCAGCTCCGGCGGCACCACCACGTCCGGTGGCGCCACTTCCGGAGGCACCGTCACCAACGCCCCGACCGCCGACAGCACCAGCGGCAGCACCACCGGTGGCACCACCGGCGGGGCCGGCTACAACATCGCCTGGAATGCCCCCAAGGCCGCCAACGCGGACAGCGGCTCGCAGCTGCTCGGCATCTGGGGCAGCGACAAGGTCGCGGTGCGCGCCGACAGCACCGGCATCCGGGCGTTCAACACCTCCGACGGCAAGGAGGCCTGGAACATCCCGGTCCCGGCCGGCAGCAAGGAGGTGTGCACCGCCTCCTACTCGGCCAACTCGAAGAACATCGCCGCCGTCTCCTTCAACACCGGTGACAGCGACTGCTCCACCATCGGCGCCGTCGACGTCAGCCAGGGCAAGCTGCTCTGGAGCGTCAAGGTCTCCACCGACCGGATGTCCTCGCCGACGCTCAGCGTCACCGACAAGGTGGTCGCCATCGGCGGCAACGTGGTCGGCGGCCTGAACATCGACAACGGCTCGGCCGCCTGGCAGTTCCAGCCGCGCGACAAGGACTGCAGCCTCTACGGCCGCGCGGCCGGCAGCCAGATCGCGGTCAGCGACCGCTGCTACGGCGGCTCCGGCCCGAAGTCGCAGCTGGTCATCGTGGACGCCGACAGCGGCAAGGCCGCCAGCACGCCGATCACCCTCACCGGCAGCATCGAGCGGATCGACAAGGTCGTCCAGGACCAGCCGCTGGTGCTGCTGATGAGCAGCGGCCCCAACGGCGACTACATCCTGCCGTTCGACAAGAGCAACAAGCCCGGCAACCAGATGTCGGTCAAGGAGCCCGGCGCGGACAGCCTTCGGCTGTCCGGCCAGTCCGACGCCTACAGCCAGAACGTGGTCAGCGGCACCACCCTGTACGCCCAGATCACCGGCGCCAAGTCGGCCGTCAACGCGTACGACCTGACCACCGGCAAGCGGATCTGGTCCGCCGCCAGCGCCACGTCCAACCAGGACATCCGGCTGGTGTCCGGCACCGACAAGGACGGCAAGGTCCGCGCCATCGTCAGCCAGGGCTACAACAAGCCCGCCCGGCTGGTGACGCTCTCGCCGGCCGACGGCTCGATGACCGACCTCGGCACCATGGCCATGCCCAACGGCCTGGACATCGGGATGAGCATGTCCGAGTACGTCCTCTCCAGCGACGGCAGCGCCGTGTACGCCTTCCGCCGCGGCAGCTCCGACGCGCCGCTGACCAAGTGGAAGAAGTGACGGCGGGGGGCTGAGCACCCCTCGGACACGAGCCCTCGCGGCTCGTCCTGGCGGGGCGGGAACGGGCGATCTGTCCGGACCCGCCCCGCCTGCGATTTTTCCGGGAGCCCGTCCGTTGGGTCATGGGAGGATTCGCCCCATCAGCCTGACGAAGGAGTGCAGCGAGTGCCCGGCACCAACCTGACCCGCGAGGAGGCCCGCACCCGGGCCGACCTCCTCCACGTGGACGCGTACGACATCGAGCTCGACCTGAGTTCGGCCCGCGAAGGAGGCACCTTCCGGTCCACCACCGTGGTCCGGTTCACGGCCACGACCCCCGGCGCGGACACGTTCATCGACCTCGTCGCGCCGAGCGTCGAGGAGATCACCCTCAACGGCGCGCCGCTCGACCCGGAGAGCTTCGCCGACAGCCGGATCCCGCTGCCGAACCTGGCCGCCGAGAACGAGCTGCGCGTCGTCGCCAACTGCGCCTACACCAATACCGGTGAGGGCCTGCACCGGTTCGTCGACCCGGTCGACGGCGAGACCTACCTGTACACCCAGTTCGAGGTGCCGGACGCCCGCCGCGTCTTCGCCTCCTTCGAACAGCCCGACCTGAAGGCCGCGTTCGCGTTCACCGTGACCGCCCCCACCGGCTGGGTCGTGGTCTCCAACTCGCCCACCCCGACCCCGGTCGGCGAGGGCGCCTCGCAGGTCTGGACGTTCGAGCCCACCGGCCGGATCTCCACCTACATCACCGCGCTCGTCGCCGGCCCGTACGTCGGCGTCTTCGACACCTACGAGAACGGCGCGCAGAAGGTGCCGCTGGGCGTCTACTGCCGCCCCTCGCTGCGCGAGTTCCTGGACGCCGAGGACATCTTCGCCGTCACCAAGCAGGGCTTCGACTACTTCCAGGAGAAGTTCGACTTCCCCTACCCGTTCGCCAAGTACGACCAGCTGTTCGTCCCGGAGTTCAACGCCGGCGCGATGGAGAACGCGGGCGCCGTCACCCTGCGCGACCAGTACGTGTTCCGCTCCAAGGTCACCGACGCCGCCTACGAGGCCCGCGCGGCGACGATCCTGCACGAGCTCGCCCACATGTGGTTCGGCGACCTCGTCACCATGGAGTGGTGGAACGACCTCTGGCTCAACGAGTCCTTCGCCACCTTCGCCGAGGCCGTCTGCCAGGCCGAGGCCCCCGGCTCCAAGTGGCCGCACTCCTGGACCACGTTCGCCAACCAGATGAAGACCTGGGCCTACCGGCAGGACCAACTGCCCTCCACCCACCCGATCATGGCGGACATCAACGACCTGGAGGACGTCCAGGTCAACTTCGACGGCATCACCTACGCCAAGGGCGCCTCGGTGCTCAAGCAGCTGGTGGCGTACGTCGGCCAGGACGCCTTCTTCCAGGGCGTGCAGGCCTACTTCAAGCGCCACGCCTGGGGCAACACCCGACTCACCGACCTGCTCGGGGCCCTGGAGGAGGCCAGCGGCCGCGACCTGCGGACCTGGTCCCAGGCCTGGCTGGAGACCGCCGGCATCAACGTGCTGCGGCCCGCCATCACGCTGAACACCGACGGCGAGATCGAGTCCTTCGCCGTCCTCCAGGAGGCCCCCGCGCTGCCCACCGGCGCCAAGGGCGAGGCCGTGCTGCGCCCGCACCGCATCGCCATCGGCCTGTACGAGCTCGCCGACGGCGCGCTGGTGCGCACCGACCGGATCGAGCTCGACGTCGACGGCCCGCGCACCGAGGTGCCCGAGCTCGTCGGCCGGCACCGCCCGGCCGTCGTGCTGCTCAACGACGACGACCTCTCGTACGCCAAGATCCGGCTCGACGAGGACTCGATGGCCGTCGTCACCGAGCACCTCGGCGGCTTCACCGAGTCGCTGCCGCGCGCCCTGTGCTGGGCCTCCGCCTGGGACATGACCCGCGACGGCGAACTCGCCGCCCGCGACTACCTGGCGCTCGCCCTCTCCGGCATCGGGCGGGAGAGCGACATCGGCGTCGTGCAGTCCGTGCAGCGCCAGGTCCGGCTCGCCCTCGACGCCTACACCGACCCCGACTGGCGCGAGCAGGGCCTCGCCCAGTGGGCCGCCGCCGCCGAGGAGCACCTGCGCGCCGCCGAGCCCGGCAGCGACCACCAGCTCTCCTGGGCCCGCACCCTCGCCTCCGTCGCCCGCACCGACGGGCAGCTCGGCCTGCTCGCCGGCCTGCTCGACGGCACCGCCGAGATCAAGGGCCTCGCCGTCGACACCGAGCTGCGCTGGACCCTGCTCACCCGGCTCTGCGCCACCGGGCGCGCCGACGAGGCCGCCGTGACGGCCGAGCTGGCCCGCGACAACACCGCGGCCGGCCAGGAGCACGCCGCCACCTGCCGCGCCGCCCGGCCCACCGCCGAGGCCAAGGCCGAGGCCTGGACCGCCGTCGTCGAGTCGGACACCCTCACCAACTACGTCCAGGAAGCGACCATCGCGGGCTTCCAGCAGTCCGACCAGCAGGAGCTGCTCGCGCCGTACGCGGCCAAGTACTTCGCCGCCGTCAAGGAGGTCTGGGAGACCCGCAGCCACGAGATCTCGCAGCAGATCATCGGCGGGCTGTACCCGGCGCTGCAGGTCACGCAGGCCACCGTGGACGCGACCGACGCGTGGCTGGCCGAGGCCGAGCCGGCCCCGGCGCTGCGGCGCCAGGTCGTCGAGGCCCGGGCCGGGATCGAGCGCGCGCTCAAGGCCCAGGCGGTCGACCGGGCGGCGGGCGCCGGCCGCTGACCTGCCGAGGCGCCCGGCGGGGTCCCGGTCGGGGTCCCGACGGGCGCCTCGGGGCTCCGGCGGGGCGCCGTCGGGGCGCCGTCGGGCGCCGTCGGGCGCCGTCAAGGTGCGCTGGAAACGCCTGAAGGGGCACCGGAGATCTCCGGTGCCCCTTCAGGGTCGTGCAGGTCCTGGTGGACGCGGTGGTTACTTCTTCTTGCCCTTGCCCTTGCCGTACGGCAGGCCCGCGAGGGCGGCGATGATCACGAAGGCGGCGATCGGGATCAGCACGTACAGGCCGATGGTCTGGCCGACGCTCAGGCCAGGACCCGGGTCGTCGCCGTCGTCCCTGGTGAAGGCCATGGCGGGCGACGACAGCAGCATCATCAGCGTGACCGTTGCGGAGACCGCGCCGGCTCGCAAAGCGTTCCTCTTGTCCACGTTTCCAACTTACCCGCCGCTTATGACCCCCCGCGCGTCGGGGTCGGCCTTCCGGAAGGGGGCCGTCCGCGGTGCCGGGGTCAGGCGGCGGGGCCGCACGGCGGGGTCAGACGGCGGGGTGGGCGCCGGGCGGGGCCAGCAGGTGGGCGAGCAGGCGGGCGGCCGGGGTGGCGGCCAGCCGGTCGAGGGTGACCGGGTCGCCGGCCCCGTCTGCGACCGGCAGGCGCCAGTTCGGGTACTGGTCCCAGGTGCCGGGCAGGTTCTGCGGGCGCGGATCGCCGACCAGGTCCGGCAGCCAGACGCCGACCAGCTCCGCCGGGGTCGCGCGCAGGAAGCGGTACAGCACCGGCATCGACAGCGGCTCGCCCGGCGCGAGCAGCCCCCGCGCGGTCAGCTCGGCCCGCCAGTCCGCCAGCTCGGCCACCGCCTCCTCCTGCTCCTCGCCCAGCGGACGGGCCAGCAGCCCGAGCCGGTGCCGCAGCTCGACGTGCTCGCCGGAGAGCCGGGCGGCGGTGCTCGGCAGGTCGTGGGTGGTGAGGGTGGCCAGGCAGCCCGGGCGCCAGCGGTCCGGGGCGAGGATCTCCCCCGCCCCCTGCCAGTCCCGCTCGAACCAGAGCACGGAGGTGCCGAGGATCCCGCGCGCCGCCAGCTCCTCCCGGACGCCCGGCTCCACCGTGCCCAGGTCCTCGCCGATCACCGCCGTCCCGGCCCGGTGCGCCTCCAGGGCCAGCACGCCGAGCATCGCCTCGGCGTCGTAGCGGACGTACGCGCCCTCGGTCGGCGGGTGGCCGTCCGGCACCCACCAGAGCCGGAACAGGCCCATCACGTGGTCGATCCGGACCGCGCCCGCGTGCCGGGCCGCCGTGCGCAGCAGCTCCGCGTACGGGGTGTAGCCGGCCGCCGCCAGCGCGTCCGGGCGCCAGGGCGGCAGGCCCCAGTCCTGGCCGTGGGCGTTGAAGGCGTCCGGCGGGGCGCCGACGGAGATGCCGCCGGCCAGCACGTCCTGGAGCGCCCAGGCGTCCGCGCCGTCCGGGTGGACGCCGACGGCCAGGTCGTGGATCAGGCCGACCGGCATGCCGGCCTGCCGGGCCGCGCGCTGGGCCTCCGCGAGCTGCCGGTCGACCTGCCAGGCGAGCCAGCGGTGGAACTCGACCCGGTCGGCGAGCTCCCGGGAGGCGTGCCCCACCTGTGGGCCGTCCGGGTGACGCAGCCCCTTCGGCCAACCGTGCCAGTCGGCGCCGTGCGCCTCGGCGAGCGCGTTCCACAGCGCGTGCCGGCGCAGCCAGTCGCCCTCGCGGCGCTGGTAGGCCTCGTACGCGGCCTGGCGGCCGGGGCCGCGCGGCACCTCGTGCAGCAGTTCCAGCGCCTCGCGCTTGAGCGCCCAGACGGCGTCCCGGTCGATCAGGCCGTCGTGCCCCAGCACCTCGTCGCGCAGCCGGGCGGCCCGGCGGCCCAGCTCCTCCGCCTCGGCGCGCTGGTCGCCCGTCAGGTAGGCGTACTCGGGGACGGCCTCGACCCGCAGGTGCACCGGATCGGCGAAGCGGCGGGAGGAGGGGCGGTAGGGGGACGGGTCGGTGGGGGCGGCGGGGGCGGCGGGCAGCGCCTGGTGCAGCGGGTTGATCTGGACGAAGCCCGCGCCGAGGCCGGCGCCCGCCCACTGGGCCAGCTCGGCGAGGTCGCCGAGGTCGCCCATGCCCCAGGAGCGGTCGGACAGCACGGAGTACAGCTGGGCGAGGAAGCCCCAGCTGTAGCCGGGCAGCGGGGGGAGCTTCTCCGGTGCGACGATCAGCGCCGCCTGGGCCTTGCCCTCGCCGCACTCCGCCCTGAGCACGTGCCGCCCGAGCGGCAGGTCCGGCGGCAGCCAGTGCGAGTGGCCGCGCGGCAGCTCCCACACCCCGCCGTCCTCCAGCTCCACGTGCAGCCGCGCGTCGGCCGGCACGTCCAGCGCCGTCCGCCGCCCTTGACGGACCACCACGCAGGGCGGCAGCAACCGGGCCTGCTGCGCGGCCCGGTGACGATCCAGCGCCTCGCGCGCCTGCTCCGGCGTCCCCGCCGCCACCCCGAGGGCCGCCAGCACCGCGACCAGCGTTCGCGCCCCCACGGCCACACCCCCCGGCCCGGGGTACCGGGTGTCCACCCCGTACGCCTGCGCCAGCGCCACCAGTTCGGGCGGTGGCGGCGGCGCGTCCTGCGTCGGCACCCTCAGCCCGTCGGCTCCGTCACGGTCGAGATAAGCGGCCACTCGCGGCTCCTGCGATGTCTCGGCAACGCCTGGTCAGGACGACCACAGTCCTACCCGGGTGATGGCCCGACGACGCTGCGCGACACGACCGCGCGGGTGGATCGGCCTGCCGGCCGGGGGCTGCCGCGGCCCCGGACCGAATTCTCGAACCGGGGCAGACCAGGCATAGCGGGCGGTCGCGTTGACACCGGGTTGGGTAGCTGGTGGGGTTGCGGCGATGTGGTCCAGGCCTGGCGAGGAGGCTCCTGTGGAAGCCCGAGTGTCCGTTGTGGCCGGGCGGCGGCTGCGGCAGCGGTTGGAGCGGAGTGCGGCGTTGCGGGAGGTGCTGTACCACCCGGCGGCGCTGGCGGCGCGGCGGGCCACGGCGCGGACGTGCCGTCAACTGGCGCCCAGGACGGCGGACCGGCTGATCGCCGGTCTCAAGGGGACGGAACCGCTGCTGGCGTCGGGGCGGGCGGAGCGGGCCCGGCGGGCGGCGGGGCGGCCGGGGCGGCGGACCCTGCAGATCGCGGCGGGGGTCGCGGCGGCGGCGGTGGTCGGCGGGCTGCTGGCCGGGCCGGTGTCGTCGGCGGCGTACGCGGCGTCGGCGGGGCCGGACGTGGTGAGCAGCGCGCCGCAGACGCCGCTGGGGAGCATGACGAACCCGCAGGTGTTCCCGCGGCCGCAGGAGCAGACGGTGGCCGGCAAGCCGGTCGCGGTGCCGGCCGTGGTGACGCTGGTGCCGGCACCGGACGCGGACCTCGGGGCGTTGGACGCCGTCCGGGAGGTGCTGGAGATCGCCGGGGCGACGACCGTCACCCCGCAGCCGGACGCCGACGCGCCGGCCGCCGGGTCGCTGGTGGTGTACGTCGGCGGACCGGCCGAGGCCGCCGACGGCGGGACGGACCGGACGCTGCGCGCGCTGTCCGCCGCGGCCGGCGGCAAGGACGGCGCCGCCCCCTCGACCGCGGGCATGCCGGCCGGTGGGTACGTGCTGTCGGTCGGTCAGCTGCCGGCCCAGGGCGGCGGGACGTACGGCGCGGTGGTGCTGGCGGGCGCGGACGCGGCGGGCACCTTCTACGCCGTGCAGAGCCTGCGCCAGCTGCTCGCCGCCGTCCCGGCCGGGCAGGGGCAGGCGCCGGGCGCCGCCGGGCTGGGCCTGCCCGGGATCACGCTGCGGGACTGGCCGAGCGGCGCGCCGGTGCGCGGCACCGCGGAGGCGTTCTACGGCAGCCCGTGGACCGCGCAGCAGCGGCTCGACCAGGTGGACTTCCTCGGCCGCTCCAAGCAGAACTTCTACCTCTACGCTCCCGGTGACGACCCGTTCCGGCTCTCCCGCTGGCGCGACGCCTACCCCGCCGCCCAGGCCGACGAGCTGCGCGAACTGGGCGCCGCGGCCCGGCGCAACCACGTCACGCTCGGCTACGCGATCGACCCGGGGCAGTCCCTCTGCTTCAGCTCCGGCAAGGACGTGAACGCGCTGGTGGCCAAGCTGGACGGGCTGCGCAAGCTCGGCTTCACCGCCTTCCAGCTCCAGTTCCTGGACGTCAGCTACGACGAGTGGCACTGCGGCGACGACCGCGACACCTACGGCACCGGCCCGGCCGCGGCCGCCAAGGCGCAGGCCGCGCTGGTGACCAAGGTGAGGGACCGGCTGATCGCGCGCAACCCGGGCCTGGCGCCGCTGTCCGTCGTGCCCACCGAGTACCACAAGCAGGGCGTCACGCCGTACCGCAAGGCGCTGGCCGCGGCGCTGCCGGACGGCGTGCAGGTGGCCTGGAGCGGGGGCGGGGTGATCCCGGAGAAGATCACCGGCGCCCAGGCCGCCGAGACCGGCGACCTGTACGGCCACCCGCTGGTCACCATGGACAACTACCCGGTCAACGATGCCAGCCCGGACCGGCTCTTCCTCGGCGCCTACACCGGGCGCGAACCGGAGGTGGCCACCCGCTCGGCGGTGATGCTCACCGGTGCCATGCAGCAGCCGATGGCCTCCCGGATCGCCCTCGCCACGGCCGGCGACTTCGCCTGGAACCCGGCCGGCTACCGGCCGGAGGACTCCTGGCAGGCCGCGGTGCGCTCGCTCGCCGGCCCGACCGGTGCCGGCAGCACGCCCGCCGGCACCGCCCTGTCCGCGGTCACCGCGCTGGCCGGCAACAGCTCCTCCTCGCCGCTGTCCCAGCAGGAGTCCGGCTACCTGACGCCGCTGCTCGACCGGTTCTGGGCCGCCGCCGAGCCCACCTCGGGCACCGCGTCGGACCTCGCCAAGCTGATAGAGGCCGCCGCGCCCCTGCGGGACGCCTTCGCCGCGATGGCCACCGCCCAGCAGACCCTCGCCGGCACCCAGGCCACCGCCCAGCTCGCCGCCGAGGCCGCGCCCTGGCTCGCCCCGCTGCACGACTACGGGCTGGCCGGGCAGTCCGCGCTGGACATGCTGCTGGCCCAGCACGGCGGCGACGGCGCGGCCGCCTGGAAGGCCCGGGTGGAGCTCAACCGGCTGCGCGAGCAGCTCGCGCAGAGCCCGGCCACGATCGGCGCGGGCGTGCTCGACCCGTTCCTGGAGCGGGCCGTCGGGGCCGCCGACAACTGGGCCGGGGTGGCCGGCGGCGGGATCACCCCGACCACCACCATGGGCACCGCGCACGACCACCTGCCCGCGCTGATGACCGACGGCGTAGCCGACACGTTCTACTGGAGCTCCGCTCCCCCGCAGCCCGGCGACGCGGTCGGCGTCGACCTCGGCGGCGGGCGCCCGGTCGGCGCCGTCACCGTGCTGATGGGCTCCTGGGGCAACGGGCCGGACGGCCGGAGCGCGGTCGACGACTACCTCCACGACGGCGTGCTGGAGTACAGCACCGGCGAGGGCGGCTGGAAGCAGCTCGCCGTGGTCAAGAACCAGAAGTCGGTCAGCGCCAAGCTGCCGGCCGGCTCGGTGGTGCGGGCCGTGCGGCTGCGGGCCACCGCCGCCCAGAAGACCGCCGTCGCGGTGCGCGAGTTCACCGTCACCGCGCCCGACGACGCCCCCGCCAGCGTCACCGGCGGCCCCGCCGCGCTGCCCGGCTCCTCGGCGTCCGCGGTGCTGGACGGCAATCCGGACACCGCGTACCGGGCCGCCAAGCCGCCCACCGCGCAGGACGAGCCGCTCACCGTCGAACTGGGCGCCGCCCGCCCGCTCGACCGGCTCACCGTGCTCACCGACCCGGGCGTGCACGCCACCGCCACCGTCTCGGTGCGCCGCTCGGACGGCGGCTGGACGGACATCGGCACCGTGCAGCCCGGCTACAACGAGCTGCCGGCTGGCGGGCAGGCCGCCGACGCGTTCCGGCTGGCCTGGAAGCCGGGCGGCGACCCGCCGGTGGTCAACCAGGTGATCCCCTGGTACGCGGACGTCCCGGCGGCCCGGCTCAGCCTGTCCGACCCGACCCTGGACGTGGTGACCGGCGCCGCCGCGCCCGCCCAGACCCGGGCCACCGTCGAGGCCGGCCGCCCCGAGGGGACCAGCGGCGAGCTGCACACCGAGGTGCCGGCCGCGGCCAAGGGCCTGACCGTGACCCCGGCGGCCGGGGTGACCGTGCCGCGCGGCGGCCGCATCGGCGTGCCGCTGCTGGTCAGCGCCGCTCCCGGGACGCCGTTCGGGACGTACCAGGTACCGGTGCAGTTCGCGGCCGGCGCCACCACCGTGAAGCAGGTGCTCCAGGTGCGTGTGGTGCCGCCGACCAGCGGTCCGGACCTGGCACTCGGCGCGAAGGCCACCTCCTCGGGCGACGAGACGCCGAACTTCCCCGCCTCGGCGGTCACCGACGGTGACCCGAAGACCCGCTGGTCCTCCCCCGCCAAGGACGACGCCTGGGTGCAGCTGGAACTTCCGCAGGCGACCCACCTGGGCGCGGCGGTGCTGCACTGGCAGGCCGCGTACGCCGCCGCCTACAGGCTCCAGGTCTCGGCGGACGGCACCACCTGGACCGACGCGGCGACGGTGGACAACGGCAAGGGCGGCGACGAGACCGTGCGCTTCGACGCTCCGGACGCCCGGTTCCTCCGGGTGCAGGGCGTGGCCCGGGCCAACAAGTACGGCTACTCGCTGTGGGGCGTCGAGCTGTACGCCGTCACCCCGCCGCCCCCGTCGCAGCCGCCGGCCGTCCCCCCGGCCCAGCCGGGCGGCGGCGCCACCACCGCGCCCACGGCCCCGACCACGGCCCCGACCGCTCCGAGCACCCCGGCCACGCCCCCGGCGAGCGGGACTCCGGGCGGGACGACAGGCGGGACGACGGGCGGGACACCGCCGCCGAAGCAGTAGCCGCCGCCTCCCCCACCGGACAACGCGGCGGGCCGCCGTGCTCCCCGGTGGGGGGCGCGGCGGCCCATGAGGCGTACCGACGGTATGACGGGCTGGCCCTTGTGGAGCGGGGTCAGGCGGAGAGCGGTTCGGGCTGCTCACCGCGGCGGACGGGGGCGGAGTGGGCCGAGTGCGCCCGGCCGAGCGGGACGGGGAGGCCCTGCTCGGTATGGTCGTGGTGCTCGTACTCGCCCCACTGCGGGGCGCGCAGCTGGTCGGAGCCGCCGTACGGCTCCAGGTAGGGACGCCAGCGCGGGTCCTTGATGCCGGTGCCGATGATCCGCCAGGCGAGGCCGCTGGGCGGGGCCGGTGGCCGCTTCATCCGCCAGCCGAGTTCGGTGAGGTGGCGGTCGGCCTTGGTGTGGTTGCAGCGGCGGCAGGCCGCCACCACGTTGTCCCACCGGTGCTGGCCGCCCCGGCTGCGCGGGATGACGTGGTCGACGCTGGTGGCGGCGGCCCCGCAGTAGACGCAGCGGCCGTGGTCACGGGCGAACAGCGCCCGGCGGGTGAGCGGGACGGGCCCGCAGAACGGGACCCGGACGAAGCGGGTCAGGCGGACGACGGACGGCGCCGGGAGGGCGCTGGTGGCGCTGTGCAGAGTGACTTCCGAGTCCTCCAGGCTGACCGCCTTGTGGTTGAGGACCAGGATGAGTGCGCGGCGCATCGATACGACGCCGAGTGGCTCGTAGGACGCGTTGAGGACCAGGACATGCGGCACGGATGCCTCCTTGGACGCCTGCGGCGCGTGGCTCGCGCCGGGACGAGCGGTTGGATCGCACAACTGGTGCGCGATCTCCCCCAGTGTCGCCTTACGCCTTTGTACGGCGCCACCACTCCTGTGTAACGGACCTGGTGTGAACTTCGGGTGTGGCCTCTGTCATAGCCGGTATGCCCTGGGGAAGGTCGGGTTGCACCCGGGTGCCCTCGGGGTGCCGCCCGTGGCCCTCCCGGGGGAGCGCTCGGCCGGTCGGAGCAGCGGTCGACCCCGTCGTCCGGGGGAGCGCACCGGTGCGCTGACGGGGCGTTCGTGTTGCTCCGTACGCCCTTCGGCGTGTCCGGTCGGGTGTTCGGCGCCGGTTAGGCTGAGGCGGACGGTCCGCGGGCCGCGTGCCGCGGCGCGGGCCCGCCACGCCCCCTTGCAGGAAGGCCCGCACGTGTTCCGCTCCGGCGCCACCGGTATCGCCGACGCGTCCTCGACGCTCTCCACTCCGACACCGGCGCCCAGCCCGACCGCGCCGCAACTGCCGCAGCTGGACCTGAGAATCCCGACCAGCGCGCAGGAGGTCAGCGACACCACCAAGCAGGCCGCCAGCTGGTTCGACACGCACTGGCAGGGCTGGCTGGCCGGCGGGGTGCGGATCGTCTTCATCGTGCTGCTGGCACTGGTGCTGCGCGCCGTGGTGCGCAAGCTGATCACCCAGCTGATCACGCGGATGGCGCGCTCGCACGACCACCACGAGGAGAGCCGGCTCGGCGGGCTGCTGGCCAACACCGGGGTGGTGAACCCGGAGCGGCGCCAGCAGCGGTCGGAGGCGATCGGCTCGGTGCTGCGCAGCGTGGCGTCGTTCTCCATCCTGGGCACGGCCGCGCTGATGGTGCTGTCCGCGCTGGGCGTGAACCTGGCGCCGCTGCTGGCCAGCGCCGGTGTGGCCGGTGTGGCGATCGGTTTCGGCGCCCGCAACCTGGTGACGGACTTCCTCTCCGGGGTCTTCATGATCATGGAGGACCAGTACGGCGTCGGCGACGAGATCGACACCGGGGTGGCCGCCGGCACGGTGCTGGAGGTCGGCCTGCGGGTGACCAAGCTGCGCGGGGCCAACGGCGAGATCTGGTACATCCGCAACGGCGAGGTGAAGCGGATCGCCAACATGAGCCAGGGCTGGTCGACCGCCTCGGTGGACGTGCAGGTCGGGTACAAGGAGGACCTGCTGCGGGTCGAGGACCTGATCCAGGAGACGGCCGAGGCGCTGTCCAAGGAGTCGCCGTACGACGAGCTGGTCTGGGCGCCGGTGTCCGTCCTGGGCGTGGAGTCGGTCGCGGCGGACTCGGTGATGGTGCGGATCGAGGCGCGGACCGCGCCGGGCAAGGCGCCGGCGGTGTCCCGGGCGCTGCGCCAGCGCCTGAAGACGGCCTTCGACCAGGCCGGGATCAAGGTCAAGGAGGAGGCCGCGCCGGTGGCCGCCGCGGCGACGGCGGCCCCCGCCACCGGGGTGGTGATCTCCCCCGCGACCGAGCCGGCACCGCCGTCCGCGCTGTCCGACCCGACCTCGCCCCGGTACCGGGCGACCGAGCCGATACCGGCGCCGAGGCCGACCGACGACCTCGCCAAGCCGTAGGGCCCCAGGCCCGGCAGCACGAAGCCCCGTTCCCAAGACCCTTGGGAACGGGGCTTCGTGCTGCCCGGTAACGCTTCGGCATCCTCCGGGCCACGGACCATTGACACCCCGCTGACGGGGCCCGTACGGTCCTTCCCAAGCGACTGGAAACTTTCCTAACAGTTCGGCTCCCCGAACCGGCGGGTTCACCCTCGTCGCTCCCCCCACCAGCCGGAAGAGGAGGATTTCGCGCGTGACCAAGACCACCGCCAAGGCCCCCCTCGCCGGCACCCCCAGCCTGCTGCGCGCCATCAACGACCGCGCCGCCCTCGAACTGCTGCTGGAGAACGGCCCGCTCTCCCGCACCCAGATCGGCACCCTGACCGGCCTCTCCAAGCCCACCGCCTCCCAGCTGCTGGCCCGTCTGGAGGCGGCCGGACTGGTCCTGCCGGTCGGCACCACCGCCGGCGGCCCCGGCCCCAACGCGCAGCTGTACGAGGTGAATCCGGCCGCCGGCCACGTCGCCGGGCTGGACGTCACCAACAGCGAGATCAGAGTCGCCGTCGCCGACATCACCGGCTCCACGCTGGCCGAGCACGCCGTGCCGACCAAGGGCGTGCCGGCCGCCGAGACCGTCGCCAAGGTCGCCGCCGCCGTCGCCGAGACCGTCCGTGCCGCGGGACTGGCCGCGGGCAGCCTGCGCACCGCCGCGATCGGCGTCGGCGGCGCCCCCGACCCGGTCACCGGCAAGCTGCGCTACGCCTCCCACCTGCCCGGCTGGCACTCGCCGCGGCTGGTCGAGGAGCTGTCCGAGGCGATCGGCGCGCCCGTGTCGATCGAGAACGACGTGAACCTCGCCGCCGTCGCCGAACAGGCCTCCGGCGCGGCGCGGGGCTCCGAGGACTTCGTCCTACTCTGGGCCGGTGCGGGCACCGGCGCCGCGATCGTCATCGCCGGCCGGCTGCACCGCGGCTTCACCGGCGGCGCCGGGGAGGTCGGCTACATGCCGGTGCCCGGCTCACCGGTCGCGCGGGACGTGCGCCGCCGCAAGTTCGGCGGGTTCCAGGAGCTGGTCGGCACACCCGCCGTCCGGACCCTGGCCCGCGAACACGGGCTCGGCGCGCCCACCGCCGAGGAGTCGATCGCCAAGGCCCTGGAGACCCCGGGCGCCGGCGACGCCTTCCTCGTCGAACTGGCCGGCCGGCTCGCCGTCGGACTGGCCGCGATCGTCGCCGTCGTCGACCCCCAACTGGTGGTCCTCTCCGGCGCGGTGCCCACCGCGGGCGGCGAACGCCTGCGCGCCCTCGTCGAGGACGAACTGGCCAGGCTCTCCATCGCCCGGCCCGAGGTCCGCAGCAGTGCCCTGCCCGGCTCGCCCGTCCTGCTCGGCGCCCTGCAACGCGCGCTGGCGGACGCCCGCGAGGCGGTCTTCTCCACCCACTGACAGCCACCCACTGACAGCCGCCCACCGACGCTCACAGACGCCCACCCACCGACGCTCCCCGGTCGCCCGTCACCCCGCACGCACCCTGCACCCACCTCTCCCAACCCCCGAACGCGGGCCCCGAGGCAATGACGCCTGCCCGCGCACCCCCAGGAGGACCTCGAAGTGCACTCCACCACCTCCCGCAGAGGCCGTCGCACGATCGCCGCCGTCACCGGCACCGCCGTCCTGGCCCTGCTCGCCACCGCCTGCACCGGCAGCAGCGAGAGCAGCGGCAGCGACGACTCGGCCAGCGGCAAGGACGTCACCATCACCTTCTGGCACGGCTGGAGCCAGGACAACGAGGTGAAGGCGATCAACGACAACATCGCCGCCTTCGAGAAGGCCCACCCCAACATCCACGTCAAGGCCGTGGACAACATCGCGGACGACAAGGTCAACCAGGCCCTGCGGGCCGGCGGCGACGACGCGCCGGACGTGGTCTCCTCCTTCACCACCAACAACGTCGGCATGTTCTGTTCGACCAAGGCGTTCACCGACCTCAAGCCGCTGCTGCAGAAGAGCGGCATCGACCCGGTCAAGACCTTCCCGGCCGCGATGCTCAACTACACGCAGTTCCAGGGCAACCAGTGCTCGCTGCCGCTGCTCGGCGACGCCTACGGCCTCTACTACAACAAGAAGGCCTTCGCCGACGCGGGCATCGCCAACCCGCCGAAGACCTTCAGCGAGTTCGCCGAGGACGCCAAGAGGCTGACCCTCGCGGACGGCGACGGCTACAAGCAGCTCGGCTTCATGCCGCTGTACCACGGCTACGAGTCGACCACCGAGCACTTCCTGGGCCAGTACGGCCCGACCTACTTCGGCGCCGACGGCAAGTCGAACATCGCCACCGACCCGAAGGTCGCCGCGATGCTCAAGTGGCAGAAGGGCATGGTCGACCAGCTCGGCGGCTACACCAAGCTGGAGAAGTACCGCGCCACCTTCGGCGAGGAGTTCAGCGCCAAGAACCCCTTCCTCACCGGCCAGGTCGCGATGGCCATCGACGGCGAGTGGCGCACCGCCGCCCTCGCCGAGAACAAGCCCGACTTCGACTGGGCCACCGCCGCGTTCCCCGTCCCGGACGACCAGGCCGACACCTACGGCCGCGGCTACCAGACCGGCACCATCGTCGGCATCGCCAGCAGCAGCAAGAAGCAGGCCGCGGCCTGGGAGCTGGTCAAGTACCTGACCACCGACACCGACGCGGTGGTCAGCTTCGCCAACGCGATCCACAACGTGCCCAGCACCTTCGACGCGCTCAACTCGCCGAAGCTGACGAACGACCCGAACTTCAAGACCTTCATCGACGTCGCCAAGAACCAGCACTCGGGCACCACCCCGGCGGCCGTCAACGGCAGCGGCTACATCGCCTCCCTGCAGAACCTCGGCTACGACTACGAGTCCGGCAAGCAGCCCGATCTCGCGGCCGGCCTCGCGGCCACCGCCAAGGAGATCGACGCCGCCATCGCCCAGGCGAAGTAGCGGAAACGGTCCACGGAGCTCCCATGTCACTCGCGTTCGGCACCCGCAGGGGCACCGGATCGACCGACCCGGCGGCGCCCTCCACGCAGCACCTGCTGCGCCGGAAGCGCCGCCGGGAGGCGGCCCGCAACCTCGCCTTCCTCTCCCCCTGGCTGATCGGCTTCGGCGTCTTCTTCCTGTACCCGCTGATCTCCACCGTCTACTTCTCCTTCACCAAGTACAACGGCTTCGGCGCCCCCTCCTTCAGCGGCCTGAAGAACTGGGACTACGTCTTCAACGACCTCCCGGCGTTCTGGCAGGGCCTGCGCAACACCGTGTGGCTGGTCTTCATCATGGTGAGCCTGCGGGTCGCCTTCGGCCTCGGCATCGGCCTGCTCATCACCAAGGTCAAGACCGGCGTCGGCTTCTTCCGCACCGCGTTCTACCTGCCGTACCTGGCACCGCCGGTGGCCGCCACCGTCGCCTTCGCCTTCCTGCTCAACCCCGGCACGGGCCCGGTCAACCACTTCCTCGGTGAGATCGGCCTCCCGCAGCCCGGCTGGTTCGCCAGCGCCGACTGGTCCAAGCCCGCGCTCACCATGCTCGCCATGTGGGGCATCGGCGACCTGATGGTCATCTTCATGGCCTCGCTGCTCGACGTCCCCAAGGAGCAGTACGAGGCCGCCGAACTGGACGGCGCCGGACCCTTCCAGCGGTTCCGGTACGTCACGCTGCCGAACATCTCGCCGATCATCATGTTCGCCGTGGTCACCGGCGTCATCCAGACCATGCAGTACTACACCCAGGCGATCGTCGCCGGGAAGGTCGCCGGCGGCATCGCGGGCAACTCCGGCCAGCAGTTCGAGCCCGGCTTCCCGCAGGGCTCCACCTGGACCCTGCCGCAGATGGTCTACAACCTCGGCTTCCAGCGCTTCAACTACGGCGCGGCGTGCGTCGTCGCCCTGGTGCTGTTCGCCATCTCGATGGCCGTCACCTCGCTCCTGCTCCGCCGCAAGTCCGGCTTCATGGCGAGCGACGACTAGTCCGTGTGCTGCTGACCCAGCGGACCGATGAGGACCCGATCATGACTCTCAGCTCCACACTCACCAAGGCGCCCGCCCCGGCCGGCACCTCCCGCGCCTCCGGCCCGGCCGCCCGGGCGGCCCGCCGCCGCGCGATGCTCAACTGGGTGGCCGTGCACTCGCTGGCCATCGCCGCCGCCCTGTTCTTCCTGCTGCCGTTCGTCTTCGCCTTCCTCACCTCGGTGATGACCGACCAGCAGGCGCTCACCACCGACTACTGGCCCACCTCCTGGCAATGGGGCAACTACGGCAAGGTCTGGGACACCCCCGGCTTCCTCACCTGGTGGCGCAACACCCTGCTCTACGCGGGCCTCGGCACCGTGCTGACCATCGTCTCCAGCCTGCCGGTCGCCTACGCGCTCGCCAAGTTCCGCTTCCGGGGCCGCAACCTGGCGCTGATGGCCGTCATCGCCATGATGATGCTCCCGCCGCAGGTCACCGTCATCCCGATGTACCTGTTCTGGGCCAAGCAGCTCGGCCTCGGCGGCTCGCTCTGGCCGCTCATCATCCCGATGGCCTTCGGCGACGCGTTCTCGATCTTCCTGCTGCGCCAGTTCCTGCTGACCATCCCCAAGGAGTACATCGAGGCCGCCCGGATCGACGGCTGCGGCGACCTGCGCACCCTGCTGAAGGTCGTGCTGCCGATGGCCAAGCCGGCCATCGCCGCCGTCGCCCTGTTCCAGTTCTTCTACTGCTGGAACGACTACTTCGGCCCGCAGATCTACGCCAGCAACAACCACGAGGCCTGGACTCTCTCGTACGGCCTGGAGTCGTTCAAGGGCGCCCACCACACCAACTGGAACCTCACCATGGCCGCCACCCTCCTCGTGATGGCACCGGTGATCATCCTCTTCTTCTTCGCACAGAAGGCCTTCATCGAAGGCGTGACACTGACAGGGGTCAAGGGCTGATGTCCGCACTCAAGTTGGCAATCGTCGGCGGCGGTTCGACGTACACCCCGGAGCTGATCGACGGCTTCGCCCGGCTCCGCGACACCCTGCCGATCGGTGAGCTGGTGCTCATCGACCCGGCCGCCGACCGGCTGGAGCTGATCGGCGGGCTCGCCCGGCGGATCTTCGCCAAGCAGGGGCACGGTGCCGTCGTCACCACCACCGTCGACGTCGAGGCCGGTGTCGCCGACGCCGACGCCGTGCTGCTGCAACTGCGCGTCGGCGGGCAGGCCGCCCGCAACCGGGACGAGACCTGGCCGCTGGAGTGCGGCTGCGTCGGCCAGGAGACCACCGGCGCCGGCGGCCTCGCCAAGGCGCTGCGCACCGTCCCGGTCGTCCTCGACATCGCCGAGAAGGTCCGGCGCGCCAACCCGGACGCCTGGATCGTCGACTTCACCAACCCCGTCGGCATCGTCACCCGCGCGCTGCGCAACGCCGGCCACAAGGCCGTCGGCCTGTGCAACGTCGCCATCGGCTTCCAGCGCAAGTTCGCGACCCACCTCGGTGTCGACCCGGAGCTGGTCCGGCTCGACCACGTCGGCCTCAACCACCTCACCTGGGAGCGCGGCGTCACCCTGCTCGACGCCCCGGGATCGGCGACGGGCCGGGAGGTGCTGCCGGAGCTGCTCGCCGCGCACGGCAAGGCCATCGCCGAGGACCTGCACCTGCCGCAGCCCGTCATCGAGCGGCTCGGCGTCGTGCCGTCCTACTACCTGCGCTACTTCTACCAGCACGACGCCGTCGTCGAGGAACTCAGGGTGCAGGGCTCGCGGGCCGCCCAGGTCGCCGAGATCGAGCGGCAGCTGCTGGAGATGTACGCCGACCCGGCCCTCGACACCAAGCCGGAACTCCTCGGCCAGCGCGGCGGCGCGTTCTACTCCGAGGCGGCGGTCCAGCTGATCGCCGCGCTGCTCGGCACCGGCGGCGGGACGTCCGTGCAGGTCGTCAACGCGCCGAACAACGGCGTGCTGCCGTTCCTGCCCGACGACGCCGTCATCGAGGTCCCGGCCGAGGTCGACGCGAACGGCGTCCGGCCGCTCCCCCAGCGGGCCGTCGAGCCGCTGTACGCCGGCCTCATCGCCGCCGTCACCGCGTACGAGCACCTCGCCCTCGACGCCGCCCTGCACGGCGGCCGCGACCGGGTCTTCGACGCCCTGCTCGCCCACCCGCTGGTCGGTCAGCTCGAACTCGCCGACCAGCTCACCGATCGGCTGCTCGCCCACAACCGCGAGCACCTCGCCTGGGCCTGACGGCCCGGGACCCGGCTTCGCACCCGGGCCCCGTCCGGAAAGCAGCCCGGCCCGCGATATGAGGGTGTCGCGGGCCGGGCACTGCGAGGAGACCGATCACCCCCGGCCGGGGACCACGCCACGGCCGGGCCACGTACGAGCCGCGGGGACCTGATGACCCACCAGCCCGAACCGATCCTGCCCGGCGTCCTCGCCATCGACGCCGGCAACTCCAAGACCGACGTCGCCCTGATCGGCGCCGACGGCACCGTCCACGGCACCGCCCGCGGCGGCGGCTTCGCACCCCAGAAGATCGGCGGCGCCGCCGCCGTCGCCGGCCTCGCCCCGCTCGTCGAGCAGGCCGCCGCCGCGGCCGGCCACCCCGCCTGGAGCGGCGTCCTCACCAGCCACGTCAGCGCCTGCCTGGCCAACGCCGACCTGCCCGTCGAGGAGGAGGCCCTGCGCGCCGCGCTGGAATCCCACCCCTGGGGCGCCAGCAACACCGTCGTCAACGACACCTTCGGCCTGCTGCGGGCCGGCACCGACGGCCCGCGCGGCGTCGCCGTCGTCTGCGGCGCCGGCATCAACTGCGTGGGCCTGCTGCCCGACGGCCGCACCGCCCGCTTCCCCGCCCTCGGCGAGCTCACCGGCGACTGGGGCGGCGGCGGGGGCCTGGCCGTCACCAGCATGTGGCACGCCGTCCGCCACGAGGACGGCCGCGGCGGCCCCACCGGGCTCTCCCGCGCCATCGCCGAGCACTTCGGCCTGCCCAGCGCCGGCGCCGTCGCCGAGGCCGTCCACCTCGGGCACCTGCCGACCAGCCGGCTGCACGAGATCGTCCGAGTGCTGTTCGCCGTCGCGGAGCAGGGCGACGAGGTCGCCCTGGGGCTGATCGACCGCCAGGCCGACGAGATCGTCCGGCTCGCCGTCGTCGCCCTGCGGCGGCTGGAACTGCTCGAAACGCGGACCCCGCTGGTGCTCGGCGGCGGCGTGATCTCCTCCCGGCAGCCGCTGCTGCTCGACAACCTGACCGCCCGTCTGGCCGAGGCCGCGCCGCTCGCCGAACCGCGGGTCGTCGTCGCGCCGCCCGTCCTGGGCGCGGCGCTGCTCGGACTCGACCACCTCGGGGCGGGCCCCGAGGCCCAGGCCCGGCTGCGCGAGGCGTACGAGGCGCAACGGCCCGTCGCCGCCTGACCGTTACGCCGCCCCTCAAGACTCCCGCCGCCGCCGGATCCGCACATCCGGCGGCGGCGGGAACCACAGCCCGTGCACCAGTCGTGTACCTGCGTGACGAGTTCCGCCGCTGTCCGGGGAGACTAGTGCCATGGCCGTGCCCCGAACCCTCCTCGCCGCGCTGCTCTGCTGCACCGCCGCAGCCGCCCTCGCCGCCTGCACTCCCGCCGACTCCGCGCCCACCGTCGCCGCCGCCTCCGCTGCGGCCGCCGCCGACGGGGCGTACGACGACGAGGACGACCTGCTGGACGACGACCTCGCCGACCCCGAGCCCAGCATGGACACCTCCCCCGTCCCCACCGCCGACTGCGCCACCCCGACCCCGACCGAACGCCCCGGACACACCGTCCTCGTGGTCCTCGCCACCGAGGACGGCGACGTCACCGCCCAGCCCGCCCGCTACTCCTGCGACGAGGCCCGCTACGAGGGGACGGGGACGCCGGCCCGCTACGGCTTCGCGACCGCCGGGGTCGAGGCCACGCTCGTCGACCGCCCGCACGGCGACCCGACCAGAACCGTCCGGCTGGAGGACGTGCTCGGGCACCTGGAGGACTGCCTGGCCGAGCACGAACCCGACGACGCGCCGTACGGGTGCTACGGCAACGTGTACGACGTGGTGCTGGACTCGCACGGGCGGATCATGCGGATCGGGGAGCTGGTCGAACCGTGATCCCGCCGTGGACCGGCTGGGCTCGGGACCGGGTCAGGATCGGCTCGGGACCGGCTCGGAACTGACTCAAGATCGGCTCAGGACCGGCTCGGGACCGGTTCGGGACCGGTTCAGGACCGGCTCAGGACCGGCTCGGGACCGGCTCAGGACCGGTTCAGGACGGGGCGACGAGGCCGAACTCGTAAGCCTGGATGACCAGGTGGACCCGGTCCCGGGCGTCCAGCTTGGTGAACAGCCGGGCCACGTGCGCCTTGGCGGTGGCCACGCTGATGGTCAGCTCCTCGGCGATCTCGCCGTTGGACAGCCCGCGGCCGACCAGCGTCAGCACCTCGCGCTCACGGTCGGTGATCCCGTCGACCGTCGCCCGGCCGGACCGGGCGGCGGCGGGCTGCGGGCGGGCGGCGAACTCGCCGATCAACCGGCGGGTGATGCTCGGCGCGATCAGGGCGTCCCCGGCGGCGACCACCCGGACGCCGTCGAGGATGGTCTCCAGGGCGAGGTCCTTGACCAGGAAGCCGGCCGCCCCGGCCCGCAGCGCGCCGTACACGTAGTCGTCGTCGTCGAAGGTGGTGAGGACGAGGACGTGGGTGGGCAGGCCGGGGTCGGCGGTGATCCGGCGGGTGGCCTCGATGCCGTCCATGCCGGGCATCCGGATGTCCATCACGGCGACGTCGGGGCGCAGCCGGCCGACCAGTTCCACCGCCTCGGCGCCGTTGCCGGCCTCGCCGACGACCTCCAGGTCCGGGGTGTCGGCGATGAGCACGCGCAGACCGGTGCGGATGAGCGGCTGGTCGTCGACCAGGACGACACGGATCACGGGGAGACCTCCACGGGGAGCGGCAGTCGGGCGGCGACCTGGAAGCCGCCCGCGGGGCGCGGGCCGGCGCTGAACTCGCCGTGCAGCAGGCCGACCCGCTCGCGCATGCCGGCGATGCCGTAACCGGAGCCGGCGGACGGCCCGGCAACTCCGGCGCCGAGGTCGACGACGGTGACGGCGACCTCCTCGGGGCCGTAGTCGACGGTGACCCGGCAGTCCCGGGTGCCGGAGTGCCTGACCACGTTGGTGACCGCCTCCTGCACAATGCGGTAGGCGGCGAGGTCCACCTCGGGCGGCAGCGGGCGGGGCTCGCCGAGGCGGGTGAGCGCGACCCGCACGCCCGCGCCGGCCGTCTGCTCGACCAGCCGGTCCAGCTCGCCCAGCCCCGGGGCGACCTCCATCGGCGCGGACTCCGGTTCGCCCTGGCGCAGCGCGCCGAGCATCCGGCGCAGCCCGGCCAGGGTCTCCCGGCTGGTCGCCTCGATGGCGTTCAGCGCGTTGCGGGTCTCGGCGGGCTGGGTGTCCATGACCCGGCTGCCCATCCCGGCCTGGATCGCGATGATGCCGATGCTGTGGGCGACCATGTCGTGCAACTCGCGGGCGATCCGCAGCCGTTCGGCGGTGATCGCCTGCTCGGTGGCGCGGCTGCGCAGGGCCTCGGCGTGCACGCGGTTCTGCCGGACGGTGTTGCCGACCAGCCAGGCGATCGCGGCGGTCGAGGCGAACGCGGCCTGGGCGACGAAGTCGGTGTGGTAGTCGTTCGCCACCCGCCAGACCGCCAGGACGGCCACCATGGCGACCGGCATCGCGGCGGCGCACAGCGACACGGCCCGGGAGCGGGTGGCCGTGCAGTAGCCGATCGCCACCTCGGCGAGCAGCAGTTGCACCACGGCCGTCTCCTGGATCCGCATGCCGATCGTGAAGACGCACGCCGCCAGCGGGATCGCCACCGCCAGCAGCGGCAGCCGGACCAGCAGCGACGCCATCAGGACCGTGACCACCGCGGTGACCAGCAACGGCATGTCCTCGAAGTTGCCGTTGTAGCGGAACAGGTGGGCCAGCTCGTCGCTCCGCTGGAAGCCTCGGAACGTGATGACGGCCACCCAGAACGCCGCCACCCAGACGCCCGGCGGCAGGCGCCTGAGCAGGGGCGGACGAGGGTTGGTGATCATCGCCCGATGGTAGCGGCGGCCCGTGCGGCGGCACATCGGCCCGAGGGCGTAATCCCCCGGGCCAGTGCGGCGGCCGGCGTTGTGGCCCGCGGCCCGATGCCCAGCCGGGGCCTCGGACGGCACCGTTGTCCCCGTGATCGAGATCGAGCGACTGACCAAGCGGTACGGCGCCACCACGGCCGTCGACCAGTTGACCTTCACCGTCCGGCCGGGCACCGTCACCGGCTTCCTCGGCCCCAACGGCGCCGGCAAGTCCACCACGCTGCGGATGATCCTGGGGCTGCACACCCCGACCGAGGGGTCCGTCACCGTGGACGGCGCGCCCTTCGCGGACCGGCCGCGCGGACTGCGCCACGTCGGCGCCCTGCTGGACGCCCAGGACGTGCACGGCGGGCGCAGCGCCCGGGCCCACCTGTCGGCGCTCGCCCGCGGCAACCGCATCCCGCTCCGGCGGGTGGACGAGGTGCTCGCCGAGGTAGGCCTCGGCAAGGCCGCCGGGCGCCGGATCGGCGGCTACTCGCTGGGCATGAAGCAGCGGCTCGGCATCGCCGGCGCGCTGCTCGGCGACCCGCCGGTGCTGCTGTTCGACGAGCCGCTCAACGGCCTCGACCCGGAGGGCGTGCTGTGGGTGCGCGGCCTGTTCCGCCGCCTCGCCGAGGAGGGGCGGACGGTCTTCGTCTCCAGCCACATGATGGCCGAGATGGAGCACACCGCCGACCGGCTGGTGGTGATCGGCCGGGGCCGGCTGATCGCGGACGAGAGCCTGGCGGAGTTCTCCGCCCGCAACGCCGTCACCAGCGTGGCCGTCCGGACGCCCGAACTGCCTTCGCTCGCCGAGGTGTTGCGGACCGAAGGGGCGGCCGTACGGCAGGCGCAGGAGCCGGACGGCGCGGTGGTGACCGGGCTGCCCGCGGCCCGGATCGGCGAACTCGCCCTGCGGCACGGCCTGGTGCTGCACGAGCTCGCCACCCGCACCTCGTCCCTGGAGTCGGCGTTCATGTCCCTGACCGCCGACAGCGTCGAATACCCGGCAGGAGATGCCCGATGAGTACCGCCACCCTCGCCCCCGCCCGCCCCCGCACCCGCCCGGCCGAACCGCGGCCCCGGTTCGGCGACCTGCTTGCCGCCGAGTGGATCAAACTGCGCTCGCTGCGGTCCACGTACTGGGTGCTGGCGCTCGCCTCGCTGGCCGCGATCGTGGTCAACCTGAACGCCGTCCACACCGACCTCACCTACATCGACCACCCCCGCCCGCCGGTGCCCGGCTTCCCGCCGTACCGGTACGACCCGCTCTTCCACGGCCTCAGCAGCATCTCCGGCGCCCTGATGGCCGTCGCGGCCGGCAGCCTCGGCGCGATCACCGTGTTCGGCGAGTACACCACCGGCATGATCCGCACCACCTTCGCCGCGGTGCCCGACCGGCGGGGCGTGGCCGTGGCCAAGGTGGTGCTGGTCGCCGGCCTCACCTCGCTCGCCGGGGCGGTGGTGTCCGCGGTGTCCTTCTTCGGCAGCAACGCCATGCTGGCCTCCCGGCACGTCGGGCTCTCCATCACCGACGAGGGTTGCCTGCGGGCCGTCCTCGGCTACGCGGCGATCGTGCCCGTCTGCGCGCTGATCGGGATGGCCCTCGGCGCCCTGCTGCGGCACGCCACCGCTTCGATCGTCTCGCTGGTCATGCTGCTGTTCATCGTGCCGATGCTGTTCGGCGGCGACCGCTACCGCTGGCTGAAGGAGATCGGCAACCACCTGCCGCTCGCCGCCGAGGGGAGGCTGACGATCAACCCCAACTCCTCGACGACGATGGGCAAGTACGCGCCGAGCGTGCTCGACTCCTGGATCACCCTGGGCGCCTGGGCGGCCGTCGCGCTGGCGGCGACGGTGGTCCTGATGCGGCGGCGGGACGTCTGAGCCGGACGGAACCGGGGCGTCAGGCGGCCGAGGCGGCCGCCTTGGCGCGGAAGGCGCCGAGAGTGGCGACGGGGACGCCGCAGGCGGGGAGGAAGGCCTCGGCGCCGCCGTGGCGGGTGCGGACGCGGTCGAGGAAGACGGCCATGGCCTCCGCCGGGGCGTCGAGGAGCGGGGCGGGGATGGTGAGTTCGCGGCCCTCGGAGTCGGTGACCCGGGCGCCGCGGGCGTTGAGCGCGGTGCGGTGGCGCTCGGAGAGGCCGGCGAAGATCTGCGGCAGGGCGTCGGCGGTGCGGGCGTAGTCGGCGACGATCCGCTCGGCGGGCACGCCGAGGAGGTCCAGCAGCAGGGCGGTCAGCAGGCCGGTGCGGTCCTTGCCGGCGGCGCAGTGCAGGAGGACAGCGCCCGGGCGGGCGGCGGCCTCGACGGCGGCGGTGACGGCCTCGGGCGCGGACTCGGCCAGCAGCACGTAGTAGTCGCCGAGGTCGGCGGCGGTGGCCATGGTGCGCATCCGGGCGGCGAGGCCGTCGCCGGTGGGGTTCACCGGGGCGGCGACGACGGCTATCCCGGCGGCCTCGGCGGCGGCCCAGTCGGCGGGGTCGGTCTCACGGGTGTCGCGCAGGTCGACGATGGTGCGGATGTCGCAGGCGCGCAGCTGGGCGACGGTGGCCTCGTCGGCGGCCGGGAACGGCTGGGCGGAGCGGTACAGCACGCCGGGGCGGATCCGCCGGCCCTCGGGGTCGCCGAGGACGGCGGAGTCGCGGAAGTTGACCAGGGACATGCGCGGGGCCTTTCGGTGGGGCCGTGGGGAGGGGCCGGACATCCAGACGTGCATCAAGACATCTAGATGTCTAGTCCCTCCCCGGGGTGCGGGGCAAACCACGGTCGCCCGCACCCCTCCATCCCACCCCCGCCGACCGGTCCCGTCGACCGGAGGGAGGGGACGGGGCGGGCGGGCGGCGGGCCCCGCGGTGGACGGGCCGCGGGGCCCGGCCGTGGGCTGGCTGCGGGCCCGGCCGTGGGCGGGCTGCGGGCGGCGGCGGGCTCGGGGTTCGTAGGATCGGGCATGTGGCGACGAACCCTCCCAACACCCCGCTCTACCGACGGCTGGCCCGGCGGCTCCAGGAACGGATCGACGCCGGCGCGTACCCGGCGGGCGCCCGGCTGCCGAGCGAGCCCGAGCTGAGCGCCGAGTTCGGGGTGAACCGGCTGACCGTCCGGCAGGCGGTGGCGGAGCTGGAGCGGGCCGCCGTGGTGGAGATCCGGCGGGGCGTGGGCACGTTCGTCCGCCCGCCGGCCGTCCGCGTCTCGATCGCGGTGGACCCGCGCAGCCAGCGCTTCGACCTGGGCAGCGTGCACGCCGCGCTCCCCGACACCGGCGACGGCGAGTTCGTGCTGGGCACCCCGCCGGTGGCCGGGTCGGCGGAGGACGAGGAGGCGGCCCGGCAACTGGGCCGGGCGCCGGCCGAGCTGTCCCGGGTGGACACGGTGATCCGACTCGGCGGGCGGGCCCGGGCCGTGTGCAGCTACTGGGTGCCGTTCGGCCCGCTGCCGGACGCCCTGGTGCGGCCCGGCCGGCCCGGGAACCTGGTGCTGGACCTGGCCCGCGCGGCCGGGGTGGAGCTGGAGTACGACTGGCGGGCGTTCGGCGCGATCGGCGCGGACCTGGCCGACGCCGAGCTGCTGGGCGTCCCGCCGGGCACCCCGCTGCTGGTCCGCGAGGGGGTCAGCTGCACCCCGGACGGCGCCCCGGCGCTGTACGTCCGGCGGCGGATCGACGGCAGCAGCGCGCGCTTCGTCCTGAACTTCCGCGAGCCCCGGCCGGAGCCGCCTGCCGACCCTGCGGCCGACCTGCCGCCCGGACCTCCGCCCGGCCCGCGATAGCGCCAGGTCAGCCGCCCACCCCGCACCGTTCGGCGTCGTATCGATCCTGCTAAAGTTCCGCGCCGGATCATCACGCGTCACGGGGGGCGGAGTACCGCGGTGTCCGAGGGGACCGAGCACGACATACCCACCGAACTCGCCGAGGTCTACCTCGGGCTGCTCGCCGACGCCTCCCGCACCGGGAGGCTGCTGCGCCGGGACGAACTGGAGTGCCTGCGCACGCTGGGCGAGCACTGCGCCGAGGCCGGGTACGGGCTGCGCGACGTCGTCGCGCACTGCCTGGCGGCCACCCGGCGGGCCTGGCAGGTGCTGCCGGGCATCACGGCGGCGGGCGGCGTCGGGGAACTGCGCCGGATCGGCGACGCCGTGCTCGCGGCGACCGAGGCCGCACTGGCCGCGCTCGGCGAGGGACACGAGCGCGCGCAGCGCATGGCGGTCCGCCAACAGGAGTCCGCGCGGCGCGAGTTCATCGACGACCTGCTGTACGGCCGCAGCGACCTGGGCCTGCTGGCGGAGCGCGCCGAGCGGTTCGGGCTGCGGCTGGCGGGCTCGTACGCGGTGGCGGTGGCCGTCGGCGACACGCCGTACGCGGACGTCCACCCGCTGGTGCACCGGGTGGAACGGGAGCTGGTCGGGCGGTTCGGCGAGCGGGACGTCCTGCTCGCCGGCAAGGACGGCCGGCTGGTGTGCATCGCCCCGGACACCGAACGCGCCGTCCTGGAGGCCTTCGCCGACCTGGCGCTGCGCCCCGGCCCCGGCTACCGCCCGGTGCTGCGGGTGGCCACCGGGCGCCGGCACTCGGGGGCCAGCGGGGTGCTGCGCAGCTACGAGGAGGCGCTGGGCGCGCTGGACTACGCGGACCGGCTGGACCTGCCGGCGCGGCAGCTGAAGGCCGAGGAACTGCTGGTATTCCCCGTGCTGATGCGCGACCGGGCGGCGATGGCCGACCTGGTGCGCAGCGTGCTGGGCCCGCTGACCGAGGCGCGCGGCGGTGCCCGCCCCCTGCTGGACACCATCGCGGTGCAGGCGGAGGCCGCGTACGTGAACGCGGAGGCGGCCCGGCGGCTGGGGCTGAGCGTGCGCACGCTCGGCTACCGGCTGGAGCGGATCAAGGCGCTGACCGGCTACGACCCGTCGGACGCCCTGCAACGGTTCACCCTGGAGACGGCGGCGATGGGGGCCCGGTTGCTGAACTGGCCGGAGCAGCCGCTGTAGGCGGCGGCCAAACGCCCCCGGGCGGTGCGTTCCAGGGTGTCAAAGGGCCGTAAAGATTGCCGGATCCTGGCAATGTGCGAACGACCCCTCCGCTGTCACGATCTCCATGGCGCCGAGGTGCGGTGCCGTGGGAACAGCGGGGGAGCGTGGCCGGGATGGGGGGATTCGTCGCGGCCGCGCTGGCTTTTCCGACGGCGCTGTTCAGCTTCGCGCTGGTGGTGGTGGTCGGGTACTGGCTGCTGATGCTGGTCGGCGGCCTGGGGTTCGACGCCCTGCACGGGGGACACGGCGTCGGGCATGCCGGTCACGTCGGCCACGCCGGTCACGCGGGCGACCTGGGCCACGGTGCCGGGGGGCACGGGGCCCACGGGGGGCACGGGGGACACGGGGCCCAAGACGGGCACGGCGCCGACGGCGGGGGCGCCCACCACCACGGAGGCGTGCTGGGCGCGCTGGGGCTGGGCGGGGTGCCCGTGACGGTGGCGGTGTCGCTGCTGGTCGCGCTCGCCTGGTTCGTCAGCCTGGCCGGCACCGTCCTCACCTCGGGGGCACCGGCGCGCGGCGGCGTGTTCGCCGTCGCGCTGGTCGCCTCCTGGGCGGGCACCCGGCTGCTGGTCCGGCCGCTGTCCCGGCTGTTCCCCGAGGACCGTCCGGCGACCCGGGGGGACTTCGTCGGCCGCGTCTGCGTGATCCGCACCGGCCGGGTGACGGCCGACTTCGGGCAGGCGGAGGTCACCGCCGAGGACGGCTCCACCGCGACCGTCCAGGTCCGCACGCTCACCGAGGAGCCCGGGCTGGCGGCCGGCCGCACCGCCCTGATCTTCGACTACGACGCCGACGGCGAGCACTTCCTGGTGGCGCCGTTCGACCCGGCGCTACCGGGCGGCTGACTCCCCCCGGGCGTCCCCTTACCCCCTTTCACCCCGTTTGTCTCGCTCGTTCCGCTTTCGTCCGCTCGACTTCGCACCATCTCGTCATCTCGTCAAAGGACTCCGTGATGGACACCATCGCCGTGGGTTTCGGCATTCTCGTCGCCGTCGTACTGCTCATCGTGCTCGCCATGCTGCTGTTCGTGGGCCGCTTGTTCCAGAAGGTCGAGCAGGGCAAGGCGCTGATCGTCTCCCGCACCAAGAAGGTGGACGTCACCTTCACCGGCGCGATCGTCCTCCCGGTGCTGCACAAGGCCGAGTTGATGGACATCTCGGTGAAGACGGTGGAGATCCACCGCGCCGGCCGGGACGGGCTGATCTGCCGGGACAACATCCGGGCGGACATCCGGATCTCCTTCTTCGTGCGGGTGAACAAGACCGTCGAGGACGTCATCAAGGTCGCGCAGGCCATCGGCACCGCCCGCGCCAGCGACCCGTCCGCGATCCAGGAGTTCTTCGCGGCCAAGTTCGCCGAGGCGCTGAAGACCGTCGGCAAGCAGCTCGACTTCACCGACCTCTACACGCACCGGCACGAGTTCCGGGACCAGATCATCGCGGTCATCGGCACCGACCTCAACGGCTACACCCTTGAGGACGCGGCCATCGACCACCTCGAACAGACCCCGATGAACCAGCTGGACTCCGACAACATCCTCGACGCCCAGGGCATCCGCAAGATCACCGAGCTGACGGCGATCGAGCACGTGCGCACCAACGAGTACCAGCGCACCGAGGAGAAGGAGATCACCCGGCAGAACGTGGACGCCCGGGAGGCCGTCCTCGAACTCCAGCGCCGCCAGGCCGACGCCGAGATCCGCCAGCGCCGCGAGATCGAGACCCTGCGGGCCACGGAGGACGCGGTGATCGCCCGGGTCCAGGAGGAGGAGCGGCTGAACGCCCAGACCGCCTTCCTCCGGACCGAGGAACTGCTCGGCGTGCAGCGCGAGAACCAGGCCCGCGAGGTCGCGGTGGCGCAGAAGAACCGCGAGCGGGTGATCGCGGTGGAGAACGAGCGGATCGAGAAGGACCGTCTGCTGGAGGTCATCGGCCGCGACCGGGAGACCGAACTCGCCACCATGGCCAAGCAGAAGGAGGTCGAGTCCCGCCGGCGGGAGGTCGCCGACGTGGTCCGCGAGCGGGTGGCGGTGGAGCGGACCGTCGCCGAGCAGGAGGAGGCCGTCAAGACGCTGCGCGCCACCGAGGACGCCGAGCGCACCCGCCGCGCGGTGATCATCCAGGCCGAGGCGCAGGCGCAGGAGAAGCTCGTCAAGGACATCAAGGCCGCCGAGGCCGCGGAGCAGGCCGCCTCGCACAAGGCCCGCGAGTCGCTGGTGCTGGCCGAGGCACGCCAGCAGGCCGCCGAACTGGACGCCACCGCCAAGATCCGGATGGCCGAGGGCATCCGGGCGGAGGCCGCCGCCGAGGGGCTGGCCCAGGTGCAGGTGCGCGAGCAGGAGGCCGCGGCGGTGGAGAAGGTCGGCCGCGCCGAGGCCGCCGTCCAGGCCGAGAAGGCGAAGGCCGCCGCGCTGGAGATCGGCGCCAAGCTGAAGGCCGAGGCCGAGGGCCTCACCGAGAAGGCCGCGGCGATGGCGAAGCTGGACGAGGCCTCGCGCGGGCACGAGGAGTACCGGCTGCGGCTGGCCGCCGAGAAGGACGTCCGGCTGGCCGGGCTGGACACCCAGCGACAGATCGCCGAGGCGCAGGCCGCGCTGGTCGCGGCCGGGTTGGAGAAGGCGAAGATCGACATCGTCGGCGGGGACGGGGTGTTCTTCGACCGCCTGGTGCAGTCGGTGACGGCCGCCAAGAGCGTCGACGCCTTCGTCGGGCACTCGCAGACCGCCCAGGCCCTGGCCGGGCCCTGGCTCGACGGCAGTGCCAGCTTCACCGAGGACCTCACCCGGGTGCTGTCCTCGGTGTCCACGGCGGACGTGCAGAACCTGACGGTGTCCGCGCTGCTGATGCGGATGATCGGCGCCGGAGGCGGCGAGCAGGCCGGGCAGTTGCGGCAACTGCTCACCTCAGCCCAGAAGTTGGGGATCGCCGAGACGTCGATCGGGGCGCTGGCGTCGGTCAACGGCTCCAAGTGAGCGCCTGAGTCGCCTGAGTACCCGATCTCCTGAGCAGTTGAGAAACCGAGTAGTTGAGGAACTGACGTGGTGGACGCCCTCGACGCCCGGCTCGACGCCGGCACCTACGAGGTCCTGCGCGGCCGACTCGCCCGGTCCGCCGCCGAACTCGCCGACCGCGCGCAGGCGTTGAACGCCCACCGGGTCGAGGAGTTCGGCGGCGGGGAGCTGCGGCTGGTCGGCACCGGCCGGCTCACCACCGGCCGGGCCTGCCTCCCGCAGGACCTCACCGCCGCCGGCGGGCTGCTGCTGCTCGGCACCCGCCCGGGCAGCGCGCCCGACACCGCCGTCTCCGCTTCCACCGTCTCCGCCACCATCTCCGCCTCCGGCTCCGTCTCCGCCTCCGTTTCCGCCGGCGCCCCGTCCGAGGGTTCCCCGGGCGCCGGGCCGCTCGGCGAGGTCCTGAGCGTCCACCACCCCGACCTCACCCCCGCCCCCACCGAGGGCACGCTGCTGGACGACCCGCGCCTGCGCCAGGACCTCGCCGACCTGCACCGCTACTTCCGCGACGCCCGGCTGGAACGGCTGCGCCCCGTCGGCGGCCGCCTGCTCGCCGTCTTCCGCACCGGCCCCGCCGCCGCCGACGTCCGGGTGCTGCGCTGGCGCCCCGTCGACGACCTCGCCGACGACGGGCACCCCGCCTACCAGGACGGGCGCGGCGAACGCGACCACACCGCCGCCGACGGCCAGCAGCTCGCCTGGACCGCCCTCACCCGGGACGACCAGCTGCCCGCCGCCCCCGGCAGCCCACCGCGCGCCGACCTCGGCGGCGAACTCCGGCTCGGCATCGACGGCGGCCGGCTGACCGTCACCGCCCCCGACGGCCGCGAGCTGCACCACGAACCCCTCGCCGAGGCCCTGCAGACCCTCGCCGACGCCCAGATCGCCCACGCCCGGCTCGGCACCCTGCTGCTGGTGCGCGTGCGCCCGTACCAGGAGGAGACCGTCCGGCACCTGGTCTGCCACCTGCCCACCGGCCGGGTCACCCGGATCGACGCACTCGGCCAGGCCTGCCTGCGGCTGCCCGCCGACCAGGGCGTGGCCTTCCCCGGCGGCTGCCACCTCGCCGACGGCACCGTGCGCAGCTACGACCAGCCGGTGGACGGCCTGGCCTACGAGCGCACCCTCGTCTCGCCCAACGGTGAGGACGTGCTGTACGAGTTCCGCTCCCCCGCCGACGGCCGCGCCCTGCTCCAGCCGTACAACAGCGTCCGCCAGGAGGCCGCCGCCCCGCTGCCCTGCCAGGGCTACGCGCTGCTCGCCGACGGCACCCTGATCGCCCTCCGCCCGGCCGAGGACGGGCCCACCCGGCTGCACCCCGTCCAGCTGTGGCAGACCCCGTTCACCAGCGAGCGCCACGCGGCCGCGCAGCCGCCCGGCACCGGCCCGCTCGCCCGGATCGGCAACGCCGACCTCGTCCGCGGCCTCGCCGACTGCCTCTCCCTGGCCCGGCTCGCCGCCGCCGGCGCCGACACCCCGGCCGGCCACCAGGCCGTCCTCGCCACCTGCACCCGCACCGCCGACCGGCACCACTGGCTGGGCCAGCCTGGCCTCGGCGACCTCGCCGCCCCGCTCGCCGAGATCCGCGACACCGCCCGGCAGGTCATCGCCGAGTACGAGGCCGTCGCCGAACTCACCGCGCACGCCGCCCGGCAGACCGAACAGGCCACCGAGCACGTCGAAGGCCTGCTGCGCACCGCCCGCGGCGAGACCCTCGCCGACGCCGCCGAATGGGTCGACCGGCTCGCCGGGCTGCGCCGCGCCCAGGGCCGGATCGAGGCGCTGCGCGACCTGCCGCGCGCCGACCCCGCCCGGATCGACACGCTCGCCGCCCACCTCGCCGAGGGCCTGACCGAGGCCGCCGCCCGCGCCGTCGGACACCTCGCCGAACCCGAGGCCTTCGCCCCGCACCGCCGGCGCGCAGGCGAACTCGCCGACCGCTGCGCCGCCCTCGCCACCGCCGCCGAAGCCGAGCCGCTGGGTCTCCAGATCTCCGAGCAGAGTGAGGCGTTGCAGACCGTCTCGGAGCTCGTCGGCACCCTCGACCTGGCCGACGCCACCACCCGCACCGCCATCCTCGACCGGCTCGCCGACGTCCTCGGGCTGCTCAACCGCGCCCGCGCCGCCCTCACCGTCCGCCGCCGCGACCTGCGCACCCGCGAGGCCGCCGCCGAGTTCGCCGCCGAAACCGCCCTGCTCGCCCAGGCCACCACCGCCGCGCTCGCCGCCGCCGACACCCCCGAGGCCTGCGACGACCAGCTCGGCCGACTCCTGCTGCGGATCGAGCAGTTGGAGACCCGCTTCGCCGACGCCGACCCGGCACTGGGCGAACAACTCGCCGACCGGCGCACCGGAATCCACGACGCCCTCACCGCCCGCCGCCAGCACCTGCTGGAGGAACGGGCCCGCCGCGCCGACCGGATCGCCGCCTCCGCCGCACGCATCCTCGACACCCTGCACCGGCGGCTCACCGCCCTCGACACCGCGGCCGAGATCGACGCCGCCCTCGCCGCCGACCCGACCGCCGTCAAACTCCGCGACCTCGCCGCCCAGTTGACCTCACTCGGCGACCGGGTCCGGGCCGAGGAGCTGACCGGACGGCTGCGCGCCGCCCGCAGCCGCGCCCACCGGGCCCGACGCGACCGCGCCGAACTCGCCGGCGACGGCCCCGGCACCCTGCGGCTGGGCCGCCACCTGTTCGCCGTCACCACCCAGCGGCCCGAACTCACCCTCGTCCCCTGGCACGGCCGCCCCGCCTTCACCCTCACCGGCACCGACTACCGCTCCCCCGTCACCGACCCGGCGTTCGCCGCCACCGAGCGCTACTGGGGCCGGCCGCTGCCCTCCGAGACCCCCGCGCTCTACCGGTCCGAATACCTCGCCGCCAGCCTGCTGCTGGCCGCCGAACCGGACGGGCTGGACGCCCTGCGCGACACCCTGCGCACCGAGGACGACCTGCTGGAGTTCGTCCGCCGCGCCGCCGAACAGCGCCCGGACGAGGGCTACCAGCGCGGCGTCCACGACCACGACGCGGCGCTACTGCTCCGCGCCCTGCTCGAACTCCATGCCGAGGCAGGCCTGTTGCGCCACCCGGCGGCCGCCCGGGCGGCCGCGCAGCTGTACTGGGCGCACGGCGCCGACGAGCGGCAGCGACTGGTCTGGCACACCCGGGCCCGCTCGCTCGCCCTCGCTCTCACCCTCGCCCGACAGGCCTTCGTCGCCGCACCGAAGCCGACCGCACCGGACCCGACCGCGCCGGACCCGACAGCATCGGACCCGACCGCGCCGGACCCCACCGCGCCGGCCCCGGCCGCACCCGCGGCCCTGGCCGCGCTTTCCGTCCTGTCCGACGAACTGAGCTCCGCCGTCACGGAGTTCACCTCGTGCCCGCAGCCCGCCGGCCCGTACCTGGTGGCCGAACTCGCCGCCGCCACACCCACGTTCGCGTACGCGCCGGGGGCCGCCGCGCTGCTCGACAAGTTCCACGCCGCACCCGAATCCGCCGGCCTCACCGAAGCGCTGGCCGCACTGCCCGCCGAACCCGCCCTGCTGCCCGCCAGGCGCCAACTCGCCCAGGCCTGGCTGGAGTCGAGCGCCGCCGACGCCGACCCCGGCGACCTCGCCGAGGCCGCCGCCGCGCTCCTCTGCCCGTCCCTGCCACGCCGGCCCGCCGAAGGCGCCGCCACCACCCGCCTCACCGGACTGCTCGGCGACCACCCCCGGCTCCCGGGCGGCGCACTCGACCTTCGCCTCGACGAACTCCTTACCCGCGTCGCCGAGTTCGCCGCCACCGAGGCCCCCGGACACCGCGCCTACCAGCGGCTGCGCGCCGACCTGCTGGCCGCCGAGCACACCCGGCTACGACTCGACCAGTACCGGCCGGCCCCGCTCAACGGCTTCGTCCGCAACCAGCTCATCGACCAGGTCTACCTGCCGCTGGTCGGCGACAACCTCGCCAAACAGCTCGGCACCGCCGACGCCGGCGGACCGGTCGACCGCAGCGGCCTGCTGCTCCTGGTCTCCCCGCCCGGCTACGGCAAGACCACCCTCGTCGAGTACCTCGCCGAACGGCTCGGCCTGCTGCTGGTCACCGTCAGCGGCCCCGCGCTCGGCCACCGGGTCACCTCCCTCGACCCCGCCGAGGCCCCCGACGCCACCTCCCGCCGCGAGATCGAGAAGCTCAACTTCGCCCTGCACGCGGGCGACAACGTGCTGCTCTACCTCGACGACGTCCAGCACACCTCGCCCGAGCTCCTCCAGCGCTTCATCCCGCTCTGCGACGCCCAGCGCCGGATCGACGGGGTGTGGGACGGCGAGGCCCGCGAGTGGGACCTGCGCGGCAAGCGCTTCGCCGTCGTCATGGCCGCCAACCCGTACACCGAGTCCGGCCGCCTCTTCCGGCTGCCCGACATGCTCGCCAACCGCGCCGACGTCTGGAACCTCGGCGACGTCATCGCCGGGCGCGAGGACCTCTTCGCGCTCAGCTTCGTCGAGAACGCGCTGCCCGCCAACCCGCACCTGGCCCCGCTCGCCACCGCCGACCGCGCCGACCTGGACACCCTGCTGGCCCGCGCCACCGGCACCCCGGGCGGCACCCTCGCGGGCGCCTGGCCCGCCGCCGAGGCCGAACGGATGACCGCCGTCCTCGCCGGACTGCTCCACCTGCGCGGCACCGTCCTCGCCGTCAACCGGGCCTACCTGGCCTCCGCCGCCCAGGACGACCGCACCCGCACCGAACCCCCGTTCCTCCTCCAGGGCTCCTACCGCAACATGGCCAAACTCGCCCAGCGCCTCGACCCGGCCCTCACCCGCCCCGAACTCGACGCCCTCCTCACCGACCACTACCGCGCCGAAGCCCAGCCCCTCGGCGCCGACGCCGAAGCACAACTGCTGAAGCTGGCCGAACTCCGAGGCGGCCTCACCCCCGCCCAGGCCACCCGCTGGGAGGAGCTCAAGCGCACGTGGCGGGGGTGACGCGCCCGGCGGCGCTCCCCGCGTCAGCGGCCGGTTCGACCCCTCGGCGCCGCGCTACGGGGTCGACGCCTCGGCGTCGCGCTGGGGGGTCGACGCCTCGGAGTCGCGCTGGGGGGCCAACACCTTGGCCAGCGGGGTCCGCCGCTCCGCCCAGGACACCAGCATCTCGCGGTCGATCAAGGTCGCGCCCACCGTCGGCAGGGCGGCGAACTCGCGCGCCGGCTTCGAGAACCCGCGGTTCGTCACGATGAGGATGATCCCGGCCTGGAACACCGCCCTGGCGCCGCCGAGCGCGTGCTGCACGACCGGCTGGCCGACCGTCGCCCTCGGGTCACCGGAGTGCTTGCACTGCACCATGAACGGGACGTTCAGGTCGGTGACCCCGAGGACGTCGCCGCCCATGTCACCGGCGCCGCCCTGCACCCGCGTGACGGTGAACCCGTCCCGTTCCAGCAGCGCCGCGACGGTGTGCTCGAAGGTCGTGAAGTGACCGTCGTCGATCTGCCCCAGGGTGATCGTGCTGCGCTTGGAGAACGCCTCGGTGGACATCCTTTCGTCGAGCATCCTCTCGTCGAACGTCCGTCCGTCCACCGTCCCGTCATCGTCCCGGTGCCACTGACGGCGGCCGAGCTTCGCGACCACCTCGACAGCGACGGTCCGCGCCTGCCGGTCGATCTCACCGAGGCCGAGGCCGTCCGCATCCCCCGGGGGCGCGGCCTCGCCACCGCTCTCCGCCGCCGCCTCACCCAGGCGTCCGGCCCAGTAGTGGCGCTCGAGGCCGCCGAGAGTCCTCCGCAGGCCGCACAGGTCGCGCTGCCACCCGTGGATCCGCAGCGCCAGCGATCCCAACCACTGGTCCAGGTCCGGGGGCGCCGGAAAGAGGCTGAGCTCCTCGGCCCGCACAGCCGCCCGCTCGATCAGGTCCACGGTGTCGATCACCGTCTCGATCAGATCGACGGTGTCGCGGAGCGACCGCCGGAACCCCTTCGCGCCGACGGTGTGCCGGACGAGCACCATCGACTCACTGCGGTACAGGTCGTCGAACCGGTCACGGTCCCGCTCGTACGAGAGCCACCGCTCCAGAGCCTCGACCGCCTGGTCCACGAACCACCGCAGGTCGCCGTGCTCGTCGTCCTCGTACTCGTACATTCCGCCCCTCCCGTGAGCCACCGGGGGCAGCCTAGGCAACGGGTCCGACACTGCGAGCGGCGTCGTCCGACCGGCTGGCCGACGATCCGGCTGGGCAGCTGATCGGATCGCCGGCCGAAGCGAGCCAAAAAATATGTAGACCGGTCTACATTTAACTGCTTGCTGGAACTGCGTACAGGAAGTCGGACAGGCCGACTTCCTGTACACGGCGCGCCAGGATTAAGTAGACCGAGCGACATATTCTTTCGCGCCGACCAGCGCCAACCCGCTGCCCGCCTACCGCCGGCGGGCAGCCGCCAGCAGGGCGGGGACGGTGGCGAGCTTGACGCGGGGGCGGCCCTCGGCCTCGCCCCGGGCGCGCTCCGCCCGCTCCACAGCACGCAGTCCCTTGAGCCCGACGGCGTCCGGGCGACGGTGGCGGATGAGGCGGTCGAAGTCCGTACGGCTCGCCGCCGGGGCGGCCAGCGCGTGGGCCGCCGCGTCGTCCAGGAGCGCGTCCACGGTCTCGCGGGCGCACGCCCGGTTGGCGCCGATCCCGCCGGACGGCCCGCGCTTGGCCCATCCCACCACGTACGTACCGGGCAGCGGCCGCCCCGTCGCCGGGTCCACGACTCGCCCACCCCGGTGCGCGACCGTCGCCGTCCGCTCGTCGAAGGGCAGCCCGGGCACCGGTACGCCCCGGTGCCCTATGGAACGCACCACCAGGCCGGCCAGCAGCGTGTCCGTCTCCCCGGTCGGCTCGGCTGCCCGGCCGCCCACGAGGGTGGTCCGGGCGACGGTCAGGCCCGTCACCCGCCCGCCCCCGGTGGACGCGCCGGGCCCGCCGGGTTCACCGGGTTCACCGGGTTCACCGGGTTCACCGGGTTCACCGGGCGGGGTGAACGCGGTGAGCGCGGTCGGCGCGGACAGGAAGCGCAGCACGATCCGCCGGCCCGGCGCCGGCCCGGCACCCCCGTCGAACGGCACCAGCGGCAGCCCGGCGAGCAGTGCAGCCCTCGCGTCCGACGCGGTCGGCGCAGCGGCCGTTCCGGCGGTCGGCGCAGCGGTGGTCCCGTCGGCCGTCCCGTCGTCCGGCGCGGCGATCGTCCTGGTGGCCGCCTCGATCGCCGCCCGCACCTCCGGGTGGTCCTCGACCACCACCTCGACGCCCGGCAGTTGCCGCAGCGCCAGGAACTCCGCCTTGGTCCAGGCCGCTTGGGCGGGCCCGCGCCGGGCGAGCAGCACGACTTCCCGCACCCGGCTGCGGCGCAGTGCGGCGAGGGCGTGGTCGGCGATGTCGGTGGTGGCGAGCCGGTCGGGGTCGGTGAGCAGGATGCGCGCGATGTCGACGGCGACGTTGCCGTTGCCGATGACGACCACCCGTTCGGCGCCGGGCCCGGACAGCTCCACCGCGTCGGCGGGCACGGTCGGTTGGGCGTTGTACCAGCCGACGAAGGTGGTCGCGGGAAGGCTGCCCGGAAGGTCCTCGCCGGGGATGCCGAGCCGCCGGTCGGCGGCCGCGCCGACGGCGTACACGACGGCGTGGTGGTGGGCGGCGAGTTCCTCGTGGGTGAGGTCGGTACCGATGTCCACGTTGAGGTGCATCCGCAGCCTGGGGTCGTGGAAGACGCCGGCGAAGCTGTCCGCGATGCGCTTGGTGGACTGGTGGTCGGGCGCGACCCCATGCCGCAGCAGGCCGCCGGTGACGGGCAGCCGGTCGATCATGGTGATCTCGGCGCCGGTGCTGCGCAGCAGTTCCTGCGCGGTGTACCCGGCGGACGGGCCGGTGCCGACGATGGCGACGCGCAGCGTGCCGATCCCGTCGGGCAGGCTGCGCGGGAAGGTGGGCGCGCGCCAGGCGTGGTCGTTGGGGTGGTCGCGGTACCAGTCACGGTTGAGGTCGCCGAACACGGTGTCGGGCCCGCGCAGCCGGTCGACGGGGAACACCGCGTCCACGGGGCAGGCATCGGCGCAGGCGCCGCAGTCGATGCAGGCGGCCGGGTCGATGTACAGCATGTCGGTGGTGCCGAACTCCGGTTCGTCCGGGGTCGGGTGGATGCAGTTGACCGGGCAGACGGACACGCACGAGGCGTCGTTGCAGCAGGTCCGGGTGATCGCGTAGGCCATGGCCGGGGTGGGGTCCCTCGCTACAGGTGGTGAAGTGCGGGAGTCGGAGCCTTTGTTGACGTGTCGCGTTTGACGTGTCGCTTTGACGTGTCCGCCTTTGACGTGTCGTCAGAGCATGTGGATGCGCCGGTAGATGGCGGCCGAGCGGCTGGTGAGCAATCCGGTCTCGGCGAGGAACGCGATCAGGTGCCGGGAACTGGTGCGCATCATCGCCTTGCGGTGCTCGTTGGCCCGCACTTCGGCGATCGCCCGCTGGGTGTCGAGCCCGGCGGCCCGGTAGACCCCGGGGTGCACCATGCTGGAGACGATGACGTACGCGCCGACGGCGATGCCGGTGGCCGAGGTGCGGCGGCGGGCGGGGCCGGCGTGGCGCACCCGTTCGCGGATCTCCTGCCGGGCGAACTTCATGTGCCGCGACTCCTCGACGACGTGGATCCGGGAGGTGCCGCGGACGATGTCCAGGACGTTCTCGCCGCGCATCCAGTCACGCTGCATGACGTCGAGCACCTCTTCGGCCACCAGGATGCCGCCGTAGGCGAGTTCACCCTTCGCCAGGGCCTTGAACGCGCGCCCGGCCTGGGCGATGACCTTGTTCGGCCGGTACGCGGGGACGCCCATCTTCTCGCAGGCGCGGGCGAACATGATCGAGTGGCGGCACTCGTCGGCGATCTCGGTGAGCGCGAACTGGAACTCGGCGTTGGCGGGGTTCTTCAGGTACTGATCGCGCAGCACCATCTGCTGGAGGATCATCTCGAACCATATCCCGGTGTTCATGATCGAGCAGACCTCGTGCCGGGTGAGGGTGACCCGCTGGTGCTCGGTCATCTCGTCCCACAGCCGGGTGCCGTAGAGGGTGCTCCACTCCGGGTTGAGGCCGTAGTGGTCGGCTGGAAGCGGTGCGTCCCAGTCGATCTCGGTCGAGGGGTCGTAGGAGAGGGTCGCGGCGGACTCCAGCAGCCGCTTCGAGACGTCGTCGTCGGCCGCGGTGTGGCCGTGCGCACCCACCGCCCGCCCTGCCGCCGCGTTGGTGAGAGCCATGGATGCCTCCAGATGCCTGCCCCTACGGGTGCCCGCTCACCCGCTTATTAGACGGACAGTACAATAAGAGCCCGCCGCCGAGAACCCCTTGCGCAGCACCGGACGGCGCACGACCACAACTCCCGCGCCCCTTCCCGTCCGTGGCCTCCCCCAGCCGCCCCCTCCGCCCCTCTCCGTCCCCCGGATACAGTGAGACGTGATCGCCAACCAGCCCGAGGCGGGTCCGGAGCGCGTCGCCCCCACCGGCGTACGGAACTTCCGCGACGCCGGCGGCGTCGGCTCCCTGCCGCGCGGCGTGCTGTACCGCTCCGCAGCCCTGCACAGCTTGCACGGCCTCGCGGCGGAGGGCGCGGACACGCTGCGGCGCCTCGGCCTGCGGACGGTCGTCGACCTGCGCAGCGACCCGGAGGTGGCGGAGCGCCCGGATGCCGTCGACCTCGTCGACGCCCGGTACCTGCACGCACCGGTCTTCACCGAACGACGCTGGCCTGCCGACCAGTTGGAGCTGTACCCGCTGATGGCCGAGCGCGCCGGCGCGGCGGCAGTGGCCGTCCTGCGCCGACTGCTCGTCGGCGGGGGCGAGGCCGCGCCGGTCCTGGTCCACTGCGCCTCGGGCAAGGACCGCACGGGAGTCGTCGTCGCCGTCCTGCAGACGCTGCTGGGCGCCTCCGAGGCGGAGGTCCTCCAGGACTTCCTGCGCTCGAACGACGAACTGGGCCTGGCCAAACCGCCGCCGGCCGGGGCCGCGCACAACGCCCTGCCCGTACGCGAAGTGCATCTGCGGCGCGCGCTGCTGTCGATCCGGAGTCACCACGGATCGGTGGCGGAGTACCTCCTCGCGCACGGCGCGCAGGCGTCGGAGCTCGCCGAGGCACGGCGGATCCCGGCCTGAACGAGCAGCCGGGCAGGGGCCGTTGATTCCTCCGAACGGGCCCCCGCCCGGTGCTGCGCCGAGCCGTACCGCCCCTGGTTGCGCGCTACGCGGCGCCCAGCGCCTGCCGCAGCGCCTCGGCCGCCTCCGCCGTCGCCTCCCGGAAGCGGCGGCCGATGCCGAGGTAGCTGGCGTAACCGTGGATGAGGTCCGGCTGGCGGCTCAGGCGCACCGTCACCCCGGCCGCTTTCAGCGCCTCGGCGTAGGCCTCGCCCTCGTCCCGCAGCGGGTCGAAGCCCGCGGTGCCGACGTACGTGGGCGGAAGCCCGGACAGGTCGGCGGCGAGCAGGGGCGACAGGCGCGGGTCCGTCCGGTCGGCCGGCGCGGGCGCGTAGCGGTCCAGGAACCAGTCCATGTCCGCGCTGGTCAGGAAGAACCCGTCGGTGAACAGGTCGCGCGAGGGCCGCCGGACGGAGGCGTCGACCGCCGGGTACAGCAGCAACTGGAACACCGGCGCCGGACCGCCCCGCCGCACCGCCGCCTGTGTGGTGACGGCCGCCAGGTTCCCGCCCGCGCTGTCGCCGCCGATCGCGATCCGCTCCGGATCCGCGCCCAGGTCCGCCGCCTTGGCGTACGCGAAGTCGAACGCGGCCAGCGCGTCGTCCGCAGCCGCCGGGAACGCGTGCTCGGGCGCGCGCCGGTACTCCACCGACAGCACCCGCACCTGCGCCCGCTGCGCCAGGAACCGCACCACGTGGTCGTGGCTGGCCCGACTGCCGACCACCCAGCCCCCGCCGTGCAGGTACACCAGCAGCCCGGAACCCGCCGCCAGCCTGCCCGGCGTGTACAGCGTGGCCGCCAACTCGCCGTACTCCTGCGGGATTCCGACGTTCCGGACGGCTACCGGCTGGATCGTCGCCCCGCCCACCAGGTACCGCGCGTGCTCCATCGCCTCCCGCGACGGCCCGACCCCGGCGGGCAGCACCAGGGCGGCCTTCGACAGGCGCTGCAACTTGAGGATCAACTGCGCGTCCAGCGAGAGCACTTGACCGTCCCGCACCACCGGCGCGCCCGCGATCGCCCGCCGCAGCCCCTCCGGCAGCGCGTACGCGCCCCGGACGACGGCGGACTGGATCCGGACAGGGAAGGGAATCGCCATCTCTGCTTGCCTCCTGGAGCCTCACCCGGAGCCCTCGACCGGGGGCTGGGGCCGGGAGCCCATGATGGGCCCGGCCCACCCCGGGCGGAAGCCCCTCTCGACGCCCCCTTCACCCACCCTCGACCACCGACGCCCTCTCCGGCAAGAAATATGTAGACCGGTCTACAGTTTCTCCATCGCCGTTACTTCCACCGCCTCCATCCGCGCAGGAAGTCGACCAGGCCGACTTCCTGCGCGCACCACCCGGGCGGCGGCAAGGAATCAGTAGACCGACCGACATATTCTTCCCGAACACCCCTCCCACTTCCACGCCCCACCCACCCTTGCGCTGTCACCCTTCGGTCGGAGCCGGCGACGGGCCCTCCGCATGGGCGGGCGACGTTCTTCAGGAATCCTTCCGCGCCCGACCGGCCTGACCAGCCCGACCGCTCAGCCTGTCAGCCCCTCGGCCCCTCAGCCCCTCAGCCCGTCAGCCCGTCAGCCCGGCCCGGCTCGTCGGCGAGCGCCGGTCCTCGGCGTCGAACGCCGCCAGGGAGCGCGCTCCGGGCCCGAGGGCGGCTTCCAGCGCGCGCAGGACGTCACCGTCCAATCCCCCCACCGCCTCGGCGAGTTCCTCCGCCACGTCCCGGGTCAGCTCCGCCGCCACGACGTCCTCGGGCGCACGCGGACCGAGCTTGCTGACGGCGGCGGCGGCGCGGGCGGGGGTGAGGAGTGCCGCGGCCTGGACCAGGAGCCAGGCGGGGACCCCGGCCGCGCCCTGCGGCGGCGGCAGGTACGGGCGGGCACCGTCGTAGCGCTCGTCCTCGGCGAAGGCCCGCTGCTTCACCTTCACCACCGGACGCGCGCCGACCCCCTCGGGACCCGTCTCCCGCCAGGTACCGGCGGGTTTGAGGACGTAGCCCTCGCCGAGGTTGTCGGCGAGTTCGGGGAGCCCGAGGAGCGCGGGGACCAGGGTGGGGAAGGCGGCCGGAAGTTCCTGGAGCACGGTGAGCGCACCGCGCCCGATCGAGGGGGCGCAGGCGAGTCCGGCGGTGCCCGCGGCGTCACGCAGGTCACGGTCGGAGATCCAGGACCGGCCCTCGGCGGTGTCGACGGCGGCATCGAAGAGCAGCCACTCCAGCCCCGGCGCGTACCAGACGCCGGTCTGTACGGGCTCGACTCCGGCGACGGCGGGCACATCGGGGTGCGGGTAGCACCCGCCGGCCAGTTCACCGTAAACAGTCACCACAGCGCCCCCACCTGCGCCCCCGCCCGCGCCCCCGCCCGCCGCCTCGCGCACCGCCGAGGCGAACCGGGCGGCCGCCACCGCCAGCGCCGGCCAGACCCGGCTGACGCCGAAGAAGCCGTCCAGCGCGTCCTCCCCCAGGAGCTCCCGCCGCTTGGCCGGACGGACCGCACCCCCCTCACAGACCACCGCGAAGTGCGCCCCGTGCACCTTCTCCACGGCAACCCACTCCCGGTTCCCGGACGCGGAGAGCCGCCCCCTCGCCGAGATCTTGGGGTACGGCCGCAACGCGGAGCCTTCGAACCTGGTGTCAGCCACACCCGAAATCATCGCCGCGAGCCCCACCCCCGGACAACGGAGTTTCACCTCCCCTCACAACCCCCGCTACGCGCAGCCCCAGCCATCACAGAGCGCCCGCGCCAGATGGGCCACCACAGGCCGGTGGGGGGGGGGGGGGGGGGGGGGGGGGAGGAGGGGGGGGGGGGGGGGGTGTGGGCGTTCTTTGCTGTGGGGCTGCGCTCCCAATACGGAGAGAAGAAGAAGTA
>NZ_JBWKER010000004.1:254718-267604 GCF_056435345.1 Kitasatospora sp. NPDC043950
CTCCCCCCGCACTCTCCCCCGCCCCCCACCCCCCCGCCCGCAACAACCCCTCTACGCACCCCCCCCCCCCCCCCCCCCCCCCCCCCCCCCTCCCCCCCCCCCCCCACCGGCCTGTCTACAGGCTGTTCACGTTCTTCAGATCGGTTCAGCTCGCCCCACGGCGAGCGCCATCAGGGCGCGTGCTGCTCGTAGTTGAGGCTCCACTGCTGGTTGGCCTGCAGACCGGGGCAGTTCCAGATCCCGAGCCGGGTGCCCTGGTCGGTGGCCCATCCGGGCAGTTCGAGGCAGCGGCCGCCGGGGTTGTCCGCAGTGACGGTGGCGGGGAGGTAGATCCGGCCGTCCGGGCGTACGGCCCACTTCTGGCCGGTGTTGCCCACGCAGCGGGACAGGATCAGGCCGGTTCCGTTACCGAGGGCGTTGCCCTTGGTGGAGACGCACCAGCTACCGGAACGGATGGTGCCGTCGGTGGCGAAGTTGAACCGCTGGTTGATGGTCTGCCAGCAGGCGTAGGCGGCGACCTCGGTGCCTTCGTTGGGGCCGCCGATGGAGTCGGCGCACAGCCAGTTCACCAGCTGGGAGTGGATGGTGACGCTGGAGTCGGAGAAGCCGGCGAAGGCCGGCGGGACGAAGCCGTCGGCCTTGCCCTTGGTGCCGGCGTTGCTCTTGCCCGCGAAGATGGCGATCGCGTTGCTGTTGTCCATGACCCAGAGGTCGGGGGTGCCGTCGTTGTTGAGGTCTCCGGCGCCGATCCGGGGGTAGTCGCCCGCCTTGACCGGCTGGCCGACGTCCAGCTTGATCCCCTGGCCGGGCTTGGTGAGGGCGGAGTAGTCGACCGTTCCGTCGGCCTTGTAGCCGAGCGGGTAGGCGAAGAGGTCACCCGTCGTGCGGTTCCGCGCCCAGATGGTGGTCTGGTAGGTGGGGTCGGTGGTGCCGGGGACGGCGGTCGCCCCGTTGGCCGCACCCGGGTTGAGCAGTTCCAGGTCGGCCCAGCTGCCGGAGACGGCCGGGATGTAGGTGGCCGCGTCGAGGGAGTCGACGAGGCCGTTGGGCTGGAAGAGGTAGAGGTTGTTGTTCTCCAGGGAGAGAACAGAGGTCTGGGTCATGATGACCTTGCGGGCCTCGTTGCCCGGCTCACCACCCACGGCCTCGCCGTCGGGCGTGCCGATCGCGATGACCTGCGACGCGCCGCTCCAGTTCTTCTGGTTGTAGCCGGAGCAGGGCTTGCCGGTCTCGTAGGTCGTGCAGGCGGGCCGGTTGAGGGCGATCGGGGTCAGGGTGTCGAAGCGCCCGGTGCCGTTGTTGGGGATCAGGTAGAGGGCCTCGCGCAGCTTGGAGGTCGTGTCCTTGGTGTAGTGGGCGAGGATCTCGTCGACGGCCTGTCCGACGGCGAAGGTGCCGTGGTGGCTGACCTGGTAGTCGGACCAGGTGGCGCCGTAGTCCCGGTTTCCCGGGGCAGCGGCGGCGGGGGCGGCCAGGGACGTGGTGGGGTCGATGGTGCCGCCGATGACACGCAGGTCACCGTTCCTGTCGACGGTGATGACGTCGGGCTTCTGGTCGTTGTCGACGTCGCCGAACAGGGGCTGGGTGTCGGGCTTCCAGGGGACGTAGAAGTTGTAGACGGCCGGCTGGCTGTAGTTGCCGGCGTTGTCCATGGCCCAGGCGTACAGGGTGTTGGTGCCCCAGTCCCTGGGCTTGTAGGTGTACGGCTGGCCGGGGGGCAGGGTTCCGTTCTGGCCGCAGCGCCAGCCGACGACCGGGGTAGGGTCCGTGCTCACGCGCACGCAGGCGACGCCGGAGGCCTGGAGCCCGGCGCCGGGGGCGGGGTCCTCGGCGTTGATGGTGAAGGCACCCGGGTCGTTCATGTACTTGGCCGGGGTGGGGTTGGGGGTGCCCGACGGCGGGAAGTCGGTCGAGCTGATGCTGACGCGGGGGTTGGTCCTGTCGACGCGGAAGTAGCACCACGGGGTCATGGGCGAGGTGAGGATCTCGTCGGTGGCGCGAGCCGTCCAGCCGTACTGGTGGCCGTCCGACAGTGATCCCACGCCCACGGAGGGGCCGGGGTCGTTGTAGCTGGTCCCCCAGCGTCCCTGAGTCCAGCTGAAATTGGCGTCGTTGTCGTCCCACATCTGGTAGTCGGTGTGGAGGGTCTGCCCGGCGGGCGAGTAGCTGTTGGCCGTGAGGTTGATGTTCTGGTTGCCGCCGATCCAGCCGGGGTTGTCCCAGGGGTGCGCGCCGCCGGTGGTGCACTCGGCGGCGCTGTTGTTCCAGGCGAAGCCGGGGGCGGGGCTGGTGCGCGGGTACCAGACGGTCGGAGTGATGTCGTAAGTGGTGGTGATGGAGGGATTGTTGGCGATGTAGTGCCGGTACATCATGTCCCACTCGTTGCCCATCGGGGCGATGCCGACGGTCCACCACGGCCACTGGCCGGCGATCGCCTGCTTCATCATGTCGGTCACGTCGACGGCCAGCGGGCCGGTGCCGGTGATCCACTGACCGTTGACCGTCGGGCAGTTCTCCATGACGACGGTCTTGCTGTCCCCGCAGGGCTGGTCGGTCCAGTTGGTGTGCTCGTGGATGGGCTTGGGAGCCGAGTACACCACGAGCGGCGTGTTCGTGCCCGGGCTGGAGGCGCCGGTGACCTGGAAGTTGAGGGTGGAGCTGTAGATGCTCGGCGGGCTCTCGGCGCCGCCGGGCTTGGTGTAGAGCACCGGGTTGATGCCGAACTGGAAGTAGGCGCGCTGGCGGCCCAGGTCACCGCAGTCCAGGCTCGGGTCACTGCTGTGGTAGCCGCAGTAGCCGGTGGCCAGGTTGCTCTTCTTGTTGAAGTTCTCCGCCTTCTTGTGGTTCTCCTGGACCTCCACCGATCCCTGGACCGAGCTCGTCGCCGCCACCAGGGACGGGTCGAGGTACCAGGGGCCGTCGCCGGATCCGAGGGCGTCGTGGTCCGGCGTCAGTTCGATCGCCGCGGGCGTGATCTTGGTGGTGATGGCGGCCACGTTCGCGCCGTCACCCGGTTCCTCGGCGGTCGACGGAATCCCGCTCGCACTCCCCGTGGGCGCGGGCGTCGGGGCGGCCGCCAACGCCGCACGCACCGAGTCCCTGGAAGCCCGGTCGGCGGTGGCGGTCGAAGGCGCGGGCTTGCTGGAGTCCCACTGCAGCGGTACGGGCGCGCGGAAGCGCGTGACACCGCTGTCGTCGACGACGGTGATGCCGCCGGACTGGTCCTTGGCCATGGACAGGCCCTGCGCGGAGACGGGGAAGGTCAGCGACTTGAGCGCCGCGCTCTCGGCGGCCTCCTTGGTCCGCACGATGATGGCGTCCCGCCAGCCGCCCTGGGACAGCGCGGTCAGCTGCAGGTCCACACCGGGGAGGACGTCGGCGTAGGTGGCGTTGGCGCCGGTCACGGACGGCTTGGGCAGGGCGAACGGGGCGTTCACCGCGAGGCTCTTGCCGTCGTCGGTCGTCACGGTGGCCATCGGGCCCGCCCCGCCGCCGGAGAACTTCAGCCCGGTCGTCGCGACGGCCGGGCTGAACGTGCCGTCGGCGTTGGCCCGCAACGTCGAGTCGATGTCCGCCCAGGCACCACCGCGCTTGGTCCGTACGGCCTGGGCGTTGTCGGTGCTGGTCAGCGTGCCGTCGGGGTTGGCGATGGTTCTGGAGGCCTCATTGGTCAAGGTCTCGACGGTGACCGGCTTGCCGGTCGTCTTGGCCTTGGCGAGCGCGTCCAGCATGGCCTGCTGCGCGGGGGTGCGGGCAGGTGCCGGTGACGAGGGGACGATCGGCGGCAGTCCACCCACCGGGCCGTGGGTCGGCGGGGCGGGGACGGTGTCGGCCGCGAGCGCCGCCGGCGCGCTGAGCAGGGCCAGGCTCAGGGCGCAGCCGGTGCCGAGGGCGGTCAGCGCGAGTATGCGCCTGCGTATGGACGGTGTTGGTCGTGTGTGCGCGATTGTGCGCGGAGTGCTGGTCATGCGGATTGCGGGGTCCCTCCCGGTCGGGCCGCACCCTCGATGGGGTGGGTTCGGGTGGGAACGATGCGTGCTGGCCTGTGGATCGGTCAAACCCTTTGTCGGTTCGTGCCGATGTGTCCAGATAAGCCGCGGATCGCGAGATCAAGACTTCATAAACATCTCATGTACGGCACTCGTGCGACCTGGTGGCGTGTCAGTGGGTGCACATATCGTCACCTCGATCCTGGCACATACCTGTCCATATGACGTTGTGTCGACAATGAGTGAGGAGAAACCACTGTGGTGGTTTGGCCTGCCCGGAAACGGGCCGGAAGACGAATAGGCGGCCGATGGCGGTCGCCGGCTGTGGCGGCCCTGGTCGCCCTGACACTGACCGGGGTGAGCGTGCCGCCGGCGGTGGCATGGACCTACCCCGAGCCCGAAGGGGAGGTCTGGGCTCCTCCTAACACGCCCCTGGGAAGCGCGACCCCCTCCGTCAAGGGACACGATGCCCAGCCGCCAGGCGCCAAGTCGGAGGGTAAGGCGGCGAACTGGAAGCCGGAGACCGCTCCGCCGATCGTCACCGGCACCGCGACGGTCGTGCTCGGCTCCGACAGCGCCGAGGCCGAGGCTGCCCGCAGGGCGACCGGTGGGGCTTCACCCGCCTCTGGTGGCATGACCGGAACCAAGGCCGGGGATCTGGCCGTCCGGGTCGCACCGGGAACCGGCCAGGGTGAGAGCGCGCACGCCGTCACCGTCGAGGTGGCCGGACAGGACAAGGGCAAGGCCGCAGGCGTCAACGGGCCGCTGGTGGCGCTGGCGGACGCCAAGGCGTCGGTCGGCGGCGACGGGCGGCAGGCGAGCGTCACCCTGGACCTGAAGGCCCTGCAGGCGGGCGGGTGGTCGGACCGTGCCGGCCTCGTCGCGCTCCCGGCCTGTTCACTGACCACGCCGGAACGCCCCGAGTGCCGTACGCAGACCCCGGTTCCGGTGAAGAACGACGGCTCCGGCACGATCACTGCGGATGTCACCCTTCCCCCTGCGGCACCTGGCAACGCCCAGGGCGGTGCGGTGAAGGCGTCGTTCACCACCGCGAATTCGTCCGCCCAGGCGCCTGCGCAGGCCCTGACCGTCGGCAGCGCCGGGGGAACCGGCGGCTCCGTGGTCCTGGCCCCCGCGGCCTCCCCGTCCGGTCCCCTGGGCAACTTCACCGCGACACCACTGTCGTCGTCGGTGGCCTGGTCCGCAGGCTCCAACACGGGCAGCTTCACCTACAGCTACCCGATCCAGACACCGCCGGCCCTCGGCGGCGCCGCACCCACCGTTGCGCTGAGCTACAACTCGGCGAACGTGGACGGCAAGACGTCGTCCACGAACGCGCAGCCCTCGTGGATCGGCGACGGCTGGGGCTACGAGCCCGGCTACATCGAGCGGTCCTACCGCAGCTGCGACAAGGCTGGCATCACCGGCTCGGGCGACCAGTGCTGGGGCGGGCAGAACGCCACCTTCTCCCTCGGCGGCCGGGCCGGTGCGATCGTGCGCGACGACGACACCCACGTCTGGCACCTGGAGAGTGATGACGGCACCAAGGTCGAGCAGCTCACCGGTGCTCCGAAGGCGGCGGGTGATGTCGACTACCAGGGCATGGAGTACTGGCGGATCACCACACCCGACGGTGTCCAGTACTACTACGGCCTCAACCACCTGCCGGGCGGTGACGGCAGCGATCCTGCCGCGAACTCCGTCCTGACCCTGCCGGTGTACTCGCCCAACAGCGGCGACCCCTGCTACAACTCCGGCAGTGGTAACAACTCCTGGTGCCAGATGGCCTGGCGCTGGCAGCTCGACTACGTGGTCGACCCGCACGGCAACCTGACCACGTACAAGTACGCCGCCGAGGGCAACAAGTACAACCGCGGCCGCGTCCAGAACGGCGGCACCGGCACCCTCTCCGACTACCAGCGGGCCGGTTACCTCAAGGAGATCGCCTACGGCCAGCGCCTGGACGAGCAGAAGGCGGCCAAGGGCGGCGCGAACCCGGCGGCGAAGGTCCTGTTCACCGTCGCGGAGCGCTGCATACCCAGCGGTGCGATCACCTGCTCCGAGGCCCAGCGCACCGCGGCCAACGCGGACGCCTGGCCCGATACGCCGATCGACCAGATCTGCACCGACGGCTCGTGCGTGAACTCGGCGCCCACCTTCTTCACGACCAAGCGCCTGACCGGGATCTCGACACAGGTCATGGTCGGCTCCGCCTACCGCACCGTCGACACCTGGAACCTCAACCAGGAACTTGCCGATCCCGGGGACGCCACCAAGCGAATCCTGCAGCTGGACTCCGTCCAGCGGGTGCCGAGCAACGGACAGGCGGCGATCGAGGACCTGCCCGCCGTCCAGTTCAAGTACACGATGCGCGCCAACCGCGTCGACGGCCTGGACTTGGGCGAAAAGATGTACATGCGCCCGCGCATCCAGGAGATCACCACCGAGACCGGCGGGCGGATCGGCGTCATCTACGCCGACCCCGAATGCTCCCGGGTGAACAACCACATGCCGTCCTCCGAGGACAGCAACACGATGGCCTGCATGCCCGTCAAGTGGTACCCGACGTTCCTGTCCTCGAAGGACCCGGTCAACGACTGGTTCGACAAGCCCCTCGTCAAGACAGTCGTCGCGCTGGACCTCGTCAGCACACCCAATATCGGCAAGACCACCGAGTACACGTACAACGGTGGAGCCGCCTGGCATCGCAACGACGCGGAGTTCACCGACTCCAAGACCCGCACCTGGGACAGCTTCCGCGGGTACCAGTCGGTGACCACCACGACCGGCAGCGGTGGCTCCAGCGAAGCACCCAAGACCCAGCAGAAGGTCACCTACCTGCGGGGCATGAACGACGACTACCTCGCCAACGGCAAGACCCAACGCAGCGTCCAGGTCCCCAGCCCGCTCGGCGGCACCGTCACCGACAGCGCCCAGCTGTCCGGCCGCGTCGTCGCCACCGAGGTCTACGACCAGGCCGGCGGGACGGTCACGGCGGTGGCCGGGAGGACCTACAACGGGCAGACGAGCTCCGCGACGCATGCCCAGAGCGCGGGCGTGCCGAAGATCCAGGCGTGGCTCCCGGACTCCGAGACCACCGCGATCACCAAGGCGAAGCTCACCGACGGCAGCTGGCGCACGACCACGACGGTCACGACCACCGAGCCGGCCAACGGCAACCGCGTCGTCAAGGTCGACGACAAGGGCGACGGCACCACCGCCACTCCCGAGACCTGCACGACCACCGGCTACGCGGTCAGTGACAACCCCCAGCTCCTGACACTGGCTTCGGAGATGACCACCTTCCAGGGGTCCTGCGGCGCGACGGCCACGGCTTCCAACACCCTGTCCAGCAGCCGCATCATCTATGACGGCAAGGACTTCAAACAGGCCGGTCCAGCCGGCGACCCGACCAGCGCCCAGGTCCTCGACCATTTCGACCAAGCGGGCAACCCCATCTATATCCATGACGGTAGTTCAGCTTTCGATGCCTACGGACGTCCCGTCACGACTGCGACGACCGAAGGCTCGACCTATGACCGCAACGGGGCCCAGCTGAGCGGGCCGTCGGTCACGCCTGCCATCACGTCGCTCGCCCGCACCCCGGCCGCCGGACAGCTGCCGACGGAGATCCGCACCACCGGACCGATGGGAGCGGCTTGGACCACCAGCGTCACCCAGGATCCGGCCCGCGGCTCACTTCTGGTCAGCAAGGACATCAACGGCCGGGTCACCACTGCCCAGTACGACGCCCTCGGCCGCATCACCGCAGTCTGGGAGCCCGACCGGCCGACCGAGGAACTGCCGAGCCGGAAATTCACCTACCTCCTGAACGGCTCCAAGGCACCGTCCACCGTCAAGACCGAATCGATCAACGACGACGCGGTCACCTACTCCGCGAGCATCGACATCTACGACGGCCTGGCACGGCCTCGGCAGACCCAGAGCACCAGCGCCGCCAAGCCGACCGGGCGCCTGATCACCGACACCGTCTACGACACCCACGGCTGGGTGATCAAGACCTCGGACCCGTACTACGAGCAGGGGTCCTTCCCCACCAACTCCGTCTTCATCCCGGCGGCAGACGGCCAGGTCCCGGGTCAGACGTGGAACACCTACGACGGCAACGGGCGCGTCGTGCGCTCGGAGTTCCGCTCCTATGGAAACCTCCAGTGGGCCACCAACACCGCCTACCCCGGCGCTGACCGCACCGACGTCACGCCTCCCTCAGGTGCCACTCCGACGTCGACCGTGGTTGACGCCCGAGGCCGCACCACCGCCCTGGGGCAGTACCGGACACCGACCGCGACCGGCAACCTGGCCGACGCGGACGTCACCAGCTACGGATACACGCCGACCGGTCTCACCGCGTCCCGGACCGACAGCAGCGGCAACGCCTGGAACTACTCCTACGATCTGCTCGGGCGTCAGACCTCGGCCTCCGACCCGGACACTGGTGTGACCCGGACGTTCTACGACGTCAACTCGCGCGTCGACCATATCGTCGACGCCAAGAACAACACACTCTCCTACACCTACGATCTGCTCAACCGTAAGACCGGCACGTTCAACGGCGCCGTGGCACCCGCGAACCAGCTGGCCTCCTGGAGCTACGACACCCTCGTCAAGGGCCAGCCCACCTCCTCGACCCGCTACGTCGGCGGAGCCGGCGGCACGGCCTACACCAAGGCCGTCACCGACTACGACACCGCCTACCGTCCTCTCGGCTCATCGATCACCATCCCGTCCGCCGAGGGCGCACTCGCCGGTACCTACACGACGACCAACACCTACAGCCCGGTCATCGGCTCCCTGAAGACGGTCAGTGTCCCCGCCGCCGGCGGCCTGCCGGCAGAAACCGTCAGCTACGGCCGGACCATCACCGGCCTGCTCACCGCGGCCGCCAGCCTCAGCAAGGCCGTCATCGCCAAGGTCGAGTACGACGCGCTCGCGCGCCCCGTGCGTACGACGGTCGGCCAGTACGGCAAGCAGGTCGTCTCCACCCAGCAGTACGACTGGGCCACCGGACGGGTCATCAACAGCTTCACCGACCGTCAGGTCGGAACCGTCTCGGTCGACCAGACCAGCTACACCTACACCCAGTCCGGCCAGATCACCTCGGCCGCCACCATCCAGGACGCCTCGGCGACCGACACCCAGTGCTTCACCTATGACCACCTCCGCCGGCTGACCGGCGCCTGGACCGACACCGCAGGCACCTTCACCACCGCCGACTGGACCGACTCCTCGGGCGAGGTCCACGGCACCGGCAGCTCCACCACCGTGCCCGGCGTCGGCGGCTGCAACAACGCGAACGGCCCGGCCACCGTCAACCCCGGCGGACGGACCATCGGCGGCCCGGCACCTTACTGGAACACCTACACCTACGACGCGACCGGCAACCGCACCGGCCTCGTGCAGCACGACATCACCGGCAACAGCCTCAACGACATCACCACGACCCAGACCTTCGGAGCCGCCAAGAGCACCAACTCCCCCACCAGCGCCCCCAACACCGGCGGCGGAACCGGCGGGCCCCACGCCCTGCTCACCTCCACCACCAGCGGGCCAGCGGGCACCAAGGCCGTCAGTTACCAGTACGACGCCAAGGGCAACACCACCGCCATCACCGACACCGGCGGCACCACCACCCTGGCCTGGAACGGCGAGGACAGGCTCGACTCGCTCGCCAAGACCGGCCAGGCCGCTGCCACCACCTACCTCTACGACGCCGACGGCAACCAGCTCATCCGCCGCAACCCCGGCAAGACCACGCTCAACCTGCCCACCGACGAGCTCACCCTCGACACGGCCAGCGGCTCCACGAGCAACGTCCGCTCCATCACCGCCCCGGGCGGACTGACCTACACACGCGTCACCGCCGCCATCGGCGGAGGCGCCGTCCTGATCCAGGCCGCCGACCCGCACGGCACCAACGGCGTCCAGGTCAACACCAACGCGACCCAGACCGTTACCCGCCGCCCCACCGACCCCTTCGGCAACCCCCGCGGCACCCAGCCTGGCACCAACCAGTGGGCCGGCACCAAGGGCTTCGTCGGCGGCACAAAGGACGACACCACCGGACTCACCAACCTCGGCGCCCGCCAGTACGACCCCGTCCGCGGACGCTTCATCAGCCCCGACCCCATCCTCGACACAGCCGACCCCCAGCAGTGGAACGGCTACGCCTACAGCAACAACAACCCCGTCAACCTCTCCGACCCCAGCGGCCTTCGCCCTGAGGGCAAGTGCAGCGGAAACTGCGCCAACGTCGACGGCAGCGTCGACCTCTGGGCAAGCGGCCCCGGCAACTACCAATACGCCAACATCAAGGTGGCGGAGGACAACGACGACTACGTCATCACCACCCAGTACATCAACTTCAGCCACCCGGCCGCATCCGCCATTGCCCAGGACCGGGTCGCGAAGCCGAAAGAGGCCAAGCCCACCTGTTACTACGCCATGGGGGCCAAGTACAACTGCGGGTCAGGCGTGTCCACGGGGTCGACGAACTGGAACTACCCGTCGACCTACATGAAGGTCGACAGGGGAAAACTGGAAAGCTGGCAGAAGGTCTTCGTCGGCGCAGTCGGGATCATCAGCCTCGCATTCATCGCCGCTCCTATTGCCGTCGAAGCGGCCCCGGCTTGCCTCGCAGCCATCATCGAGTGCGGCGCCCTGATCGCTGACGTTGCTTCGGGAGAAGCTGCGGCAGGCAGCACGGCCCTCGCCGGCGCGGGAATAGCCACAACCGCAACAGCGGCGCGGATGCTGGCTTGCGGCGGTCGAAACAGCTTCACACCCGACACACCAGTTCTCCTCGCCGACGGAACTTCCAAGCCCATCAGCGAAGTAAAGCCCGGGGACAAGGTCGTCGCCACGGATCCGGAATCCGGCAGCACAAACGCCGAACCGGTAACCAACACCATCACAGGATCAGACGACCGTGACTTCACTGATCTGACAGTCGCAGATCTGGCCGATCCCACCAAGACCTCAACCATCACCTCCACCCAAGGGCACCCTTACTGGGATGAAACCACACGACGCTGGACCGAAGCAGGAGACGTCAAGACCAGCGAGCAACTGCTGACTGCAGACAGAAAGACCGTCTCCGTTCTCCAGGTCAGCACCTACCACACCAATCCCCAATCGACCTACAACCTCACCGTCGCCAACCTCCACACGTACTATGTGCTCGCAGGGGCCACGCCGGTCCTTGTTCATAACTGCGGTGGAGTCGGGCGAGACCTGCTAGGTGACGATGCTGCACATATCCTTAGCGAACACGCTTACCCCGGACGCCCCGGAGCGACGATATTCCCAAAGGAATGGAGTCATGACGACATCCTGGATGCCGTAGCGGATGTAGCAACGAGCCCTAACAGTACGCGCGTCTGGAAGACTGGATCGGCGAACTATGCTGAGCGGACTCTCAAGACACGAAAGGGAGACCCTGCAGTTCAGGCGATCACTGGAGTTGTGCGTGGGATAACGATTGAGGTTCGCTACGAGCCGCTGACCGGAAAAATTCTCACAGCCTTCCCGAGAGAATAGCGGTGACCGATGGATAGATACCGGCGCATACAGGCGCTTGTGGGGCAGCTCCTAGATGATTCGCCACTGACTTCGGAAGAGGTTATCGCTGATGTTCGTCACCTGATGGCCGTTGGCGAAGAAGCGTTGGCATTTGACACGATGTGCTCGTGGATCTATGAGGATTCCCTGCCAATTTCCCGGGCGTACTATAAGCGAATCGTAGCCGCGGCGCAAGAGTTGGGAACGCCAAAGACGGTGGACAAGCTCGATGAACTCATCGTGACTATATCTCGCGAATCTCCCGCCCCGTAAAGTTGCAAGCCCAGGACTGAGGCCCCATCTGATATCCCAGGTGGGGCCTCAAGTATGTGCCCCAGTGAGATACTCGTCCGGAGTAGCCGAAAAGTACTCTGGTCACCAGGCGTACGAGCATTTCACCTACGCTGTTGTTCATGTCGACCTTTTCTGAAGTAAGGTGGCGCGGCCGGCGGCAAGGCGGTTGGTCTGCACCTCTGACGGCAGTGGTGACGGCAACAGTCATGGACGTCGGCGTACATCCACGGACATCGACGGACCATCAAGTTATCGTCGACCTGCGAAGAAGCAGGCAGTGAGAGGTCGCAAAGCACGCGTACTATGTACTCGCCGGCACAACGCCGGTGCTGGTGCACAACGACGACAATGTTCCTGGGTGGGCTGCAGACGAGCTTGCCAGGATTAAGGCCGGGCAGGGGACCCCACGCACGGAAAGCCTCACGGATCCTACTCTAGCTTTATCAAGGGTACGAATCGGCGAAGCACGCGGCCAAGTGGGGTCCTCACGCGCAGTCGGGTTTCCAGGGCTCGCCCGAATGGGAGGTTCCCGGGAAAGGCGACACGTACAGGATCGTCGGTCCGAACCGCTTTGGGGACTATGGCTACACGGACCCGAAAGTCAAGTACCAGAAGATCACCGTTTTTCCTACTTGTTGATTCGACGTGTTCCCAGTGGAAAGTGGGCGATGTTTTCGGTGAAATATTCTGTCCGGTTCGAGGAAAGTGGCGCATTCGTATTCGCTTGCGATCTTGAAGGGTTTTTTGTCGGGCGCCACAGCTACGACGACTTCGGTGCGTTGCTTGACGCCGAGAACGCCCGAGTCGCCTTCAGGCTTGTGCGGCCGACCTTGGACGCGCCGATCGAGACGCTTAGGGGCGACATCGAGGTCCTTGTCCTCGACACCGAAGGTCGGCCCATGGGGCGCTACGCGCTGTGGGGCGCCAAGCTAGCCTCGCGCTTTCACGAAGTTGACTGTCCGGCAGGTGGTCAGCAAAGCAGAAAGTGCCTCTGAACAGCGAGAATGAGGATTGTCTAGGCCCTT